>CAZHRV010000245.1:0-8022 GCA_964535035.1 uncultured Rikenellaceae bacterium
CAGCATGTTCTCATACCGGTAAAGCTTGAACATATCTCCAACAGTGACAGGCCCTTTTGCAATAGTTACATCGAATGACAACGGAGCGGCAAAGGAGACATCCGCACCTGTGATATCGAGCTGTATTGAATGGATCATATCCGTGAATGCTGATGACCCGAAATATGAATCACGAGATGTAATCGCTTCAGGCAAGTATCCAATTACTCTAGTAACATACTCCTTAATTATTTTCTCATGTTTGGCAAACCTTTCCATGAAATCTGCATCAGGTTCCAGTTCATTAACCCTGATAAGTTTTCCGGAAATTGTTTTTTTCATTTTCCGGAAGAGACCTTTTGACGATAGAGCGATTTCAGCTCGGGCAATATACTGCGATCTGCTGCCTCCATTGAGAATGAGAACCGTATCACCTGCAGAATTTATGAATATTTCATTTGCAGGTTTGTGATCATGTCCGCATAAAATAATATCAAATCCCGGAACTTTCCATGCAACAGCTGAAGTTCCATTTTCACTTGAAAAATCATCAGGCTTGTAGTTTTCGTTTTCGGTATTCCATCCCGAATGAAACATGCCAACAACAATATCGGGTTTTTGTTTTAGTATTTCTGGCATCCAGAGTTTTGCGGTTTCGACCATATCCCTGAATTCAATACCTGAATAGAGTTCTTCAGGCAGCCAGGTTGGAATAGCCGGGGTAACCAGCCCCAGTACAGCCACTCTGATGTTCTCTTTCTCAAGTACAACATAAGGTTTGAAATATGGTTTGCCGGTTTTAACATCCACAGCGTTAGCCGCCAGAAGCGGGAAATTATATTCATCAACCAGTCTGTCATAAACTGAATGGCCCGCCTCAATATCATGATTGCCGACAGTACAGGCATCATAGCCCATCCAGTTCATTGCTTCAGACAAAATATGCGGTGATGTTGTATCAATGAAATTATAATAATATACAGCAGGTTGTCCCTGAAGATTATCTCCGTTATCAAGCAGGAAAACTGCATCTTCAGAGCCTCTTAATTTCTTAACATAACCTGCGGTTCCGGCAAGTGAGGCATCCAGCGGTTCAATTTCAATGAAATCCCAGGGCAGAATGACACCATGAAGATCGGTAGTCTCAAGAATGGAGATATTTATTGTGTCAGGTGCAGTACATGCCGTCAGACACAATGTAATTCCAAGAATTAATGTGATAAATTTGCTTTTCATCATATAATAATTTATTTTAATGGTATGATGGAACCCACATGTAGGTGATTATTATAATATTGTGTTTAGCTTCGCTGAGCTCACAAGCTCGGTTTTGTATTCAAATACATGTGGGTTTCATATTGTATTTCTTTTATGTCATAAACATATAAAAGAATATTTATTTTATTCATATGTAATACTTGTTTTAAATCAACACAGTTAATGAATTGATATCTTTTGTATAATCAATTGTTATCACTTTTAGTTTTCAATAACTAGTTAAAGTATTGCTTTATAAGTATACTAAAAATATTTCATTTTTTAATTTTTATTAATCCATCCGCCAATCCCTTACCTTAAACAATAACTAGACTTTATACATATCTCAGTATAATATAATGTTGAATGCTATATATTAGTAAGAGATATTTTTAGTATATAAAGCCGGAGGCTTTGAAATCTAATTTCCCCGGTTACATCCGGGGTAGTATGGGGGCAATGTTGTCAACCCCGAAAGATGGTTGAATAATTTATCCTTTTTTTTGATATTCAACACCTCCGGTGTTGTACTCTGGATACCGCATTTTACCATGTATGTAACCATGGATATTGGAATTGGACGCCACAGGCGTCGAAGTATTAATAAAATCCAATCTACCGGATAAAGATATGTATAAAAGGTAGAGCCTTAAGAGAGTGGGGATGCGGAAGTAGGATCATTAATCAAAATGGATTTTATAATTTTTTTTACTATTTTTATATATATAAGATATCCATCGCATTATATGGTTCAAACCGGGCTTGAAATAATATACAACAACTTCCCCTCACAATTAAAGGGGAAAAGGATTGGGGTTTTATGTCATGCCCCAAGTATTTCTAGCGATTTTCTTCACATAACAGATTTTCTTTTTCGGAGGAATGACTGCAGTTTGTCTGCCATTTTTGGTCCGCAGCACGGTCTTTTCGGACAGACACAGGATAATATGATTGAGTGGGAAGGCATAATGCATCCTGTATTTGATATCCCTGTATACAGTCTCTATGGAAAAATCAGGAAACCCGAGTTGTGGATGCTTGAGGATATTGATGTTTTACTTATTGATTTACAAGATATTGGAGCGAGACTTTATACATTTATCTGGACAGTTAAGCTTTGCATGGAAGCATGTTGTGAAGCGGATATCCCGGTTTGGGTACTTGACCGGCCGAATCCTGTGGGGAAACTTCCCTTTGATGGTCCCGTACTTAAGAAGGAGTACTATACATTTGTCGGAGGAGCTTCAATACCTTTGTGTCACAGGATGACTATCGGTGAGATGGCTTTGTGGCTGAAAGAGAATTATTATCCACGCTGTCAGCTTAAAATAGTATGGATGAAGGGATGGAACAGATTTTCGATGTATAATGAAACAGGACTCCCCTGGGTTTTACCTTCGCCAAATATGCCAACACTACAAACTGCAACTGTCTACCCCGGGATGGTGCTTATCGAAGCTGTGAATATTTCAGAAGGAAGAGGAACGACCATACCTTTTGAACTATTTGGCGCACCTTTTATTGATTCTGAGAAGCTGAAGAAAAATCTTGAACAACGCCGGATTACAGGTTGTGCTTTCAGATTACATAACTTCATTCCTACCTTCAACAAGTATTACGGTGAACTTTGCAACGGACTCCAGATCCATATAACTGATATAAAAATATATCATCCGGTTGCAACTGTATTGGAAATTTTTGATGCTGTAATGGAATTATTTCCCGAGGCATTCAAATTTAACCTTCCGCCTTATGAATATGAGTACAACCTTATGCCTTTTGACATTCTGTCAGGAGATTCCGGAATGAGAAAAGTCCTGATTAACCGATCACCATTGAAACCTGAACTGGAAAGATGGGAAGCAGAGATCGGGGAATTTAAAAAGGAATTCAATAGGATAGCTATATATAAAGAATAAGGAAGTCAGAAGTCAGAAGTCCGGATTATCCGGGATTATTATATTAATGATGTCAGTTTATCAACCAGATCGTTGGCATAGATCGGTTTAAGAATATAATCATCAAAACCCGAGTCAATTATAGTCTCCATATCATCGGACATGCCATATGCTGTTTGGGCAACTATTTTAATATCCCTTCCCATCTCCCTGATTTTCTTTGCGGCAGTATATCCATCCATTACCGGGAGCTGGATATCCATCAGAATAATGTCGATATCAGGATTCTTTTCGGTAATACTGACAGCTTCAACACCATCGATTGCATTCAATAGCTCCGCTCCTGCCCTCTCAAGTATTTTATTAAGATAGAGACGGCTTGACAGATCATCTTCCACAATAAGAATCTTTTTCCCTTTAAGAGTTTCCATTACCATGGTACACTATTTATTCAAAAAGTCCGTCATCCCGCAGAAGAAGCAAGATAGCAGACTGGGGTACAACGATATATTTTTCCTTATTGAATTCAATTTCGATTGCACTGTTTTGCAGATAAACAGCCTGATCACCCTCTTTTGGCTGAAGAGGAACATATTTCGGCTCATCCGCACTGTTTTTCCAAGGTTCATCACTGTCATTTACGGATGGGATCGGGTATCCGGGACCCACTTTAAGGACATACCCGATCTGGACCTTTTCATTCTCGTTAACACCCGGAGGCAGATAAAGACCGCTTTTTGTCTTTGACTGTGGAGTCTTAGGTTTAATAAGTATCCTGTCTCCAACTACAATCAGCTTCTGCAGATCTTTTTCGTCGAGTAAAACATTCATAGTAAACAAAAATACCATTTTTTATATAATCTATCGGTTTGACAAGCAGATTTAGTTAATATTGTAATATTGTTTTGAATATAACTCCTTACAATGGAAGCTTCTGATTCTTATAAAACAATCAAATCGGTTTCTGAGGGTATTTATAAGGAAAAGGGCAGTAAGTTTATTGCATTCGCATACCCTGTTTGCCAGGAGGAGGAAATTAAGGCAATTATTGAAAAAACCAGAAAGGCACATCATAATGCAAAACATCATTGCTTTGCATATGTTCTTGGATTTGAAGGCAATACATGGAGAATTAATGATAACGGCGAGCCTTCCGGAACCTGTGGCCGTCCGATTCTCGGACAGATCAGATCACACGATCTGACAAATACACTTATTATTGTTTCCAGATATTTCGGTGGGACTCTCCTGGGAGTAAGCGGACTGGCAAATGCATATAAATCAGCTGCTATTTCTGCCCTGAAAAATGCCGAAATTATCGATTATATAATCCAGGAATATTATGAAATACTGTTTCCGTATTCATCCATGAATGACGTTATGACGGTTATAAAGGAGGAAAATATAACTCAATCCGGACAATCTTTTAACCTCGAATGCAAGGTCATGCTTAATTTCAGATCATCTGCCAGTGAATGGATATTGAACAGGTTATCAAAGATTGAAGGCCTGCAATTCAGGTTTCTCGTAACTAAATAGTATTCAGTTTGGGAATAATTATGTAAGGTAGTCTGTATTGATTTCTATTGTATCACGCCATTCCGGCCGTTAGTAAGGAATCCCAATCAAAATTATCCTTCCGATAAAAAATAATTTTTAAATTAATTATCAACACATACCAGTGTTATGGTTAATCTTGAGTAATTTTGATTAGATCAGTTAATCGGTTCTAAATAGTCCCAGTTTAATGAAAAACAGAAGTTTAGTATCAATAGATGATTTCTCGACCAGTGAGATAATCGAAATCCTAGATCTGGCTGAAGAATTCGAAAAGCAACCTGTACAGAAACTATTGGAGGGCAAGGTAATAGCGACACTCTTTTTTGAGCCATCAACCAGGACCCGATTAAGCTTTGAGAGTGCCATTAACCGGCTTGGAGGGAAAATAGTCGGATTTTCTGATGCATCAAGCTCCAGTGTAACAAAAGGTGAAACTCTCCATGATACCATAAGAATGGTAAGCAGCTATAGTGACCTGATAGTTATACGTCACCCGATTGAAGGAAGCGCGAGATATGCCAGCGAGATTGCTTCTGTTCCGGTGATAAATGCCGGAGACGGAGCTAACCAGCACCCTACACAGACAATGCTTGACCTATATTCGATAAGAAAAACACAGGGGACACTCGAAAACCTGAATATTTTTATGGTAGGGGATCTTAAATATGGCCGGACTGTCCATTCCCTTATGATGGCTATGTCGAAGTGGAACGCAACATTTAATTTCATCTCACCTGACGAGTTGAGAATGCCCGATGAATTCAAGTTTTATCTCGATAACATGGGCCTGAAATATTATGAACATTCCGATTTTTCAGACATAATATCAAAAGCCGACATCATATATATGACCAGGGTACAGAAGGAGAGATTTTCTGATCCCATTGAGTATGAAAAGGTTAAGAACGTTTATGTGTTGAAGGATGCAATGTTGAAGAATACAAAACCAAATATGAGGATACTGCACCCCCTGCCCAGGGTAAACGAAATTCACACTGATGTGGATACCAATCCAAAGGCTTATTATTTTGAGCAGGCACTGAATGGAGTCTTTACCCGTCAGTCTATTTTGTGTACATTATTAGGAATTAAATAAGAGAGAACTGAATCATGAAGGAACCTAAACAGTTGGTAGTCAGCGCCATTCAGAATGGAACTGTAATTGATCATGTACCGGCAAAACACCTGTTCAAGGTAATCCAGATACTCGGACTTGATCATATTGATAATCAGATAACTTTCGGAACAAACCTTGAAAGCAAGAAGCTTGGGAGAAAAGCAATCATTAAGATAGCCAATATGTTCTTCAAGGACGATGACATAAACAGGATAGCTCTTGTAGCTCCTGATGCCAAATTGAATATTATCAGGGATTATGAGGTTGTGGAGAAGAAAGTGGTTGAAGTTCCTGATACTATCGTAGGTATTGCCAAATGCATGAATCCCAAATGCATAACTAATTTTGAACAGGTTACCACAAGGTTTAAAGTAGTATCGAAAAAGAATGTCGCCCTTAAGTGCCACTATTGTGAAAAGATAACCAACCAGGAAAACCTGGAAATAATTTAATCCTGTATATACAGACAGATTCAAGATTCAAGATTCAACATTCCGCAATCCGCAATTCCTGAGAGCTACCTTAACCTGTCAAACGATCTGACAAGTTCCTCATCCTTCCTTATCCCTCTGTAAGCCAG
This sequence comes from uncultured Rikenellaceae bacterium, assembly GCA_964535035.1. GTDB lineage: Bacteria > Bacteroidota > Bacteroidia > Bacteroidales > VadinHA17 > LD21. The sequence goes on from CAZHRV010000245.1 coordinate 6,392, forward strand.
AAACGCGCAAATAAGCATCAATACAGGCAAAATTAAGTTAATTCCGGGAGAAAGAACTGCATTAAAATTCCTGATCATATAGAACGAGCAGACTGCCAAAACAATAACCATAATTATTATAAGGCCTGTCAGACCCGCTGTAATCTTCATTTGCAGCTTCCTGTTTTTAAAAACAAATATGGTTATGAAGGAAACGAGAGGTATCAGCAGCAATAAAAAAGTGACGGGGATCACTTTTTCTATGTTCTCTGTAACAGCACTATCTGTTACTTTGAATATTCCCCCCAGCTTGATGTAAAACTGATTATGCAAATCATCCTTGAATCTTAATATCTTACCCCAAAGGAATAAAGTTGAAAACAAGGTTGTCATTAGTAAATATAATGACTGTATACGTTGTATCATGATACGGTTTTTTAATGCAATGTAAAAGTAATATGTTTTATTCAAATCATCCTTAAGAGAAGGCCCGATGAATATAAGCTGTTTTATGAATATTTAACATATTTTTCAATGAGCATATAATCCAGCAATCGACAAATTATCTACATTTGCTGACCGGCAAAACAGATAATCAATTCATTGAACCAAAACCGGCATTAGCTGTTTAGGAACCAGATGAAAAAAATAAGATTTTAATTCATGAATAGAAAATTAAAAACAATAATAACAATAGTGTTAATTATTGTACTGGCGGGAATAATATTTTACCCCAAGATAAAGCCGCTTATTTCAGCTAAATCAAGAAATTCAGGCCAGGTTTCAGGAAGGGGTCCTGCACAGGGTCCGGGAGCCGGAAGGATGCAGGGCAGGCAACTGCTTAATGTAAACGGATTCCTGATTCAACCTGCTCAGATGAGTGAGCTTATTAACAGCACCGGCACATTAAGACCTGATGAAGAGGTTGAATTATCATTCGAAACATCAGGTAAGATCGTTGACATAAATTTTACTGAAGGCACGAGGGTTAAAGAGGGAGATCTTCTTGCCAAGATCAACGACAGGCCCCTGCAGGCTCAATTACAGAAGCTGCAGGCTCAGAAAAAGCTTGCTGATGAAAAAGAGTTTCGTCAGCGCAGCCTTCTCGGCAAGGATGCAATAAGTCAGGAGAGTTATGATCAGATTGTTACCGAGCTACAGACAATAGAGGCAGATATTAATCTGATTAAAGCCCGTATTTCAGAAACAGAATTGCGTGCGCCCTTCGACGGAATAATCGGTCTTCGTTACTTAAGTGAAGGCAGCTATGCGACTCCCTCTATCAAAATAGCAAGACTAATAAAAATGAGCCCCATAAAACTCGAATTTTCAATACCTGAACGGTATGCTTATGAGGTTAATATAGGGTACCCAGTTACATTTATAGTGGATGGCAGCAATACAATTTATGAGGCCAAAGTTTATGCGGTGGATCCTAAGATTGAACTGGCCACCAGGTCAATAGTCCTGAGAGCCCTGTATCCGAATAAAAATGAAGAGCTCAAGTCAGGACGTTATGCTGCTGTAACACTCGAGCTCTCGAAGATAGATAATGCCATTGCAATTCCCACAGAAGCACTCGTCCCGGAAATCGAAGGGGAATTAGTGTATGTTTACAGAAATGGCAAAGCATCGGTGGTGAGAGTTAATAC
>CAZHRV010000246.1:0-4128 GCA_964535035.1 uncultured Rikenellaceae bacterium
TGCCACTGGTGTCAATACAGTCAGGGGAATCCTCGATTTTATCAAACCGCGCTTCAATGGTCCTATTGAAATAGGCGAAGCAACAGTTTCCGGTTCGAGAGGGAGTGGCCTGGGAGAGCAAACTACATATACCGGATTCAAAGATTACGGGTATCTGCCGCTGGAGAAAGAGTATGGTGTTAAACTTGCTGACCTGAACCTGGAACCTACAATAAATCACTACATTTTCACTCCTGACGGTAATAAACCGCAACGAATCCGTATCATTCGGAATTATCTCGACAGAGATCAGTACCTGATTTCCGCCGGCAAGATGAAAACACATAATTGTGTTCTGGTAACCATTTCACTGAAAAATATACTTATGGGTGCTCCTGTAAATGACTATAAAACACAGAATGATAAGTCCCTGATGCATGCATGGGATCCTATGAGTTTCAGGAGAGGTATGAAATTTACTCTGGAAAAGGACATGATATTGCATTACAATCTTTTCCAGCTTTCTCAGATCACATATCCCGATCTTGCTGTTGTTGATGCATTCACGTCAATGGAAGGTGATGGTCCGATCGACGGAACACCTGTGGATACAAGACTTGCACTTGCCAGTGTTGATCCGCTTGCCCTGGATTCGCTTGGAACAAAAATAATGGGATTTGATCCCACCCAAATACTTTACCTGTCATCAATGAATGAAGCCGGAATGGGGCAGGGCGACCTTGACAAAATAAATGTAATAGGTGCAAATCTGAAGGATTGCCTGTTCAAATTCAAGCCTCATTCAATGCTTGCTGAACCATACGGACTGGTAAATTCCTGATCAATCCGGAATTAAATCGATAATCTGAATAGAAATAATTATAGGAATATAAAAATATGGAACCTCCATGTATTAGCATTCGTTAACACAATAGTATAATAATGAGCTACATGGAGGTTCCATCATACCATTAAAATAAATTATTATATGATGAAAACATCAGAGAAACAACTAGTTATTGGACGACGAAATGCTCTTAAGATGCTGGGACTTGGATCTGCAGCAATGTTATCAGCAGGTTTTCACGATATAATGGCTATCGAGCCGGCAGATATGAAAGCCAAGCCAAAGCTTGTCATCAACGATGGTAAAAGCCCGGTAGCTTTTACTACCGGTACCGACCGAATGGAAATGTTGTTCGAAGTGATCAAACCTTTTGAAAGTGAAATCAAAGCCGCTTTGAAAGAGAAGCAGCTGGTCATTAAACCCAATATGGTTGTCACCAACCGACCGCTTTGTGCAACCCACAAGGATGCAATACGTGCACTGCTCGAATATATGAAGCCTATCTATAAAGGACAGGTCATTATTGCTGAATCAAGTTCTGCTGTAAACTCTGCAGAAGGATTTAATAACTATGGTTACACTGATCTTGAGAAAGATTATAACGTAAAATTCGTTGACCTTAATACCAAAGCAACTGGCAAGCCATATTTTATCATCGACAGAAATATTCATCTTGACAAAATCGAGATTGCCGATATATTCGCTAATCCCGATTATTATATTATTTCATTATCGAGACTTAAGACTCATAACTCTGTCGTGATGACCGCAGGTATAAAGAACATTACAATGGGGGCACCGCTTAACCCGGGATCTGTGAACGGAGGCAAACCTATAAGCTATAAACGGAATATGCATTCGGGCGGATCGCGCTGGCTGCATTATAATATGTTCCTGATGGCACAGAGCGTTCGTCCCGACTTAACGATTATTGACGGAGTTGAGGGTATGGAAGGAAACGGTCCGATCGCCGGTACTCCTGTTGACCACAGGATTGCAATGGCCGGATTTGACGTTGTGGCAGTCGACAGTATGTGCGCAAGGCTTATGGGCATTCCGCTTGAAGATGTAGGATATATTAATTATTGTGCTGCTGCCGGTTTGGGCAATATGGACAGGGACAAGATAGAAATTATAGGAGGCAAAGATCCAGATAAGAGTATCATAACTTACAAATTAGGCTCAAATATTACCAACCAGCTTGAATGGAAAGAACCGCTTAATCTTCCTTCGCAGGGTCCGAGACCCGGACAACAGGGACAGAGACCCGGACAACAAGCTCCTTCTGTTCCAGCTCAACCATCAAATCAGCCGGCACCGCAGAGACAGCCATAAAAAAAGGCTAACGGATTTATAACAAATCTATACATTAGGGAAAAATGAACAAGATAAGATTGTTCCTTAAGACCCTGATATTTTTGCACAATCAGAAAGAAAGCATGGTTGCTGTAATATCATACCAGAGGAGATTCATGAATGCTGCCCGCGGGCAAAAACGATTTTATAAAACAATAAATATTAATTAAAGAATAAAACGATGGAAAAAAAGCTAATGGGAGTTTTCGCACCTATTACGACTCCGTTTGACGAAAAAGGAGAGGTGGCATACGACAAACTCGAAGACAACATGAAATTCTATGCAAAATCATGGCTGAAGGGATATCTTGCTCTGGGCTCCAATGGGGAAAATAAAAGTCTTTCCAACAGCGAAAAGGAGAAGGTCCTTGAGACAATAATTAAAAATAAGGGACCAGAACAGGTTGTTATGGCCGGATGTATTTTTGAATCAACAAAGGAAACCATAGAATTTGCGAAAATTGCACAGAGACTGGGAGCAGATTTTATAACACTCCTGCCCCCTTCATATTTCAAGAAGCAAATGACTGATCCGGTTCTTCTCAGGTATTTTACTGATGTTGCCAGCAGCCTTACAACTCCATGCCTTGTTTACAATGCACCTCAGTTTTGCGGTGGGACTACTTTATCAGTAAGTCTGGTAAAAGAACTGGCCAGGCATCCGAATATCGTCGGTATAAAGGACTCATCCACGGGGAATATTGAAAGTTTCCTGTTTGCCGTCAGAGATACTTTTAATGTCATGCCCGGGTCTGCTAATTTCTTCATGAATGGCCTCATTATGGGTGCACCGGGAGGAGTTGTCTCGCTGGCTAACGTATTTCCCGAAATTACCTGCAAGCTTTATGATCTAACAGTAAGCAAACACTATGAAGAGGCTTTTAAGATTAATGAAAAAGTTATTCAGATGAATAAAACAGTATCTGGAAGCGGAGGAGTTGCAGCTGTAAAATATGCAATGGACCTGGCCGGCCTCTATGGTGGAAATCCAAGACTGCCTCTGTTGCCTTTAGGCGATGAAGTGAAAAAGAAAATTGAAGATTATCTTAAAAAAGAGGGATTAATATGAAGAAAATAATTGTTAATGAGAAAGTAAGTCCTGATGCCCTGAATATTCTTAAAAAAACGGCCGAAGTCGTTTATATACCATCAGGTGATCATGAAGAAATAAAAAAAGCACTTAAGGATGTTACCGGAATAATGCTTGATACCACGATAAAATTCACACCGGAGCTAATGGATTCGGCCCCGGATCTGAAAGTAATAAGCCGTACAGGTACCGGTGTGGATAATGTTGATGTACCCGCAGCAACAGAAAGAGGAATACTGGTGTTACATACTCCGGATGCCAATACCTTAACCGTTGCGGAGCATACTGTTGCCCTGATCGGGGCACTGACCAAACATCTGGTATTTCTCGATTCCGAGACCCGCGAAGGGAAATTCAAGATTGCAAGGAGATATTACTATCCTGTAGACCTCGACGGGAAAACCCTTGGAATAATAGGGTACGGAAGAATAGGGAAACAGGTTGCCAGAAAATGTATGGCCGCTTTCAATATGAAGGTAATAATCTATGACCCTTATATCTGTGATGATGTTATCGCCCCCGGGGTCATACGCTATAGTGATGAAGAAAAGGTATATAAAGAAGCCGATGTTCTCTCCCTGCATGTTCCTATGACGGATAAAACCCGGAAACATGTCGGAGAAAAGCTGCTTTCCCTGATGAAACAGTCAGCTTATCTTGTTAATACGGCAAGGGGTATGATTGTTGATGAAGCTTATGTTTGTAAAATGCTTGATGAAGGAAGACTTGCCGGAGCCGGATTCGATGTGCTTGCCAACGAACCTCCTGTTGAAGGTGAACTGTTCCTGAATAATCCTAAAACAATTGTAAGCCCGCATAGTGCCGCCCTTACAAAAGAATGTACAGTAAGGGTAGC
>CAZHRV010000247.1:0-17578 GCA_964535035.1 uncultured Rikenellaceae bacterium
TGGGGTTGATGTTATTATGCCCGATTTACAAAAATGCGGTGGACTGGGTGAAGGTCAACGTATTGCCAACCTGGCAAATTTGTATTATATTCCCGTTGCCCCGCATATGGTTGCTTCGTTTCTGGGTGCCATGGCATGTGCACATGTGAGCGCGTCGGTCCCTAACTTCATGATTATGGAATGGCAATCCTACTTTCATACCAACCCGATGTATAAGGAAATCGTCAGCTTTGATGAAGGTGATTGGGTTAAAGACAGTTTTGTTACAGTATCGAACAAACCGGGAATTGGCGTGGAAATTAACGAAGAGGCAATGAAAAAATATGCTCGGGGAAACCAACCTTTTTTTGAATAAAAAAGAACAAACGTTGGTGATTAGAATCATCTAAGTGAATTTTCAATTCCATTGGCCACTGCAGGAATTTGTTTTCAATGGCAATCATTATTTCCCTGAATTCGGGCATATTCCTGATATTATTCAACAGGGGTTTAATAGGGGTGAAAATTATAGGATTTACTCATTCGGTAACTCCCGGAATTACAAATGCAGAAGTCATCGACTTTGCTGGAGGGATAAGCATATCACAATATATTAGTACAGATGGTTTTGTTGTCTTAAAAATATCAACAACTTCCGTTCATTATATTGGATTTTCAATATCAGGATAGTTTGTGAATCCTAGCAATCCTGGTAATAATATCTCTTCCGAAGTATTTCATCAGACAGAAGACCTATAAGCAATCTGCTATATCATAATAAATTACAACGAATGCAAACACGGACAATAATAAATGCGATACAAAAGGTTTATAGCAGAACATCGGGGCGGACCTCTGAAAAAAGAGCAGCACAGACAACTAATTAAATGGGCTTACGACTGTGCTGAAAGTGTTTTACCTCTTTTTGGTAAGAAACCAGATGAACGATTGAAAAATGCTCTATTGATTGCTAAAAAATGGGAAAAAGGAAAGGTTACAGTTGGAGACGCACGAAATGCGTCATTAAAAGCTATTGCAGTGGCAAATGAATCTTCAAATCCGATTGTAATTGCTGTAGCCCGTGCTGTGGGACATGCTGTTGCTACAGCCCATATGGCTGACCATTCAATAGTGGCGGCATTGTATGCTTTGAAAGCTGTGAAAAATGCAGGTAAATCAATAGATGCAGAAAGAAGATGGCAAAACGAACAGTTGCCGTCAGAAATTATGGATCTTGTACTAACTGCAAGGAGTAAGAAAGAAAAAGATTTAAAAATATAATGAATCTGATGACGATAAAGAAATGTTCCGTATTCCGCTTTCATCAGCCCTATTTCCGCAATGTTATCCCCAATGAATTACTTATATTAATATATTTAACCTTATATGAAAGACTACTATAAAATCCTAGGACTTACAAGAGATGCATCTATAGAATCAATTAAGCAAAGATTCAAAGAGCTTGCATTTGAAAATCATCCCGATGTGAGTGATAATAAAAATGCAAATGAGGTATTTATAGAAATTTATGAAGCATATCATATTTTAAGTGATGCAGATAAGAGAACAAAATATAACTTGTTGTATGACAAATACATCAATAATATTGAAACTCAAATTCCAAATGAAGAGTATGTAAAGACTGATATCCAGAATGTTTCCAAATCAGCCAGAGAAAACGCTCAGCAAAAAGCTAAAACTAAGTATAAGGATTTTATTAAAGACATGGACTGCTTTTTTACAGCCGCACTAAAAGCCGATGGAACACCATTCTCCTATAATATGCACAGAACAATTGGTATTTCCGGAGGCGTTGGACCAATGGGAAGTATTAAATCAAAAACTGTGAGTATTCCAATCCCCAGGAGCAAAAAAGCTCATATGATCCATCGAATTGGATTTTTAATCAAGATACTTTTTTTTGTTCTGGCAATTGGCTCACTTAAACTACAGCTCTTATCAGACTATAAGCTTACTACAAGAATACTAATTCTAACAATAATACTCTTAACAGGTGGACTAATAACTTACCTGATATATCACTTCAACAAGACAAAGTCAAAATTTTTTCATGCAAACAAATATTTCTTAGTTAAAAAGTATAAAATGAAAGGTTATAAAAGAGGGTTCCATCCAATGATTTCAACAACTCCCATAGGACTGATAGCATATCTGTTCCGATTGATATTTTAAAAATATTAGAATAAAAGCCTGTACCAAAACAGGAGGATAAATTAAAAACGTAACCCTCGGATTATGAAATACAAAGTCTGAAATAATTTGAGTTATCTTATATATAACAAAAAATATTAATATTCACTATTTCCACTTATGATACTGATTATATTTTATTTAAAAATATGGGGCACACAATAATAATGGAAAAAAATATTAGAATTAAAGGAGGTGTTTAATATGAAATTAAATGTACGAGCATTTGCTATTACGTTTGGAATTATCTGGGGCGTCGGATTATTCCTGATTACATGGTGGATTATTTTATTTAGCGGGATCACCAACGAACCTACCCTTATCAGTCGTGTATACCTGGGTTACAGTATAAGCCCTTTAGGGAGTATAATAGGATTGGCCTGGGCATTTGTGGATGGATTAATTGGTGGTGCAATATTCGCCTGGTTATATAACAGGATTGCATCACGAAGCTGAATCCCCAATATTAAATATAAAAAGAAGAAAAGATGTTAAATGTATACATTTGTATAGTTATTTGCGTTATCATCCTGATTGCTAATGGAATATGTGTAGTCCATGCAATCAGGAATCATATTACAAGTGAGATCTATATGCACACAGGGTTAACTCTCTTTCTTGGTCTGTTGACACTTGAACTAACCATTGGGAGAAGTGAAGCCTGGACGCATTATGATATCTTCTGGCTGGAGATTATTGGCTGGATACTTTATATCCCTTCAGCTATTCTGGTAACAGGTTCTATGATAGCACTGCATCACAAAGGGAAACCAGTAAGTGCTGATTTTACTGATTCAACGATTTTTATTGATAGTGGGATATATAATTTGGTACGCCAGCCTATGACCCTGGGAGTGGCTGTCTGGTCTATTGCTCTTGTTTTGGTTTTTCAGTCTCTCCTTGCGGCAATCGTAGGTTTATTATCATTATTTTGTTTCTGGATGTCAGCCAGAAAAGAGAGCATATATAATATCAGGAAATTCGGAGATGATTATAAAGAATATATGAAAAAGGTTCCTATGTGGAATATTCTCAAGAGGATCAGGACGTAACAGTGGCACAATAATGAAAACCCGTAAACGCATAGAAAAAGAAAGCTCAAGAACTGCTGCTTATACCTGTACCTGCAGGGCAGCTTCATATCTGGAATCAAATCCTCTTCTTAAATCTGATGATCATATTGCTGTAAAGTTATTACCCCGATTTGTCAAATACCTTTTAAAACTTGGAATTCTAAATTTGAAAGGAAGAATATCGCCTGAAGGTATTTATCCTTATGTTATTGCAAGAACAAAATATATTGATAGTATTTTTCAGAATGCTGTGAAAAATGGGGTCGAACAGGTGGTAATTTTTGGAGCAGGATTCGATTCAAGGGCAATAAGACTTACTGATCAAAATACTAATATTAAAGTCTATGAAATAGACACAAATTTTACACTGAATGCAAAAACAAAGCAATTTGGAAAAAGAGGACTAGTGAAACCGGAGAACAATATCTATATGCCAATTGACTTTGACAAAGAAAAGATAAAACTAAAATTAGATGACAGCAGCTTCAACATAAGCAAAAAAACCCTGTTTATTCTTGAGGGACTTATAATGTATTTATCCGAAAAAGCAATAGATGACACATTTAAGCTTATAAATGATTATTCCTTACCTGGAAGTCTGTTGGTTTTCGACTATATATATGCTTCGGTATTAAGACAGGAGCTCAAATATTTCGGGGAAAAATCAATTTATGAAAGAGTAAAAAAAGATGGTGAAAGCTGGACTTTCGGAATTGAAGAAGGAGAGATAGAAAAGTTCCTTAATTACTATAATTTCAACCTGATTGAGCATCTCAACTCAAATACAATTGAGGATAAATATTTCAAAAACGAATCAGGTAAAATAATTACAAAGGTTAATGGAACACATTGTATAGTATTAGCTAAGAAATAAGCAGATTCCATATGACCATTGAAAATAAATTATTAAAAAATGAATAACAGTTTTGATTATAAAGATATTGCGGCGAATTATGATAATCTTATCAAACAGTACAATTGTCCGGCGCCTGGGATAATCTTTAATATATTGTCAGATTATTTAAAGGCAGGAACAAAATTGTTGGATATAGGAATAGGTACAGGCGCAAGTTCACAACGATTTCATAATGAAGGTATAGAGATTTACGGATTGGACAATTCAGCAGAAATGCTTGAAGTATGCAGGTCGAAAAATATTAGTGAAAACCTTGTGTTGTGCGATCTGTTAAATGAAGAAATCCCTTTCACAAATGTTAGTTTTGATTATATAATTTGCAGCGGGGTATTGCATTTCTTCTCCGATCCGGCTTTGATATTCACGAAAGCAGATACTGTATTAGAAAAGGGAGGCTTGTTTATCTTTACCATTTTGGAAAATACTAAAAATAACAGTTCTTTTTATGAAGAAATGGTGAGTGGAACAAGTGTGTATTATCATCGTATGAGATATATTAATTTTCTAATGAAAAAGATGAATTATACTGAAATGAAGAATATTGATTTCATGACACTTAAAGACCTAGAAACAAAAGAGAAACAAAGGATAAAGTTATTGTTGATGAAAAAAGAGTAAAAATCTCACTCAACATTATATTAAACATCCGGGTCAGCAAAATTCATTTTGTCAACTCAATTAATTCGAACTATTTACCGGCTGGCCTCTAAATGATTAAGAGTTTTAATAATATGGTAGCTACTGTAAACAGAAATGATATTTTTGGTCTTATCCGTCCCGATATTGATGCTCATACGCTTGGAATATCCACTGTTGCAACACTGACTGAAGAATGTGGATTTAAAGTCATTATCGGTGATGCCAGAATATCTGCGGCAGTATCTAAGATTCATACTTCAGATAATATATCGCTATTATGCAGATGGATTTCAAAAAACAAAATCACCAGGCTGGGTTTTAGTTATCGTTTGGAGCCGGCAGATGCACAATTAAGTTTCGGAAAGGTATATCACTTATTAAAACAGCACAATCAGTTCAAAGAACAGGGCGGATCAATAATTCAGGTTTACTTTTCAGGACTGCCGGAAGCTTGTACCAGAATTCAAAATGAGTATCGGAATCAGGTACCGGTATTTATGGGCGATGAGACACAGGTGGAGACTGCCTTAAGACTTGGGATCCCTGAATCTGCCATTCCCAAAACCATAAGTGAAGGATCAAAATATGATGATGACCGAATTGCTTTTGCCCGGAATATGATTAAATCAGGTGAATACAATTTTCTTCCTCCAAATCGGCGATTCACTTATCCAAACTTTGGTACCCGGAAAGATACTCTTGCAGAAAGGATCACTAATAACAAAAAACCGGGGTATCCCCCATTAATGCGTGTACATGCAGGTCCATACAGTTCTGATTACATTCAGGCTAAAAAAGAATTTAACTCATGGCTTAAAATACTGGCAGAGACCCATTATCTTGATATTATGTCTGTTGGCTCATCACAATTAAGCCAATCCGATTTTGGTCAGGAATGGGGAGATAAGCCAAATGGCGGAGGTGTACCTGTAAATTCGGAAAAGGATCTGTTAGATATTTATAATGCTTCCCGTCCGATGCTGGTGCGCACCTATGCAGGAACACGTAATATCCCTTATTTAGCAAGTGTTTACGAACGAACGATTAATATTGCCTGGCATGCACTGTCATTCTGGTGGTTCAATCAAATAGATGGCAGGGGTCCTTATACAGTAAAGGAAAACCTTAAACAACATCTGGAAACATTAAAGTATATTGCCAAAACAGGGAAACCCTTTGAGCCCAATATCCCTCATCATTTTGCTTTCCGGGGAACAGATGATTACAGTTATATACTGTCATCCTATCTTGCAGCCAGAACAGCAAAAAGAACAGGCGTACGATATTTTGTCCTCCAGGTCATGCTGAACACTCCAAAATGTACATGGGGGGTACAGGACATTGCAAAAGTGAGGGCTCTGCTGAAACTTGTCAGAGAACTGGAAGACAGTACATTTAAAGTATTTCTGCAGCCACGGGCAGGGTTGGATTATTTTTCTCCCGATCTTGAAAAAGCAAAAGCCCAGCTGGCAGCAGTTTCAGCTATGATGGATGACATTGAACCCGAAAATGAACGGAGTCCCGATATTATACATGTTGTAAGTTACTGTGAAGCAGTTAAACTTGCAACACCTGAGTTTATCAACGAAAGTATCCAGATCACTGCCAAATCAATTTTTGAATACAGGAAGTTAAAGAGATCGGGTATGATAGATAATATGATAACTAACATAGATGTAAAAGAACGTACTGAAGATCTCTATAATGAGGTTAAATCAATTGTTGCAATCATTGAATCAAATATACCGAAACCTTATTCTGCCGAAGGATTATATACAATTTTCAAAAAAGGGATAATGCCAGTTCCATATTTGTGGGAAGGACGCGAGGAATTCAGGGAAGCAGTAAAATGGAAAACCGGATTAATCAATGGCGGAATAAAAGTAATTGATGAGAATGGAAATCCTATAAAGCCTGGTTTAAGAATACAACAAATATTTATGAGATGATCAATATTCGGGATGAAAAGCCTGAATTTGATCCTCATCATTATTATTAGATTCATTTTGTCTTTTAAGAATTTTTGTTTTCTTTGTATAGCATTTAGTTCTTTGATTTTTATCTTAATTATTTGAATCAGGTCCAGCTTATTGGACCAAAAGGGAACCGTGTGAGAATCACGGGCTGACGCGCAACTGTAACTCTGCTCCACTTATCCGAAGAAGTGTTTCAGGCATCTTAAGCCACTGTCATAATATTTCGTGATGGGAAGGCAGTCTGAAACCAGAGAAGCCAGGAGACCTGCCTGATTCACTTGATTGCTTTCGCGAAACGGAGCAAAATCAAAAAGGTAAATCTTCAGTAAATAAAGAAGAGAATCTCAGAAATACTCCATTCCTCTTGTATTGTTTCATTTCGCTTATAAGCCGGGCTTAAAAGTCAGAGGCCGATTGCAGGTATTCTATTATTAACTTTTTGAAATGAAACAATGAAACAGAAAAAAGATTTCTTATTCAAATGTCTCCTGGCAGGCTGCGCGATTATTCTGCCTGCTGTGACAGTGTATGGACAACAGTATGACACAACAAAAGTTGCTCTATTGAATGAGGTTGTCATTACAGCAACACGAAATGAAAAAAACCTCAATAATGTCGGCAGGAGTATCACTGTAATTACCCGTGACGATATTAAAAAATCAGGAGTGCTGACCGTTTCTGAACTTCTTAACCAGAAGGAAGGATTTTATATTGTCGGTGCTCAACAAAACCCGGGCAGTATTAACAGCATTTCGACCCGGGGTACAAACAATAGTCACACAATTGTTTTAATTGACGGTATTCCGCTCAGCGATCCTTCATCAACCGACAACTCCCTTGACCTGTCAGAGCTTTCTCTTGCAAATATCTACAGGATTGAGATTGTTAGGGGTTCACACAGCACTCTTTACGGCTCCTCGGCAATTGGCGGCGTGATCAATATAATCACAGCAGGGAATTATGATACTCCCGGATTCCATGTTGATGCAAATTTAAACGGAGGGATTTTTGAAAAAAGCGGTTCAATACTCTCTGAAAACCTGTTAGTTAACTATACACATAAATCAGGATTTTACATTACAGGCGAGGCATTCAACAGCAACAGCGGAGGTATCAACTCCACGGTTGATACCATAACTGATCCTGTTGTTTATAAGCATCCTGACATGACTGATGGATTTAAAAAGAGCGACCTTATTGCTAAAACAGGCTATAAATCAGATAATCTGGAATTATACGGAGGTATAAGGAGCGTAAACCAGATTGTCGATATTGATGACGGAGCTTTTAAAGATGACGAAAACTACACAGTCGATTTTAACCGGAACCTCTATACTTATGGCGCAAATTACAGGTTTGGCAATGGATTATCAGTAAGATTCAATGGAGGAATGAGCGATCTTGTCCGTAAAGCCGTTGATGATTCGTCAACAATTAGTTCATCAGGGAATACCGATAAATCATATTTCAGAGGTAAATATTCCGGCTCCATGGCAAACCATGAAATACAGCTTAACTATAACACCAGGGGTTTCCAGGCTATCATCGGAGGAGGCTCTTTTAAGGAGACAATGTCAGCCGAGACCTATTATTATTCTGAATCATGGGGAGTCTATATTTCAGAAACCAACCTCGATTCTCTTAAAATACAAGCAATAACCTCTACGGGATTTATACATGCTGACTTAAATGGTGAATTGTTCAATGAGTCGCTAAAGCCTTTTTCCCTTGGATTGGGCGCAAGGGTTATCAATCACAGCACTTTTGGAACAACCTTCACTTATGAGATCAACCCCTCGGTTAAAATCAGTAAAAACTCACTCCTCTATTTTTCTTATTCCACCGGATTCAATGCGCCCTCATTATACCAGTTATATTCACCTGAAATGGATTATATGTCCGGAATAACAAGGGGAAACAGAACACTTGATCCTGAAGAATCGTCCTCGTGGGAAATTGGAATAAAACAAAAAATAAGTAACAGTATCTGGTGGAGTATCAATTATTACACAACAACCATCAAAAATTGCATTGATTATATTTACCTGTGGGATAAATCTCAGGAAATAAGCGCATTATCATACCTTGATTATTACGGAGACACATATGTTAACCTGGGAAAACAGACAAACCGGGGTTTGGAGTTCTTTATCCATTCTAAAATATCTGATAATCTAAGTATAACAGGAAATTTCAGTCTTGTTAACGGAAAACTTGAGTATAGTCCTGATAACATTGACAATGAACATACAGGAGGCAACCACATTCAACTCTATTCGAACGGGATATTCATCTCTGAAGAAACAGAGCGCATCGGACTGGTTCGCAGACCTAACACAGGTAACATTAGTCTGACATATCTTCCCTTTGAGAACTTTATGTTTATGGTCGATTTAAGATATATCGGAACAAGAAATGATGTATATTATGATTCTTCACTGGGACCATATGGAGCTCTTGGAACTATCGGCCTGGAGGATTATACCCTACTTGATCTTCGTGCAAAATACTACATCTTTAAAGGCTTTTCCATAATGCTTCATGCAGAAAACCTGTTAAATACCGACTATTATGAAATAAGAGGGTATTCAACACGTGGAAGAGGCTTTTATGCCGCCATTGGTTATTCCTTCTGAATGGCAAGTTTCCGATAAGATCAATGACTTCTTATCATAAAAGCGCCTGTACATTTAGTTCAAACTTTTCATTTATAGATTTTGCAGAAGCATTTTCTAATAAAATTTTATGATTGATTGTTAAAAAATGTAATTTATCTTTCAAAGTTTGTTCTTTTACATAATTTTATGGCCTGAAATTTTTTCACATTAGAATGTGTTTTTATTAAAGAAATCATATAAGAAATTTTCCGGTTTTTTACTGTTATTTATCTTTTGCGGGTATTTTGGATCAATAACATTCTTCCCTCACACCCATATTGTTGATGGTGTGCAGGTGGTTCACTCACACCCTTATAAATCTCACAAAGGTGGTACTCCGGTTAATCACAACCATTCAAAACAGGATTATATCCTCATTCAGTTTATTTCAAACTTAATTATTTCTGTTCCAATAATATTTTCAGGGGTACCTCTTTTACGGAAGGTTCTTAATACCAGGTTAGTAATTCCTGAAAAGGTTGTTAACCATAACATATACCTCTTAAGCAGACACCTTACAAGAGCGCCAACATTTTAATTACACAAAATATTCTTTAACGAGAATCGCAGATTCTCCCTCATATCAGGGAATCAGTTCCCTGACAATTAAATTGTGTAATTATAAAAATCCGACAAATGAAAAAATATATTGTTGGCGTTATTTTATTTATTCTCTGTACGCCAATATTAATTTCTCAGAAAAAAACAGATGCAAATATAATAGGTCATGTAGTATGTGATGGTGTGCATATTCCTTTTGCAACAATAAGTGTAAAAGGAACCACACTGGGAATCAATACCGATGAAACCGGACATTATCAACTGATCAATCTTCCTGTGGGAACTCATATACTCAGAGCTCAGTCAGTAGGCTATAAACCCCAGGAACAGGATGTTTCAATCAATGAAGGAGAAACGAAAGAGGTTAATTTCAAGCTTGAACAGGATCTCCTTGGTCTTGAAGAGGTAGTCATCACAGCTGACAGGAGTGAGATAAAAAGAGTAGAATCGGTAACAATAGTAAACACTATTTCCCCTAAACTATTTTCTTCAACTCAATCAGTTACATTAAGTGAAGGACTGACCTTTTCTCCCGGAATCAGAATTGAGAACAACTGCCAGAACTGTGGTTTTTCGCAGGTCAGGATTAACGGTATGGAGGGTCCATATTCACAAATACTGATAAACAGCCGTCCAATATTCAGCGGTCTGGCAGGTGTTTATGGTCTTGAATTAATACCTTCTAACATGATAGAGCGCGTGGAAGTTGTAAGGGGTGGCGGTTCTGCTCTTTATGGCAGCAATGCAATTGCAGGTACAATAAATATTATACTGAAAGAACCTGTTTCAAGTTCCTATGAAGTTGGTATAAATACCGGACTTACAGGTGCGGGTATTAACGAATCAGGCGGAGCAACGACAGATTACTCTGTAAATCTCAATACATCGATTATTTCAGATGACAGCAAGACAGGTGTCGCCCTGTATGGCTTTACACGTGAAAGAGAAATGTTTGATGCCAATAACGACGGCTATTCTGAAATATCACCGATGAGCAATCAGACAATCGGTACCAGGTTTTTTCACAGATTTGGATTCAGGAGCAAAGTAGCTGTTGATTTCTTCAATATTAAAGAAGAAAGAAACGGGGGAAACAGACAAGAGTATCCATTACATGAAAGAGATGTATCGGAGACCGTCAAACATGATATAAAGACAGGTGCTGTTACTTATGAACAATATTTTCGGGACTATGATCTATTGTCAGTTTTTATTTCAGCACAGAATCTTAAGCGAGATTCATATTACGGGGCCAACAAGTCGCTGATGGACTATGGAAGATCAGGTGATCTGACATACAATACCGGGATACAATATAAGGTATCTCTTGAAAATTCTTCACTTATTATCGGTATCGAAAATACCGGAGGTTCACTTAAAGATAAAAAACTGGGCTATCCTGATTATGACAATGCTACAATTGTCAACGATTCAATTGTGAGTGTGCCTCACACGGAAAATACTCTGGTCTCTGACCAGTCATCATCATCATCGGGAATTTTTCTTCAGTATGACCTGAAAATAAACAGATTAAAACTTGGGTTGGGTGGACGATTTGATTATTATAAGATTATTGATCACGCGAAGGTTGATGAAGCTAAGAAAGGAAATGTCTTTAGTCCCCGTGTAAACCTGATGTATGAAATTTTACCTTCCCTTCAGGCTCGTGTCAGCTATTCCCATGGTTACCGGGCGCCTCAGATATTTGATGAGGATCTTCATATTGAAACATCCGGCGCCCGCCAGGTAATTAATGTAAATGATCCTGATCTTAAACAGGAAACCAGTCATAGCATTATGGCTTCTCTCGATTTCAACTGGTTGATTGGCACGATAACAACGGGTATTCTTATTGAAGGTTTTTACACAAGACTGGAAGACCCTTTTGTTAATGAGATAGGGCTTCCCGATGAAAATGGTCAGGTTATTTACACGAGAAAGAATGCAGAAGATGGAGCAAACGTCAAAGGTGTCAATATTGAGCTGAAGCTGAAACCATTAAAAGATTTCTCTTTAACTTCCGGATTTACAGTTCAATCCAGTAAATATAATGTCGAACAGCAATTTGATAAAAGAGAGTTCTTCAGAACTCCATCCGATTACGGGTATTTTAATACAGATTGGAATTTCGTTAAAAATGCATGTTTTTCTCTGACAGGAACCTATACAGGGAGAATGCAGGTACCCTATTTCGGCCCTCTAACAGATCCGGATACCGGAGAATTACATGAATCTGATCCCTTCTTTGATCTGGGAAGCAAAATACATTACAATATAAAGATTAATGGAGCCACACTCCAGATCTATACCGGAATAAAGAATATCTTTAATTCATACCAGTCTGATTTTGATTCAGGGATTGATCGGGATCCGGCATATATTTATGGCCCGGTATCACCCAGAAGTATCTATTTCGGGATCAAAATAGGAAACAAATTATAAGATATTATCCAATTGAGAATAAAAAGAGTGTATCTCAGAAATAATTTTAAGATACACTCTTTTAATAATAATTTACTCATTGTATTCCTAATATCTAAGGATCCAAACAGGTACGTTGAGCTCTCGGCATTATTCTTGCTGTTGAAAAAAGAGAGAATATATTATATTGACAATATGAAATTTCATCTGGATGCAGTAGAAGGCCTGGTTCCCGTTTCTTACAGCCATCTATTGTTACAAAGAACCCAATGACCTGTCAATGATGACTGAAGACCTCAACAAAATGACTACTGAGGAATTGGGATTACTTTTTCCTGTTGTACTGTTTGACTACGATCCTTCATGGACCAAAATATATCTTCACGAAAAAGAAAATATCCTGAAAGCTTTACAACAGTGTTCCATTTCAGGAATTGAGCATATTGGCAGTACGGCGATACCCGGAATTTGTTCAAAACCAGAGAATCCACCCCCGCACATTATGCTTGCAAAAGGCTATTCGAAAAAAGGATATACAGGTCAGACATTTCATATTCATATAAGATATGCCGGTTACCGGGATGAAATAATCTTTCGTGATTACCTGTGTGACAATCCGGACATAGCTAAGCATTACAATGATCTGAAAAAAGAGCTCTCCACCAGGTATAGAAATGACCGGGAGAAATATACTGAAGGCAAAACTGAATTCATAAAACACATAATGAAACTTGCTCGCAATAAAAGAAAAAAATGAAAAAAATCAGACAGGATCATGAGCTGCCGGAATCAATCGCTGACTGGGGATGGAAATTCCATCACCTGGGTGTTCCGACCAGAAAGAAATTACCCGGCGAAACTTATCTGACTCAGTTTAAATTATATGTATCCGGATTCAGCACCAGCCCTTTTGGGATTGAATGGATGAGATTTGAAAAGGACAGCCCTGTCAGCAAATTAATCCGGACAGTTCCTCATATCGCATTTGAAGTAGAAGATATAGACTACGAACTTGCAATTCGTAAATTTAAAGTTCTGACTGAACCGAATTCAACTGCTGACGGCATAAGGGTTGCAATGATCGAACATAATGGAGCACCGGTAGAATTGATTGAATTTGAAAGAAACAGTTAATTCTGCTTACATAAATAAAAAATCTTAAATTGCGCTTTCTCATTCACTTCTAGGATTCCTGGCTTGATACGAAGAAAAGATTTATCCGGAAAATGACAAATGCTTATTCTTAGCCGAATCAAAAACAGACATATATGATTATTGAAAAAACATATAATTTGCTTAAAACCAGGTACAAAGACACGATAGAAAAACTTATGATCTCCGATGTCAGGATAGGTGTGTTTATGACCGCTGTCCGCCTGTCTGACAATAGCTGCGGGACTTCATCCACTCTTGTGGACGATTCTTACCACTGTGTTAAAAACAAAAGGGATTATGGAGATTTCTCCCCTCTTAAAATAAGAGGGAAAAAAGTATGTGACCTGTTTGAAACTGAGAAAGAATCCAACATTATGCTTACTCTGAAAATTGCTGTCCTGAATGCAATTTCCTCAGGGATCATTTCAGCCGGCAATTACAAAATAGTTGAAAACTGTGATCCTGTTGATCTTCTTGATCTGAATGCTCAGAAAACAATAACAATTGTCGGAGCCTTTCATTCTTATATTAAAAAAATTGCTGAAACTGGTAATATACTGTATATACTTGAATTAAATGAAAATGCCCTGACTGATGAAGAAAAGAAGTATTTTGTGCCGGCAAATGACTTTAAAAGGGTATTTGATGAATCGGATATAATTATTATTACCGGACTTACTCTGGTAAACAAGACAATCGATAATTTACTTACAGCAATCCCGGATAATACTCTGGCAATTGTCACAGGACCCTCAAGCAGCATCATACCGGATGTTCTTTTTGCCAATAAAATAAATATCATCGGATCAACAAGAATTACAAAACCGGATGTTTTATTTGATCTTGTCAGTGAGGCTGGCGGGGGTTTCCACCTGTTTGATTACTGTGCACAAAAGATTTGCATTCTGAGAGATTATGAAATCTGAATTAAGTGAAAAATGGATCAAAGCAGCAATTGCCGGAACAATCTGGGCAGCATCGGAAATTGTTCTTGGCAGTTTTCTTCATAATCTCAGAGTACCGTTTAGCGGTAACATCCTTACAGCCATCGGGATTATAATTCTTATTTCAATAAATTACACATGGTCTGAAAGAGGTCTTTTCTGGCGTGCCGGACTGATCTGTGCCATCATGAAGACATTGTCGCCAAGCGCTATAATCTTTGGACCTATGATAGCTATAATAGCAGAATCACTTTTACTGGAACTTTCTGTAAGGTTGCTGGGGAGGACATTTGCCGGATATATTATAGGCGCTATGCTGGCAATGTCATGGAATCTGTTTCATAAGATCGCGAGCTATATAATCTCCTATGGATCAAATATTGTGGAGGTCTATACCAATTTGTTGAATATGGCAGAACAGCAGCTTAATATTAAAACTGACCTGGTTTGGCTGCCTATTATAATCCTTTTGATAATATATGCCATGTTTGGCTTTCTTGCTGCTGTAATCGGGATAAGGGTGGGCAGAAAACT
The DNA here is from genome assembly GCA_964535035.1 of uncultured Rikenellaceae bacterium. Lineage (GTDB taxonomy): Bacteria > Bacteroidota > Bacteroidia > Bacteroidales > VadinHA17 > LD21. The sequence goes on from CAZHRV010000247.1 coordinate 15,067, forward strand.
GTTAAAACAACCTGCCATTATTCCATCGGGACAAAAATGTACAAAGCCCGGTGAACAGGTTACCGGTTCTGAAAAAATATTCAATTACTCAATTGCATGGCTTGTATTAGATATTTCGTTGATTGTCGGAGCATTTCTGCTGTTGAATTATACATCCTGGATCATCTGGTCCACTGCAGTGACGGCCATTATAATACTCTGGACATTCCGATATAAAAATTCACTGCGGAGGATCTCCAAACCAAAATTCTGGATTTTATTTGTTTTTATTACACTTATTACCGCATTTGTATTTTCAAGGGTACAACCAGGTGAAAATTCATTAATGAACGGTATCCTGACAGGGATCCAGATGAACTTCCGGGCCGCATTGATTGTTGTGGGATTTTCGGTAACGGGAACAGAGCTGTATAATCCAAAGATCAGGGATTTCTTTTCCAGTACCATGTTTAAACATTTACCATTGGCGCTGGAGCTCTCAGTTGAAAGTCTGCCCGGTTTTATCGCTAGTATTCCTGAATTTAAAAACCTGGTAAGAAACCCGGTATCAATATTATATCAGGTTATCTCACATGCCGATGTAAGACTTAAAGAAGTGATGAACAAGGGGAAATTTATACAAACGATATTTATAATCAGAGGTTCAAGGAATGAAGGGAAAACAGCCTTTGCAAAAAAAATAATTGATGAGCTCAAAAGGAAGAATATTCCTGTGGGCGGAATATTATCATTGAAAGTAATAGAAGACTCCCAATTAATTGGTTATGATATTGTTGATATTGAAACTGGTGATACTGAGGTGTTTTTAAGAGTGAATGAGGAGTCATGGAAAGAGAAGATCGGTAAATTTCATATAAATCCGAAGGGACTCGAAATGGGTTTGGCTATTTTAAATCCGGCGAGACTTACTGATAAAAAACTGGTCGTTATAGATGAAATAGGTCTGCTGGAACTTGAGAATAAAGGCTGGGCGGGATGCTTACAGGAATTACTCATAGCATCGAAATATAATATCATGATTACTGTCCGTGATATCTATGTTGACGATGTAATTAACAGATGGAAAATGAAAGATGTCACTATATTAAGGATATCGGAAAATGACTGTCTGTCATCAGCCAGATCAATAATTGACCAGAAAAATATAAGTCATTAACTGGAAAAGTGGATTTATTTATCGATATTTGAATGTGTTTCACAGATTGTTTAAATACAATTGTTAGTTTAATTCCGATTTTCAATCACCAATGATTTATAGAGATGAAAAAACTAAACATTTGCGTTAAAATCTCTTTTCTGCTTGCTGTGATCATTATCGTGATATCATGTGCCATTAATCCGGTAACAGGAAAAAGACAGGTTATGCTAATAACTAAAGCTCAAGAACTTACACTGGGAAGCCAATATGATCCGCAGGTCATTGCGACTTTTGGTGAATATAAAAGCGATAAAATATTACCTTTCCTGACAACAAAAACTACAGAGATGGGAAAGATTTCACATCGCCCCAATCTTGTGTATCATATTAAAATTTTAGATTCACCGGTAGTCAATGCATTTGCAGTACCGGGAGGATATATTTACCTCACACGTGGTATTCTTGCCCAGCTAAATAACGAAGCAGAGCTTATTGGTGTGATAGGTCATGAAATGGGCCATATCAATGCACGCCACTTTGCCAGTCAGCAGACGAAACAACAGCTAGGCCAGATGGTTTTGACAGGTACCATGATCGTTTCTGAAAAACTTGCAAAATATGCTTCATATGCAATGCAGGGGATGGAGCTTTTCTTTCTAAAATTCAGCCGTGACAATGAGCGCGAGGCCGACCAGTTAGGAGTTGAATACTCTTCAAAGATAGGTTACGATGCCCACAAAATGGCAGATTTTTTCCAGGTACTGAAAAAGATGAGTATGGCCGAAAGCGTTGGCGGCGTCCCTACATTCCTTTCAACTCATCCCGATCCGGGAGACCGCTATAACTCTGTAAACCAGCAGGCTACAGCGTGGCAGGACAGCCTGAAATTACCCTCATGGAAAATAAATGCCGACAGTTACCTTCAGATGATCGATGGAATAATATATGGAGAGGATCCAAGACAGGGATACGCGGAAGGTAATGTTTTCTATCACCCCACACTTAAATTCAAATTCTCTTTCCCAGCAGGATGGAATGTGGAAAACACACCGACACAGGTTAATTTTGCACCGGCAGATTCAAAAGCATTAATGATATTCACACTGTCATCGGAAAAATCATTAGAGGCAGCCGTCAATTCTACAGTTTCTCAGCTCGGCTTAACTGTCCGGGAAAGCAAGAAGACAACTGTTAACGGAATGCCTGCCATTGCCGTATTATCACAACAGGTTACGCAAGATCAGACAACAGGCGCTGAGTCAATAACCCAGGTATTGTCCTATTTTATCGATTATAACAATATCTATTATATCCTGCATGGCGTGTCAACTGATACTGATTTTAATACTTACTCAGCCTCATTTGAATCATCCA
>CAZHRV010000248.1:0-12391 GCA_964535035.1 uncultured Rikenellaceae bacterium
AATACGGAAGAAATGTTGACAAACAAAACTATCAACGTGATGGAGTCGCTTGAAGGCAAGGTATCAGGTCTGAATATTACACCTCCGGCTGCCGGTGCAGGTGCCAGTACGCAGATACGTTTGCGCGGACAGGTTGCTTTCACCGGGGCTAATAATGCTCCGCTGCTGGTAATTAACGGCCTTCCGATAGACCAGGGTGCGAATAGTGCAAATGGTTATGGCGCATCGCGTGACCTGGGGGATAATATGAACAATATTAACCCGGATGACATTGAAAATATGACTGTACTTAAGGGTGCAACTGCCGCCGCTATTTATGGCTCACGGGCAGCGAATGGTGCAATCATCATTACCACTAAATCCGGTCAGAGAAATCAGGGCATCGGTGTTGAATATTCTTCCAGTTTTACTGCACAGGAGGTTTTGGATTTCTTTGAGTTCCAGGATGTATATGGCCTGGGTGTCAATGGAACAAAACCAACAAGTGGGCCTAATGCAACCTCTAATGGCCAGTTTGGCTGGGGCGCAAAGTACGATGGTTCGCTCGTTCCTTGTTTTGACGGGTCAATGGTACCTTATGAATTTCAGGAAAACAGGTTGAAAGAGTATTTTAACACCGGAAAAGTTTTTACCAACACAGTAGCATTTTCAGGTGGCAATGAAAGAGGAAGCTTCAGGGCATCATTTGCAAGAACAGACACCAAGGGTATTGAACCGACAAATGAATACAAAAGGAACATTGCCAATTTAGGCGTCGTTTATGACATTACTGAAAAAGTCAATTTTTCAATGAATGTCAACTACACCAATGAGAATTACATTAACCCGCCGCAAATAGGAACACAGGGCGAAGGTTCTATGAACTTCTTCACCCGGATTTCTCAATCCATTCCATTATCCAATATTAAAGAAAATGCAATCAATCCTGCAACAGGAACTGAATGGCCGATTGCCGGCTGGACTACAATTAACAATCCATACTATACCCAGCAGGTGGGTCAAAGTTATATCACTACAAGAGACCGTTTTCTTGGGACAGCTACCTTACGGTATGATATAACTGACTGGCTGTATGCTCAGGGAAGGTTTAACTACGATTATTCGCTTAGGTTTAATGAGTCTAAGAGACCGGGCGGTATAGGAACCAGTCAGCCACAGGAAAGTGATGGTACCTGGAAAGGAAATTACAGTGTTACGGAAGGCTGGGGCACTGACATAAATGCCGATTACCTTGTGGGTGCAAGCAAACAATTTGGAAAGTTATCTGTAGATGCAAGTTTTGGTGGAAACACGTTCAGAGTCAAAGATCACAACTTTAACGTAAGCGCCTCACATTTTACTGTCAGAGACCTGTACTCCATAGCAAACGGTGTTACTAAAAACCAGGGGTTTGATTTTAGCCAAAGGCGGGTTAATTCACTTTACGGACTGGCAGAGTTTGGATATAATAATATGTTTTACCTCAATTTTACGGGTAGAGAAGACTGGTTCTCTGTGTTAAATCCGCAAAATAATTCCAAGTTTTATTCATCTGTATCCGGCAGTATTCTTTTCTCGGAGTTGTTGAAAGACCTGCCCTGGCTTGATTACGGTAAACTGAGAGGTTCCTGGGCCCAGGTAGGTAGCGCCAATGGTGTGAACACATATGAAGGTAACCTGACTTATGGTATCAGTAATAATCAATTTAATGGTCAGACTTTGGCAAGTATTTCGGGCTCAAGCGCACCTAATCCGGACTTGCAGCCGTTTGCTGTAACTGAAAAAGAAATAGGTCTGGAAGCGAGGTTGTTTAACAACAGGTTGCATATTGATATAGCAGCCTTTGACAAATTGACAACTGACCAGGTATTAAATGTTCAGCTTTCTACAACATCCGGATATAGTACTTCCAAGAAAAATCTTGGCTCGTTAAAAAACCAGGGTATAGAATTAATGATAGAGTATACACCTATAGAAACGCCTGACTTCAGATGGACAACTTCCTGGAACAATACCTACCTGAAAACAGAGGTACTCGCCGTTGGCCAGAACCCGGACGGCACACCAATTGATGATATGCTGGTAATTTACTTTAATGGTACCGGTATGGAGTTTCTTGGAGAATTGCATTACACGGTAGGAATGCCGATGAACATGTTGTATACAAGAACATACCTGAGAAATGATAATAGTGACATTCTTGTCAGAGATAACGGCAGATTGCTCGCATCGCCTGATTTTATACCTGTAGGAAGTTCGATACCAAAACATACTGGTGGCTGGAACAACATGATTACCTACAAAAATCTTAACCTCGGAATATTCTTCGACTACAAGCTGGGTGGTACAGTACTATCGTCTACATTGTTAAATATGACAAGACAGGGACATTCCATGCTTTCACTTGAGGGTCGAAGAGAAGGAGAAGCCGGTCTGACATTTCCTGGTGTTTATCAATCCAGCGGGCTACCCAACACCACTGTGGTTACCGATCTGCAAGGCTTTTATGGAGATTACCGGAATCTACAGATCGGGGATCCTTTCACATTTAAGTCAGACTTTGTTAAGTTAAGAAACATATCGTTATCTTATGATCTCACCGATGCACTGAATAGTGTGGGTTTCCTCGGCTTCATCAAGGGATTAACGCTGACAGCTTCCTGTAGGAATGTGGCAATTCTTTACAAGGATATTCCTAACCTTGACCCGGAAGCTGTTCAATCTTCCGGAGACACCAGGGCTGGTTATGAAAATTCATCATTACCAACAACCCGAAATTATATGTTTAGTATAAATGCAAAATTCTAAAGATCATGAAAAAGATAAAGCAAGTTATATTGTTATTTGCAGTCCTGCTTCTGATAGGAGGATGTGATAAGGATTTTGTGGAAATAAACACAGATCCCTTTGCAATAAATGAAATTGACCTGGGGCTTTTGTTTGCCGGAGCACAACGTACCTACCTTGGAGGTTGGGAATCAGAACATACGATTGTTCAGCATTTTGTTAATCCGTTTAACGATGGAGCCACATTGGCTTTCAATTTTAATTACAACGTAGACAACTTCCAGAATGGATGCTGGGGAGCTTATGGGGGTTCACTCAAAACTTTTATTCATATTTTAGATCTTCTGGAAGGAACTACTGATCAGGTTAACTTACAGAGTATGGTCCGTATATGGAAAGCTCAGACTATGATGTTAATGGTAGACACTTACTCGGATGTTCCATACTTCGATATAGGTCTGGCTGCTATTTTAGGTGAGGAATACTTCTACCCTTCATATGACGATGATGAAGCCATCTATGATGACCTTTACAACGAGATCAAAGACGCATTAAGTAAATTGAATCCCAGTGGTGATTTCGTTTCTGCAGACCTTTTTTACGGGGCTAATGCTTATTATCCTACCGGTACTGCTACCGCACAGGTGGCGCAATGGAAAAAACTTGGCAATTCGCTGTTGCTGAGGTTGGGTATGCGCTATTCCAAGCTTAATGCTGCCAAAGCTGAATCAATTGCGGCTGAAGCGTTTAGCGGAGGAGTGATGACATCGAATGCCGATAATGCCTTTGTGGTTTATGATGGCACACTGTATACAAATGGCGCTAACGGAGGCCTGGTAAATAACCAGCCAAAGTTCTATTATGCAGCAGAGCCTTTTGTAGATCATTTGAAAGCTACCAATGATCCGCGCTGTAAGTATATAATGGCAATGTTTGATGATCCGGGTGATCCGTTGGGTACTCTTGTCCCTGATGTTGATCTGGCAGATCAGTACGGTGTTCCGGTTGGGATTGTCAGGACATCCCTTGTCAATAATCCTCCTTATAGAGGAGAAAAGGGGCAGGGATACGACTATTCGCAGATGAACGTGAATGTAGTGGCATCACAACTCGCCCCTACATTCTGGGTAACGTATGCACAAACTTCCCTGCTTCTGGCCGAGGCAACATCCAGAGGTTGGATTTCAGGTAATGCTCAGCAATATTATGAAAATGCAATTAAAGCGGACATGGATATTATGTCATTGTATTTATCTGAGACCGGATCCAGTTATTCTCCGATTTCTGCAGCAGAACAGGACGCCTATATTGCACAAGCCGGTGTGTCATATAATGGTGCTGACGCTCTTGATCTGATTAACACACAGTACTGGGTTGTGTGTATCAGGAATGGTGCAGAAGCCTGGGCCAACTTCAGAAGGAGCGGGTTCCCTGCTTTGGAACGTAATGATTACGATGACCAGCTTCTGGCTAATGGTGGCGATGGATATGTTCACAGATTTTCTTATCCTGATGTTGAATTGTCGGATAATAAAGATAACTACCAGGCTGCAGTTACAACTATTGGTGGCCTTGATGATTTAGTAAAAAGAGTATTCTGGGATATTCCATGATATAATAAAACTTTCGGGGAAGTATTAATTTTGAATTTATTAATACTTTTCATGAGTTCGAAATAAAATAATGAGGTTGTCTTGTATGGGGCATCCTCATTATTTTATATGCATATATTAATCTAATCTTTAAACTAATAATAATATGAAAACTGTCCTGCAGCAAATTGCTGAAAAAACCAGACAAAGTGAAAGGGCGGAAAGGGTTGCGATAAAAGCCGAGATTGCCAACCCGGCTACATCCCGCGACCGCCGCAATTTTCTGAAAAAAGCAGCTCTTGGAGGAATTGCTCTTGGTGGCCTTATGCACCTGTCAATAGAAGATACTGTTGCCCAGACCACTCAGAATGTGTCACGCTCTTCAAGTCCTTCTGATCTCAAGATCACCGACCTGAGGGTTGCAGAAAAAGGGAACAGAGGGACGATGGCAAACCGTATCATCCGAATCGATACTAACCAGGGCATTTACGGACTGGGAGACATAAGGGATGGAACCGATCAGCGGTTCGCTTTATTCCTGAAAAGTAAAATAATTGGTCTTAATCCCTGTAACGTTGAAATGATCTTTAAAGTCATCAGGCAATTTGGGGGTCCGGGCAGACAGGGCGGCGGCGTAAGTGCAGTCGAAACGGCATGCTGGGATCTTTGCGGTAAAGCGCTGAACGTTCCGGTATGGCAGTTGCTTGGAGGCAGGTATCGTGATAAAATCAGGATTTATGCTGATACTCCCGAGGAAAGAGATCCTGCAAGACAGATTGAATTGCTGAAAAAACGGCTGGCAGACGGCTATACCTGGCTTAAGATGGATCTTGGAATAGATGAAATAGCTGATCAGCCCGACACTCTTGTCAATTCAAAATTCTGGAGTCAGAATAGCGGTAATTTAAGCAACTGGTATATGGGAAGAAGTTATGCTAACGGCGGATATCTCGATTATTGGAAAAAAGAACAACCTTTTACGCAGATTCAGATAACTGACAAGGGTCTCGAAGAAATTCAGAAAATTGTTGAAAATGTAAGAAATGTGATTGGTTACGAGATACCCCTTTGCTGCGATCATTTCGGCCATATTGATATGAATCAGATTATCCGGATAGGCAAGGCGGTCGAAAAGTACAGGATGGCATGGCTCGAAGATACGGTCGCATGGATTTATCCGGATCAACTGAAAGCGATAAAAGAAGCCCTTGAAACACCCATCTGCACGGGTGAGGATATTTACATGCTTAATGGGATGCTGGGCGGATTTAAAAAACTGATAGACGAACGTGCTGTAGATATTGTTCATCCGGATCTGGTTAGTGCAGGCGGTATACTGGAGACAAAGAAAATCGCCGATTATGCCGAGGAAGCAGGAATTGCAACAGCTTTACACTCTAACAGCACGCCGGTAGCATGGATGGCAAATATCCATTGTGCCGCTGCCACTGAAAATATCCTGGCTTTAGAGCATCATAATATTGATAATCCGTGGTGGGAAAATATAGTTAAGATGACGGGCCCACAATCTTTGATTACAAAGGGATATGCGAATGTTCCGCTTGATGCTCCTGGTCTGGGAATTGAGCTTAACGATGATGTCGTCAAGGCTCATATGACAAAGGGCGCCCAATACTTTGAACCGACATCCGAATGGGACAGGTCAGGTATGGTTTACGATAAATTGTGGATTTAAAAATCCTGTTATTTAAATACTGATATACACATCAGTAGAGAGGGTGCAAGGAAGTTGCACCCTCTTTTTTATCTAATAATTAAACATAATTTATGATTATAAAACTAACCATACTCAAAGTGATGACACAGATATTATTGCCGATATTATGAATTAATTTCCCAAAGCATACGATATATGTATATAAAAATTAATAATTTAGAATATTAAAATGAATAAAAGCTCAGGCATAATCTGGCGTAAATATCTTCAGATCAGGGAGGTAAATATATTTTTTGCACTCATTTTCATGGTCATTATTATGAGTGCAGTGAGTCCTTATTTTCTTAAGCAGGATAACATATTCAACGTCCTGAGGGGCATGTCAACAATAGGCATAATGGCAATCGGACAGACAATGGTTATTATCACCGGTGGCATCGACCTCTCTGTGGGATCCCTCATGGCAGTATCTTCGATGCTTACAGCAAGGTATATTACCGTATACGGCGGAAATGCTTTAATTGCAGTAATTTGCGGCCTCACTTTCGGATTATTTTTAGGGAGTGTCAGCGGTCTGATTATTACCAGGTTAAAAATTAATCCTTTTATTACAACTCTTGGAATGCTGAGCATAGGACGAGGTCTGACATACCTTCTTGCCACCGGGGTTAAAGGGAGTGTTGCATCGAATATTCCGATGCAAAACGAATCAATAATCTTTCTCGGCAGCGGTTATCTGGGACCGATACCTTTCTCAGTCATTCTGCTACTTTTCCTGGTCATTCTGGCGACTATATTTTTAAACCATACAGTTCCCGGACGATATATTTATGCCGTGGGAAGTAACGAAAGATCGGCAAGATTATCAGGAGTTCCCGTTAACAGGATTCGAATTTTTGTTTACGCCATATCAGGCTTCTTTTGCGCTCTGGCTGGCATAATATTAACCGGCAGGCTGTCGACAGCTGCAACAAATATTGGTATCGGTAATGAACTGGATGTAATCGCTGCCGTTGTGATAGGCGGCGCAAGCTTGCAGGGAGGAGAAGGTACTGTTGCCGGGGCAATCATAGGCGCCACAATTATGGCAATTGTCAGAAACGCCTTTGTTTTGCTGCATATCCCCAATCATTTCCAAACCATTACAATTGGTGTGGTAATAGTACTTGCCGTCGGCCTTGACCAGTTACTGAAAGGAAAATTGAAAAATAATTAACCTATGAGAAAATTTACTGCCATATTGTTATCATTACTTGTCATCCTTATGTTTAATTACTCCTGTAACAGGTCAACTTCGCAAAGGAGTTCCAGGATATTACCTCAGCCTCCCCCGTATTTCTCAGAGGGAAGGGCTGAAGATCAGGGTACTTTAATGCCTGTAAAAAACAATAAGAATGAAAAAATCAGGATCGCTTTTCTGGCAATGGAAACCAATCCATGGTGGACTCCTGTTAAGTCCGGAGTGATGGAAGCTAAGGAAATCCTTAAGGATTACAATACTGATGTAGACTGGATAGTCGCCGGTGATCGCCATACTGCCGATGTGTTCGGACCTGCTATTGAAGCAGCAATAGCTCAGAATTACGATGGCATTGCCTGCCTTGCCGGAGATGAAGGTATGATACCGTTCATACAAAAGGCAGCCAACGCCAATATTGCAGTTGCCACTTATAATTCGGAAACAAACAAAGAATCTGCCAGGGTATTTTTTGTAGGTGCCGACAATTATATGCAGGGCAGGGCATGTGGAGAAAAAATGGCCCGGCTGATTGAAGGGAAAGGTAAAGTTGCAATTATCACGGGTTTCTTTGCAGTAGAAGCACACGAATTAAGACGAACAGGTTTTAAGGATGTAATAGCAGAAAAGTATCCCGACATACAAATTGCGGGAGAAGTTGAAAATATTGATCTGGCCGACGTCGCCTATACCCAGGCAATGGATTTCATGAGTTCATTTCCTTATCTTTCAGGGATCTATATTACTGCCAGCGGACAGTTCGGAGCGGCAAATGCCGTAAAAGATAATGGTAAAAAAAATACTGTTAAAGTAGTCTGTCACGATTTCCTGCCCGAAACGATGGGTCTTGTTAAGGAAGGCGTCATTCAGGGCTTAATTGATCAGAGTACTAAATTACAGGGCCGGGATGTCGTTATCCGCCTATATAATTATATTGCCGGAGGCATTGTTCCTCCTTTTGGGAAACTCCTGCTGGACACTCCAATGGGCACTCCCGAAAACATAGATCAATACATGGAAAACACGGGCAACTAAAGAAACCTTTTAATATAAAATTATTATCAGTTTAAGGCGTAATGTCTGTAAAATCAGATTATATACTGGAGGCAAAAGGAATCTCGAAGAATTTTGGAGGAACACAGGCATTAACCAATATTGATTTTAACCTGTATCGTGGTGAAGTACATGCAGTAATCGGCGAAAATGGGGCAGGGAAGACAACCATGATGAATATTATCGGAGGGATTATTAAGCAGGATAAAGGCACACTACTTTTCAACGGAGAAGAAGTTGATTTCAATTCACCTCTGGAAGCCTTCAAAAAAGGTATCGCAACTATTCACCAGGAACTGACAATGATGCCTCATTTAAATGTTATGGAAAACATCTTTATGGGCCGTATGCAGAAATTCAATATTTCCCGCCATGGTTTTATAAATCATCATAGGATAATAAGCTCAGCCAGGGAAGCACTTGGTTTAATTAATCTCCCGATTGATCCGAAAAGTTATGTAAAAGATCTCAGTATATCAGAACGGCAGGAAATAGAAATTATTAAAGCCCTTACAGGTGATGCCGGCATTATTATTATGGATGAGCCCAATTCTTCTTTAACCGGATCAGAGACAAAACAGCTGTTCAATATCATTGGGAAATTGACTAATAGAGGTGTATCTGTTATTTATGTCTCGCATAAGATTGAGGAAGTACTGCAGATTGCCGACAGAGTTACCGTACTGCGTGATGGAATATGTGCCGGCACACTGGAAAAGCGAGATGCGACTGTCAAGCATTTGTTCAGTATGATAGCAGGGCGGGATATGAAGGATCCTCAGCCACGAAATAGTCACTCCTCAGATCAGATCCTTCTTAGCGTTAAAGGACTTGGAGGACAAGGATTCCATGACATCAGCTTTCATCTCTTCAAGGGTGAAATACTTGGATTTTATGGCCTTGTCGGATCCGGTAGAAGTGAACTGGGGAATGCACTCTTTGGCGCTGATCATATTGAAGAAGGAAGTCTGTTTCTCGATGACAAACCCTTTTTCGCCGATTCACCCGGAGAAGCTATCGCAAATGGAATAACGATGGTCCCTGAAGATCGCAAGGAACAGGCTTTGTTCATGAATCTTCCGGTTATTTCAAATATGACCATTTCACATCTGCCGGAATTAAGTCATCTCCATTTTTACATCAGATCATCACTTGAAAACAGGATAATAAATGATTATATCCGTCTGCTAAACATAAAATTAAGTAATCCCGAACAATCAATAAATTCTCTGAGTGGAGGAAATCAGCAAAAGGTCATACTTGCCCGAAATCTTATGATTAATCCCAGGATCATCATCCTGGATGAACCTACCCATGGCATTGATATCGGAGCTAAGGAAGAGATTTATCAACTGATAGACAGGTTAGCGGCAAAAGGGATGGGGATTATTTTTATTTCTTCAGAAATACCTGAAATTATGTCTGTGTCGGACAGGATAGCCGTTTTGCACGAAGGACGACTGACCGGAATTCTGAAAAGGGAAGAAGTAACAGAGAAAAAACTCATCACATATGCGACAGGATACAAACTTCAGATAGCAGAATGAGTCAGATTGAAAATAGAAACGAAAACTTCCAACATAGATTATGAAATCAGAAATCGTTGTCGGAATCGATAGCAGTACAACAGCCACAAAGGCTATAGCGTGGGATTATTTTGGAAAGAACATTGCTGAAGGATCCAGTCCGATACAGTTATTTTCTCCTCAGTCAAATTATTACGAGCAAAATCCGGATGATTGGTGGCACTCCATGGCAGAGTCTCTGCAGAAGTTAACACATCAGATTGATAAAGAAAGAATTACTGGGCTTGCGATAGCAAATCAAAGGGAAACATTTGTCGGATTAAACAAGGATGGCAATCCGGTAAGACCTGCTATTATCTGGCTGGATGAAAGATGTAAAAGTCATGTAGATAAATTCGCAGCAATTATTGGAGAGGATCGCATCCATCAAATAACAGGTAAGCCTAAAGATTATGCCCCCGTGGTATATCGTTTAGCCTGGATGAAAGAAAACGAAAAGGATCTCTTCAGGAAAGTGACTAAATTTTGTGATGTACACACTTATCTTGTATATAAATTAACAGGTCACTATAAAACAAGCTGGGCAAGCGCCGACCCAATGGGGATATTTGACCTTGAAAACAAGACGTGGTCCCGGGATATTCTCAACCAGCTTAACATCACTCCGCAACAATTACCTGATGCATGCCACCCCGGAACTGTTTTGGGATATGTTACTAAAGCTGCTGCAGAGGCTACAGGATTAAAAACCGGAACAAAAGTAATTGCAGGAGGTGGTGATGGTCAGGCTGCAGGACTGGGAGTTAATGCACTGATGCCTGAACGCGCATATTTAAATCTGGGCACAGCGGTTGTCTCAGGAACTTTTGCAAAGAACTATCTTATCAACAGGAGTTTCCGTACAATGGCCTCTTGCTCAGAGGATGGTTATTATTGCGAGACAAGCCTGCGTTCCGGTATATTTCTCATAGACTGGTTTATACAGCAGGTGCTGAAAATTGACCCGGCACTGAAACCGGATATTTATCGGTTGTTGGAGGGAGAGGCAAAACAAATTGAACCAGGTAGTGAAGGACTCATGATCCTGCCCTACTGGAATGCCGTTATGAATCCTTACTGGGATCCTGATGCCCGTGGATGTATAATTGGTCTCTCTTCAGGACATCACAGAGGCCATTTGTACAGAGCAATATTAGAAGGGATTGCAATGGAGCAGTCTCTGGCTTCAAAAGCCGTGGAAAAAGCAACAGGGGAAAGAACAGAAGAATTTGCTATTATAGGCGGAGGGGCTAAAAGCGAATTGTGGCGTCAGATTATTGCCGATGCCAGTGGTAAAAAAGTATTGAATATGTCCTCTGATGAGGCATCCGCACTGGGTGCCGGAATTTCAGCAGCCGTTGCTGTCGGCTGGTTCCCATCATTTAAAGAGGCTGCAAAAAATATGGTTCATGTTAAAAGTATAACCGAACCAATCACTCAAAATGCAGAACGATATCGTAATCAGTTAATTATATACCGGGAGATATACCCTGCGATCAGAGAAATAAGTAAACGCGGCACTTAAACCGGACAATTCTGTATGACCTCCTTTATGAACACGGTAGGCCATAGTACCATCAATGTAAGCTTTTTTGCATCGACATCCTTATCTGTTTCGAAATAGTCAATAAGCCGGCTAACACCCCAGCCCATGTCATGAGCGTTCCCCAGTCATCAGGTTTGTAACAATCTTAGGCGGGAAATCCGGAAACCCGGATTTGGGACTTTGTTTACATCACGGGAAAAATAATATAACAAGCAATAAGAAATTAAAGTATTCACTTATAATAAATTAGTAAAGAAGTCACATATAATCATTTAAATAATATATTTTATCCGCCTTTCTGAATTTCTGATTAATTAATTTTAACATTTTTATTGATATTCGCAGAAAATACTCATAATATCTGTATTAAAATCAAATATTTAATGTTTTTGAACCGGTATAGGGAAATAAATGCGTATAATTATTTTTCAAAATACTTTACCTTTATATAGATTTGTAAATAATAGGATAAATCAATTCCTGTTTTAACAGGTTGGCCGGATAAATTACCAGGCAACAAAAAATGTAACTCACAGTTTCTGGTTAACTGCTAAAGATTATTGATAAGTCAAATATTAACCTGGAAATAAATTGAATATGAAAAAAAACGGAACCTTCTCAGATTTCTTAATGAGATTAAGAAAGCTGAGGATTGCTTTGACAATTCCAATATCAGCGGCTGTGTTGATATGGATTTTAAGCTCATTAATTCCTGTTAGCGGGCAGGCTGGAGACTCCGGACAGGAAAAGCCAAAAGTTATTCCTCTTGCGGAACGCATCGGACACACTGATCAATCCAAAGCTATGGCAGGTAAAAATGTCCATCAGGGTACCGGGACATTAGGTATGCAGACACTTTTGGGACGAGGGGCAATTACGGGATTAAACTTTATGCACCATGGACCGTTGGGGCCTAAAAGCTCAATCGGTCATCACTTTCATACCAATTCAGAT
>CAZHRV010000249.1:0-6918 GCA_964535035.1 uncultured Rikenellaceae bacterium
GAGTATAAATATTCCGAGGGCCATATATTTTATCTTCACCCTTCCCAGCAGAAACAGGTTAACAGTATAATCAGGTACATAAGCGGCAATTGCAATGACAACAGCCATGACAGAGGCGGAAGCTCCGATGGCAACAGATTCATCCACAATTCCTTTAAATGCGGGAAAAATATTGAATGACAGGATATAAACAATTGCACCACTGAGACCTCCGAGCAGGTAAATTGCTACGAGCTTCCTCTGGTCGAGGTATTCGAGGAAGATCCTCCCGAACCAGTAAAGCCACAACATATTGAACAGAATATGCCAGATATCCTTGTGAGTAAACATGTATGTGAGTAATGTCCAGGGCTTTACCAGCAGGGCTTTAACTGAGGCAGGAACAGAGAAAAGCTTCAGTGTAATTGCCGGGACAGCAGGATTACTAATCAGGAAGCCAATGATTGCAGTTATTGTCAGCAGAAGGAATACACCAACGTTAATGTATATAAGTTTTGTAAGATTATTTCCGGTGCAGAACGTTTTTCTGATATTATCCCATATTCCCATCAGTAGAGCGTATTTGTAGTTTTTCGCCAGTACCTTAAGAGAATATAGCCAAACAGCATACCTCCAAGGTGTGCTGCATGAGCAATATTGCTTCCGGGCTGTGTAAACGCCAGGTAAAGCTCAATTGCTCCGTAACCGATAACAAAATACTTGGCTTTTATAGGAATGGGGGGTATAAGCAGCATTAACTGCGTATTGGGAAAAAGTACCCCGAAGGCCAGCAGGATGCCGAATACTGCCCCTGAGGCTCCTATTGTAGGTGTATTCAGCAACAGCTGTAGATTCTGCATAGTATGATCGGTGAAAACCTTTCCTTCCTGCAGATAGGCAGCCCCCTGATCGAGAACAACCTGAAGCTGTTCGGAACTGATAACATTCATGATCTTTTTATACTCAAAAGCAATTACTGTTTCATGAACCAGAGCCGCACCCAAACCACATACCATGTAATAGATGAGAAAACGTTTCGGGCCCCAGACATTCTCAAGCACCTGCCCGAAAATATAGAGTGCATACATGTTAAAAAAAAGATGCCAGATACCTGCATGCATGAACATATGGGTAAGAATCTGCACAGGTTTGAAACTTTCTGATTTCGGGAAATAAAGTCCCAGGATACCATTAAGATCAATGCTGAAGACACTTTTAACGGCATAATAGCCTAAAAGCAACAATACATTGATCATTATGATATTCTTAACAACTGGGGGTAATCTAAAAAAGCCTCTGCCGTATCCGTTCATCTGTAATGTATAAGAAGTTAAAAAATTAGTTTGTACTTCCGGACAAAACTAATATTTCTCTATTAATCTGGCAATTTGTTCAGGGATACTATTTGAATTTTTTATCCAGATCGTCAAGTGTAATTATAATTATCACAGGTTTTCCTCCTGGAGAATAATTTGGAGATGAGCATGCAAACAGGTTACCGAAGAGATTTTCCATTTCGTCCTGTGAAAGAATCTTTCCATAAGGAATTGCTGAAGCCCCTGCCATGGCTGCAGCGAGTTTTTCCCTTGCCCCTGCTGACAGGTCAGATTGAGTGCTCCGGTATTCTTCAATCAATATTCTGAGCGTTTCTGCAGGATCGGAGGACCCTGAAATTGATGGGCTGCCATTAATTGATATTTTATTTTTACCTGTAAAAAGAATTGTAAATCCCAGGGTTTTAAGATCATCACCGATCTCCTTAAGAATAAGTATATCAGCAGGATTTAAGTCTACAGTAACGGGAAAAAGTTCTGTCTGGCTCACTGACCTGTTTTTACTCAAACATTCAAGGTATTTTTCATAAAGAATCCTTTCATGTGCTCTTTTCTGTTCGATAAGCATCAATCCGGATTTAACCGGACATATAATATATTTATTTTTGATCTGAAAAAATTTCCTGCCTGTTTCACCAGGTTTTTCAGGGTGTTCTGGAATATTATCTCCTTTTTCCAGTGCTGAATAGAGCTTTTCCCAGTTTGCCGTATTCTCTCTTTCAAACCTCTCGATAAGATCAGGTTTATAGGATGCCGCTTTATCGGAATCAAAGGGATTGTAGCTTGGATTGATCTCAATTGCCGGTGGTTTGGGATCTGAATCCCTTGAACTTCTGACGGGGATCTCTATGAAGGCTTCATTTTCAAAATTAAGTGAAGGTACAATATTGAAACGGCCAAGAGCTTCGCGTACAGATGCCATCAGTATCTGCCAGATTGATCTTTCATCCTCAAACTTAATCTCAGTTTTAGTGGGGTGGATGTTAATATCAATAGTAGCAGGATTTACATCCATGAAGATAAAATATATTGGTATGGCATCAGCAGGAAGGATATTCTGGTAGGCCTCGACAACAGCTTTATGAAAATAGGGGTGTTTCATGAACCGCCTGTTGACGAAAAAAAATTGCTCGCCATATGTCCTGCGTGCACTCTCAGGTTTCCCGATATAGCCTCTTATTGAGATAAGATCTGTATCAGTCTCAAGTGTAATAAGATCCTGATTTATCTGTTTTCCGAAGACACCGGTAATCCTTTGTCTGAAATTTCCGGGCATAAGATTATAAACCTCATTATCGTTATGGTGAAGATGAAACCTGATCTCGGGATGTGGAATAGAAACTTTCTGGAATTCGTTGATTATATGCCTTAATTCAGTCATATCCGATTTAAGGAATTTCCGTCTTGCAGGGATATTGTAAAAGAGGTTTTTAACTGAGAAGCTTGATCCTTCCGGGCAGCTGCATGGTTCCTGTGATTCAACCTTTGAACCATTAATAACAATGGCAGTTCCTGTTTCGGTATCTTTCTTGCGGGTTTTAAGTTCTGCCATCGAAACGGCAGCTATTGAGGCCAGTGCTTCACCCCGGAAACCCTTAGTGCTTATGGCAAAAAGATCCTTCGCAGATGAGATCTTTGATGTGGCATGACGTTCAAATGAAAGCCTTGCATCAGTTTCCGACATGCCGCAGCCGTCATCAGTAACCTGAATTAATGTTCTTCCTGAATCTTTAATAATAACGCTGATCCTTGTGCTGCCTGCATCAACGGCATTTTCCATAAGTTCTTTCACAACAGAAGCCGGTCTTTGTATGACCTCCCCGGCAGCAATCTGATTAGCGACAGAATCAGGTAAAAGCTTAATTAAATCGGGCATTGAAAGAGGATGATTTTTCTTCAGCAGCAAATATAGGAATAATTGCCGGATGACCTTTCCCTCAAAATTCAATGGCCATACGGCCCGGAAAATACGTTTAACAGTTTCAGCGATATGAGAGGTTCAGGGAGAATTGATTATATCTTTGTAAAGGAGGGAATAGAGGTTCTTGATCACAGGACTACAATCAAAAAAGAACGCGGAGTATATATTTCCGACCACTGGCCCGTGGAAGCAATAGTCAGCCTCAAGAAGAATTATAGATTTCTGATAAAGGCAGGCAGATCGAGTTCGTTTTTCATAACATCAGTAATAAGCCAGCCTGAATTCAATTCATTACGGTTGAATTCCTTTACCTTTATATACCATCCCGGGATGTCAATGATGTGATAAACAACCTCTTCAACATATTCATATTTTATTATTCCCGCTTTGATATAATAGAAGAAAAGAGTAAGTAAATCAGGCTTATAATCCTGTGAGGCGTAATACTGAAGGTAGTCAGTATCTTCAAGAGCTCTTTTCAGGTTAATGAAATCAGTTTCATTGCTTGAGGGTGGAATGAAACGAACCATTGAGGTGTCGGTTTTAAAGATATTGAGGATATCTCCTTTTGCTGAAAGAATTACCCATTTTACCGAATTGTTACCAGTGATCTCCTGTCCAAGGAAAAGCCTTACCTGCCGGGGTGCTCCCTTATATATCACCCGGGACCTGGCTTCAGCGATGATTCCCGGGGAATATTTATATAATAAAATGTTCTTTTTAGTTACTTCTTCAACAAACTCCTCTTTAGTCCTGGTATAAGCTTCGGAGTATTCTTTTCCTGACATCTGTATGCGGGGATCTTTAAGATCAAATAAAAGCGGGATCATTCTTTCGCGCGGCATTTTTGCTCTGAAGACTGAATCGGCTATGTTTCCGTTAAAATCGGTCTTCAGGTTGAACCTGTCGGCAAATTCGTTGAACTGTTTAATTCTGGCAACAAAGATCTCCTCCCGCTCTTTCTGCGTGTCTGTCAGAACCTGTGACAGGAGAGAGTTACTGATAAATGATATCAGGAAGACCAGTAGAGGAATCCGGATCATTTTTTTTCTGAAAAGAGAAGTTGACATCAGGAAACAGCTGCTTTTGTTTCTGTAGCTTTAATATCACCCAGGAATATTTTCCATCTTTTTTCATGGAAGAAAGTATCTTCAACGATATCGATAATTATTTCAATCTCTTTCTTTGTAATATCAGTATAGATAATATTATCGTCGCTGAAGCCTGTAAATTCCTGGATTATTGTGGCCGTTGAGTAATACTTGCCATCGGGACCTTTAGTAAATTCCCTAATATAAGCTATATCGTAAAATTTGATAATTACTTTAGTATAAGGTAGTGATTTAAGTCTTGCCAGGTATTTTTCCATTGGTCTGTTGACCTTCTGTACCGTCCCGTCAGGCATCACTGTAGATATTTCCATTTCAGCACCTTTATAAAATAGCTTCAGCGCTTCTTTTTCGGCCATATTACGCTTTTCGGCAGGCTCATCCTTGTTTCCCAGTGTAACAATATATTGCTGAAATTCCTCAACTTTTTGCTTGGTTTGTTCCTTAAATACCTCTATATCGGCATCGCTCAGATTGATTTCATCGGTGATCTTTGCCTGTTTACTGGTAACGGCAGTCTTTGTTTCCTGTGCTGTAATACACAGATTTACAGACAATATCAGTCCTGTTATTAAGATTTTTTTAAGCATATAATCCGCTGTTTTCCTATACTACTACAATTTGTATGCTAAACTTACTCTGAGGCCGAAATTTTTTATTTTTGTCGGCTGGTGAGTATATTCTTTACCAAAAATATCGATATAGGTTTTTTTGTCACTGAGGATATCTGAGAGGCCTATAATAACCTCGGGACCAAATGTGATTGATGAATAATATCCGAGAGGAATATTTATTCCGGCAGACCCGTAGAAAGCAAGGTTAAAGCCTTTTATTTTCATAGTACCGGATTCGTTTATTTCTCCTCTGTCATAAAAGCCTAATTCAGTCCAGTCTTTATATGTTACTATGTCATCAGGATAATAACCTGTAAATTTATAACTGCCTGTTGTTTTATATGATGCTTTTTGCGGAACAGATATCTTAATCCCGCTTTCTGCAAAAAATCCAAACTTTCCGGGTTTACCACTTGTATAATTAACAAGAAGAGGAAGTGTCAGATAATTTATATTGACAAGAGAATCATAATCAGCGGTAATAGTTTTATAATAAGTTATACTGTTGGCATCTGCAGAAAGGACATCATCTGTAAATTCTCCGTTAAGGTTGAAGTTTGCCGAATATTTATTAAACTCCAGTCCGCTTCGTACGGCAATGTTGTCAGTAAAATAGTAACTTACTCCAATAGCACTGATAAAGCCGTAAAGCGGAGAAACACTCCAGGAATGGCTATTTTGTGCAAGAGAGAGGGTTTCAATATCTTTATCGTTAATACTGGTAATTCCGAATGAACCGATCAGCGACATACCAAATCCCTTTCTGGTTACCGGTTTGATAATTATCTGGGGAAGCTGATCTGCCTCTTCTCCGGCAGCCGCTTCATAGAAATCAACAGCAGAGATATCAACGCTGTTGATTCGAAAGTCGGAGAATGTTTTGCCTGCTGCTGTAAATGATATCTTGAATATCAGGGGGAACATTTTTCTGAAAGCATCCTTACCCTTGAAGCTTCCTGAAAAGAACTTATTGGCATCGGTATAGGTTTCGTAGCTCCCATCTTCAGCCTTCATGACCTGGCCGAATTTTGCCGAGTCAATATTAATGGACAGGTTCTTTATCCCGTTCGGATAATCGGTTACGTAATTTGCTAAATATTCTGAAACAGAAATGAGGCTTGTCTCCGGTTCAGGTGAAATATCATTATAGACCCTGGTATCGCTTTCGGGAAAAAGATTCAGGAAACTCTCCTTATAGAATTCCTTGTCTTCAACTGACTCCTGGGGGTCGCCGAGAAGCGACAGGAAGTTGGTATAATCCTGAAGCAGTGTCTTGACCGCACTCTGGATCTTTGTAAGATCCTCCTCATCAAATTCTTCAGCGTTAACCTCCCTGAGCGCCTGGGAGTAGTCAATCACATAGTTTGATAACGCACTTCGTACGCCGACTATTTTAAAGTTACTTAAAGATTTGTTTTCGAGGCTGAAAGCAATACGGAATGTAAGATCCTCCATATTCTGATTAAGGGTCTGGTTCAGATAGTTCCCGTCTATTGCTTTTTTGACAAGAATGTCGATAGAATATATATTACCCTCGTGCGACATTATTTCGCTCACCCTGGCGTTTGCAAGATCGAGGTTAATGGTAATGCCATCGGGATACCAGAGGATAATATTGTTCGTGTAAGTCTCTGCTTCATAAAATTCACTTAGCTTATGGGCAGGATCGAGGTCGTTATATATGAGGACCTGCCTGTTTACAAAAAGCTCCAGAAAACCCTCTGCATTGCTCCTGGCTTTTTCGATATCACTGACAACATTTTCACCCATCTGGTTAATTACAATCTGATAATCCTCAAGCACCTTGATGGCATTTGTATAGATTATTGATTTTTCCTTAACCGAAAAATCAACTCCAGCTTTTAATCCCGGTCCCAGAACAAAAAACAGAAAAAGGGTTAGAAGTACTGATCGTTTCATCTTTCAAAAAAATTAATCGATTATAATTCTCCTGACCGTAA
>CAZHRV010000250.1:0-4353 GCA_964535035.1 uncultured Rikenellaceae bacterium
GCTTGTTTCGACGGCTCCGATACTTTTTGCCCATGGTATCGGGTCGGAGCTGCAGCGTCCGATGGCACTCTCACTGATAGGAGGGATGTCGCTGGGTACTGTTGTGAGTCTCTTCTTTATTCCTCTGGCTTACTGGTATATATATCGAAGGAAGGAGAATAAAGAAACCTTATAGTAATTGGCATTAACATTTTCGAAATCTCCGGTGCGGATCAATGAGATTGCGGATTGCGGATTGTTGATTGCGGATTTGGTTTTTCAATTCCGAAATCCGAAATCCGAAATAATAAAACCCCTCCGGGATTTAAGGTAAAAGGTGGTTATCATATTTTCAAATATTTATGGAACCGCTCTGCGGTTCGCTTTTAGCACTATCAAGAATTCCGCAGATTATTATATCCTGATTTGGAACTATCAGATGATCCAATTCTTTATTTTTTACCTGCTGATAACAATGCAACAAAATATAACAGCATATACAACGACAATCTAATCCGCGGAGCGGATTCATTAATGCTTGTAAATGAATCCAATCCATTTTTAGAACACTGGGGGTGTTCCATGAGTAAACCGATAAAATCCCTTCCGGATTAGGGTAGTAGGGAATATTATTTAAATCTGTATGTTAATTCTTTAATATAATTAGAACCGGATTTGAGGTTTTAGTTAACTTTTCAACTACTTCTTTTAATTGTTTTGATTCTATTTTATTACCTGTTTGATTATCCTTAGCGTAAGTAATCAGATCAAAAGCATCTATATAATCTATCATGAGATTATCGTTTATAATCTTCTTTGGCCAGAAAGACTTACCGCCATCAATATCATTATCGAAACTGTTATCCTTCAGAACAGTAAAAACAGATGATTTTTTATCAAAAACGCAATTCGAAATTGAATCAGACAGATCCCACCAGACATTAATAAATAATATATTTTTTGTTTCCCGGACATCACTTATCCATATCTTACCATCAATACCAGGTACTTCAGCCATAGTTGGATCAGGCGGAAATTTCATGTTACCATAATGAAATATCACATATGGTATTTTTTCATTATTGACATAATTGTACAATGTATCAACGCCAAATTCCATAAAATGAGGAGTGCCATTATTAATATAAAGTGGTGAAAAGGGTACTATAACTCCACCATTGACTCTTGTTAGTGTATTTGAGAGTTTTGTCCTGATCATGCCTGTCTTATCATAAATGTACCAGCTATAAACAGGATTATCAGAGGGTTGAGGAAGATTAAAAGGATGAAGAATCAGATTATCGTTTTCATCCATTATGAACTGTCTGCTCGGGAAATCTATTTTGAAATCTCTTTTGAACTGACCTTCAAAATCATATACGAGCACTGTTCGTGAAGAGAGAACATATATTTCTCTTTGGTTTTTGTTAACAATGAAATTCCCGATATTTGGAAATTCGCCCGGTCCTCTGCCGGTTGAACCGATTTGCCTGATATAATTGCCGTTTTTATCAAAAAGCAGCAATAGGTCACTACCACTTACGAATATGAAGGAATCGGTAACAGATACATTTGATATCCTTTCAATAAGACATTCAGGATCAGTCTCAAGCGGAATATATTCCAGTTTACTTCCTATAGTGCTCAAGGGAATTGATTTGATATTACAAATACCCTTTTCAAGATCAATATTATATGGCAGCATTGAGTTATTAAGGTCAGAATTTCTACAACCAACCAATACTAATGCTGTTACTACAAAAGAGATAATGTGTGTCTTCATATGTGATAATTTCTAATGTCAGTTAAATATTATTTCTTTGGAGTTACAACAATAAAAACCGGATTGCCTGCCTCATCAAGAGAATCAGCCAGTTTTTGAATATCTTCTTTCTTTTCGGGATTCTTTACAATTGAATTTTTAAATTTTTCACTCGTTACATAATCTTTCAGTGTTATTGCATTTACCCAGGAGTATAAAACATCGTCGACACAGAATTTAAGTTCGAAATCGACTCCTCCAACTATATCATCATTAATATATTCAGGCTGATCTCCAACCATGGTAGTGAATATGTTCTTTTTTTCATGTGTGATTTTATCCAGGGCTATTAAATAATTAGTTTTTTCATTATAGTACCTGTAGAACAAATAACGTGAAGTCTCCAATATTAAACCAACATAAAGGTATTGAGTAAAAGTATCTTCAGAAAAATCAGCTTAAGCTTCAGGCGTAATTTGTTTCCCGTGTGAATCAAACAGATCAATAACATCATCCGGACTTAAGCTCTTTCTCCCACAGGAACAGATGATGATAGCCGTTAAAATTAATAATAGCACATACTTCATGGTTATTTGGATTATGATTTAAACAAATTTACGACTAAATAATAAAACAAACAACTATATTAATAGGCAAAATCACTCTATTAATATATTAAAACAAAGGATTTTCAATTAAAAATATTATGTGATTTTTAAAATATTAGAAGTAAATGAGGGAGCGTCCTTAATCCTGCCCTCTGCCCTGTTATAGAGTATCAAGCTCAATCTCCTCATCACCCTTCACCTCGATGAGCTTTTCATTTTCGCATTTAACGGTGCGGGCAGGGAATCTCTTGAGAAGTGTATAATTATGTGTGGCAACAATAACTGCTCTTCCTGTTTTGCTGATTTCCAGCAGTAAACTGATGATACCCTCCGAAGTTTCCGGATCGAGATTGCCTGTAGGCTCATCAGCCAGTATAATATCGGGATCATTCAGAAGCGCCCTGCCGATTACAACACGCTGCTGCTCTCCTCCTGACAGCTGGTGAGACATCTTATAACCCTTTAATCCGAGTCCCACCTTTTCAAGTACCTCGCCGATACGGGCATTTATATCATTCTTGTTTTTCCATCCAGTGGCTTTCAGGACAAATTCAAGGTTATCATGCACCGATCTGTCAATCAGCAGCTGGAAATCCTGAAAGACAATGCCAAGTTTTCTCCGCAGCAGGGGAATATCCTTTCTCCTTAGTCTTGAGAGATTGAATCCCGCTACAATACCGGTACCCTCCTTCAAGGGTATCTGGGCATTGAGCGTTTTTATCACACTTGTTTTTCCGCTGCCTACCCTGCCAACAAGATACATGAACTCCCCCCTCCGTACACTGAGGTTCACATTCGACAGAACCAGGTGATCATGCTGCCATATCAGACAGTCTTTTAGCTCAATTATTACATCCAGTGGAAGATTTTCCTGCATTTACCTGTTTTAAAGCGCAAAATACGGAAAGAATTGATAACTAACATTTGGATGTTGATAAAATCAATAATAAAGGCCGGCTGCAGGCGTTTAATAGTTGTAATTTTACAACTGGTTTGTTAAGGTGATATGTGTTATATATAACTAATTATTAGTCTGTTATGTCAGCAATAAAATATCCTGATAAAAAACAGACCGGAAAAAGAAAAAGCCAAAAGGAATAATTTATGAACAGGATCAGATACATTTTTACTCTAGGCCTTACTTTTATTATTTGCAGTCAGGCACTTTCACAGGTCTCCTTTGCCGGAAAGGAGCTTACGTCTGATTTTGAAAGGGGTATGGAACTGTTTAACAAAGAAAAGTATCCTGCCTCTATCCGGCTTTTTGATTCATACATAAAGACCGGAGATAACACAGAGAATCCGGATGTGGCTGAAGCTGAATATTACAGGGCAGTCGCTGCACTAAACCTCTTTAATCCTGACGCTGAATACAGGATGGTTATTTTTATAAAAACACATCCTGAAAGCCCGCGTATTAATGAAGCCTGGCTGATCCTGGGTGATTATTTCTACCAGAATAAGAACTACAGGAAGGCAATAACATATTACGAGGATGTTAACCGGCAGGAACTCGCCTCAGAAAAACTGCCGGAGTATTTTTTCCGTCTGGGATATTCACACTTTGTCAGGGGAGATAAATCCAGGGCACTCCTGATGTTCTCCGAGATTAAAGATATTGACACGGAATATACTCCGCCTGCCCTTTATTATTTTTCCCATATTGCGTATGAGCAGGAAATGTATCAGACAGCCATGGACGGATTTTCAAGGCTCAGAGATAATGAGACTTTCGGAAGTGTTGTACCCTTTTATATTGTCCAGATACTCTATCTTGAGAAAGACTTTGACCAGATACTTGAAATAGCTCCTGCCCTTATCACATCGGCCGGAAAGGACAGGGCAGTAGAACTCTACCGTTTCATAGGCGATGCTCACTACAACAAGGGGAATTATAAAGAAGCATTGCCCTGGCTCGAAAAATTTGCCACCGGAACAATAATCAGCGGCAGGGAGGATAAATTTCAGCTTGCTTACTGCTACTATAAAACAGGAGAGATAGAT
>CAZHRV010000251.1:0-3008 GCA_964535035.1 uncultured Rikenellaceae bacterium
AACATAAATGTTTCCCATCTTATCAATGGCCATACCATCTGAACTTGAAGATTTACCTTTCCTGTCCAGCACATTTTCAATCAGAAATAATTTTGCAAACTGACGGCCATTACTTATTGTTCCGTCTTCGTTTACATCGTAAGCCCAAATATAATTCTCTTTGTCACTGTTTACCGGGTACCAGGATTCATCGTCGTAGCAATTGTTGATATAAAGCGTTTTGCCATCCGGTGAAAGCAGGATGCCGTTTGGCATGGCAAACTCATTCGGTTCAACGATTCTTGTTATTTTTCCATCAGGTGAAATATAATATACAGCACGCCCGGGTTGAAACTTTTCCGCTTCCAGAGTAAACTGCGGATCGGTAAAATAAATACCTCCTTTTGCATCTGTTATAATATCATTAGGTCCATCGATAGATTTTCCATTATATTTGTCGGCAAGTACTTTTACTACCTGGCCTTTTGTCGTCATTTCAACAACCCTGTGCCCCATCATATCGCAAACTATCAGATTACCGTTTTTATAAGGATAAAGTCCATTAGTTTGCATTTTCCCTTCTGATATATTCCTACATGTACCGTCGGGATCCATTTCAACTGTAGTACTTTTTTTCGGATTACCATTCCAACTCTGGTCGAAATACATGTTTGAAAAATAGACCTTTCCGTTCATCCATTTCGGACCTTCACTGAAAATAAGGCCAGGTTTTGTTTTTGTACCGTCAACTAACAGTTCAACTTTGGCATCTTCAGGAATGATTGCATGATAAGCTTCCATTCTAGCTTTTTCTTTTTCTGCATAATCAGTCCTTGAAGGCCAGAAAATATCTATCGCATCACAACCAAGGTCGCTCATTCTTGCACCATGCACCATATTCCCCGGGATAAGTACAATATCATTCTTAGCCATACTTTGTTCACCATCGAGGAGAATTTCGTTGCAGCCGCCACGTAATACCAGCATCATTTGTTCTTCGGGGTGTATATGGCGCTCAAATACTGCTCCCGGATCCATCGAGATAAAGCTTACCTGTGTGTTTTTTCCGGATACTAACCTTGAATTTGCTCCTGTCGTTATTTCTGTAAGCTGGAAATCATATAGATCATAGACCATATAAGGTGTTATATTGGGAGTCTGGGTGGTTTTAAGATCAACGGATCCGGTCTTAATATCCGTTAAGCCTGCTTTCTGAAGATAGTCGAGACGCACAGGGCTGTAAACTTCAAGTAATTTTGCTCCTGCAGGACCGGCTTTCAGAGCATTTCTACTGCCTTTTTCAAGATAGACAAAGTCAATCCTGGGAGTAGCGCTATGAGTCCCGTCGGGCTCTTCTCTCTTTCTTGAAATCATATTTACAAATTCTCCTTCGATAAGCTGGTCTATTTCGCCCTCTAGGACAAATACAAGCCTGTCAGCAGGAAGGACTTCTTCCGGCACTTCTGCATTTGGTTCAAGCTGGAGGATACCGGCCATTGTTCCGGTTCCCCAGTACAGTTTTGCATCGACGCCTGGATACAGAATTGTACTGTTAATAATATCAAGGCTTGTCACCTTTCCGGGTTCGAGGTTTGAGACAATCTTTGTTTTTGGCAAACCGGAAAGCTTCCTTTCGGTCAGATTGTATTGTTTAACCAGTTCCTTATTCTTATTTTGCCACTCAGGCGCAGAGGTGCAGTGAGTCAGAATAATTAAGATCAAAGCCAGAAGGCACGATAAAATGATTTTTATTGTTAATGTCGGTTTCATAGTCTTTATGTGTTTTGTATTGGTTTCAGGTTATAAAATTATTATTTCTTTTCTGTTGTCATGTTTCTCTTGCCCAGAGGATCAGCAATCTGATCCATTCCGACTACATCATAGCCAAGCCACTGATAAGACTTCGCCAGAGCTGAAGTATGAGCCCATGCATCGTCGTGTTCATTGGTTTTTGTCCATAATACGCGATTTTCTTCTTTATCGAACAAGAGCTCCATTTGGAAGGTAAATTTAGTTTCAGGCGACCCGTTTCTTTTTGCTATGTCAGCAGGGAAAATGCGGAGAAGCTTCGATCCAAGATAACCGACCTGTTTCCTTAGTGCAGGTACATAGACATCGATGTAGTTCTTTTCGAAAGCTACGAAGTTTTGTGGTTCCACTTCAAAAAACATTTGAAGTTTAGCCATTGTAAGAGGCACATCAGTTACATCCAGTTTCCCTTTTTCAAGAGCAACGCCGTATACAATCATTTCAAGGGGATCCGTTGCAGTACTCTCAAGTGAATGGATTTCCCCGGCACGTACAGGCACAGCATCACCATAGGCGATGTCAGCAACCTCGTCATTCACATGTATTTTGCCTTTTCCTTTGATCACGAAATAGACTTCATCCACCCCTGAGTGGAAATGTCTTCCGACAGATGCCCCGGACGGGATAAGAAGATGATCGACAAAAGCCCAGTTTGAAGCAAATGAACCAGGACCGAGAGCCCTTCTGTAAAATACCGTATCATTCCCTCCATTCATATTAACGACCGGGCGTAACAGGGCTTTCGTCAGCTGCCGGGTATGAATAAAGGTCGGATTCTTTTCGAGAGTCACCTTTGAGCGATCATCGGCAGTCTCAAAAAGCCCCGTAGGGTCAGCAGAATAGTTGTAGGCACCTCTGCGCGCGAAGCCACCACCCCTTGCAGGAGCTCCATATCCTGCCACTTCAGCGGGATTGGTAACGGCCACCTGGAAATTCACCCAGTCAACGGCTTTATTGGAAGGATTATAAACTGCATGTGAATTTCCCGATTTGCAGGGAACTCCTACCGGACCTTCAATAAGGGCCGTCTGTCCGTTTACAGTAAATTCACAATCACCATCCAGGATCAGGAACATTTCATCTGAATTGGTATGAAAGTGATGACCGATTGAGCTTTTAGGCCCCAACGGTCCATGGTGCATAAAGTTTAATCCCGTAATTGCCCCTCGTCCCAAAAGTGTCTGCATACCTAATGTCCCGGTACCCTGATGGACATTTTT
>CAZHRV010000252.1:0-1884 GCA_964535035.1 uncultured Rikenellaceae bacterium
GTTAATGGCAAAACTACCAATCCAGAGGCCAGTTAATAATAAGAATGGAGGAATTTTTTGCCACGCTTTTTCTTTTATAATAAGGAAAAATGTCCATAACCCAATAGCTGTTAATACTATTATGGCTATGTGTGAAAACCATATAATTATTGCTCCTGATAGTCCATATATTGTTGAAGTAATGTATGATTGATTGAACTTTTCTTTCGGTTGAAAAACTAATAAGCAAACGATAAAGACGAAAACATCCAGACTATACTGTTTTACTTCCAGGGAATAATAAATCAGGGATCTGCCAAAAATGAAAAATGTTAAGGCTATTACAGCAATATGTTTATTGGTAAGTTTTTTTGCCAGGAGGTAGAATAATGGAATTGAGGAAATACCTGCAAGAAAGGGGAAAAGACGTAATATGTATTCACTGGTTCCAAAAATATTGGTTAGAAATTTCTCAATTAATAAAAACCCAATTGGAGCTATTTGTAAGGTATCCAGGGGTTTAAGTAGGTCAGTATAATCTCTGTTTATTATGTTAAGACTTAAAGTAGCTTCATCAAGCCAAAGTGCCGGATTCTTAATGTAAAAGAATAGTCTGATTGTAACACCTGTAAAAATTAATGTAATTACAATAAACCGATGAGAAAGAATACCTTTCTTATTCAGAGATTCCAGGAAATACTTATATCTATGCATTGATACTCCTGTTCATAAAATCGATCGAGTTTTAAATACATCAGATTTACTTCATAGATAATGAATAATTGAAAAAGAAATTATGATAAGGGAACAATAAAGGGAGTATTAACCTGCATTTTCTATTTAATACCTCTCAAAAACCTCTTTGATTTTCTTCCTGTTGTGAATAAGTATCAAAATAAGTAATGTTCCAAAGAAGAAGATAGGCATGAATTTTTTACCATAATATAGACCCCCATTATCCCTTCTGGTTGGAATAGAAAAATCACTCAATACGGTAACAATGTCATTGTACAGTTCTATTTCTGAATCGAGATTCTGTTTGCTCTGTGTTAGTGAATGTATATCAGGATAAACCAGTTGTGTTTTCTGTTCCTGGAGAAAGATCATTTGCCCCCCGGTCTGTGGCTGTCTATTCTTTGTCTCCTCAAAATACTTAAATTTCTGCAGACTATCAAGTTGTTCTATATCATAGTTATATCTGGCAAGTAATTCCCTGTCTTGCTTAAGCCGTACTCTGTTTCTGTGCTGAAACAAAGAGTCAGAATTGATATAGGATAATAACCCGTTCTTAAGCGAAGTCAATTCTTGTGATGATTTTATTTGTACCCTTACATCAAACCGGTCCCTCATCATAACATTGATTGTATCATAAACATCATGTTTATTTCTATAATCAGTATAGTCAGGGATCCCATCCCTGTTCTGGTCAATGATCCAATGGGCACTTATATCTAATATATTATTAATTAATCCTTGATCAATAGATAAAGCATCTGATAATGCTTCACGATTGTCTTCCTCACAATATATGTGAAGCCGGTTTACATAAGTTATAACATCAGCTATTGGTGCAGCATTGTTTCTAAGCACCATATTTGAGGTATAGAATGGTTCAGATGTGAATTTTACGAGATAGGAGAGACCAACACCTATAATAATGCTTATACCTAACGGCAGCCATCTGCGTAACATAAAGACTATCGAAATCAATATCCCTCTGCCTATTGCCCGGCTCATCTTCGCGATCCCTCTTCCCATCCTGCAGAAAAGATCCAGGAGATCAATCTCGTCGTTCCTTGTAGTATTATTTTCAGCCATTTTCAGTGTTAATTATCAGGTTGGTGTCACAAATATACCTAAAATTTGATTTTGACAACAGATATATATAGAAATCATATCTGCCTG
>CAZHRV010000253.1:0-27724 GCA_964535035.1 uncultured Rikenellaceae bacterium
GATATCAATGTGGATCTTATGCATATCCTCTATGAGCCTGAAAACCTCATCTTTCTTTATTTCATCCTCATAGGAGTCACGCATAATATACCCGCGGCTCTTCATGCTTTTAATGTGCTGACCAGCTATTCCTGCAAAAACCTCCGAGAAGAGAATACCTGATCGTTCCTGAACATCTTCGACGGTTGTTCGTATCGCATTTACCGTCTCTTCGATGTTCATTACCACACCTCTTTTTACTCCTTTTGAAAGAGCCTTGCTTAACCCGAGAATCTCAATCTTGTTATTCTCGTTTTTCTTACCGACAATAGCCACAATTTTTGTGGTTCCTATGTCGATAGCTGCTACATACTGTTCTTTGTTGTTCATATGATTTAAATATGGTTTCTCATTATCGTCTCCTGCATACTATCTGGTCCCTGAATTCAAGATTTATCAACGAGTATTTATCCCATCCGACTTCAGGGAGTACTTTTTCATAAAAAGCCTCGAGGTTTCTCAGCTTATCTTTATAATTTTCAAATGTTCCAAGGTGTACTGTGTGATTTCCTACACGGGGTATAAGGTCAATCTTATTTCTTCCGCTTACATAAATCTGGTCAATCTGGGCCGACCAGAAACTGTTGCCTCTTATGTAATCTACAAAATGATAAGCATCTTTCAGAATTGTGTTCTTTATGGTTGTATCGAGTATACTTACACTATCGAGCATTGCCGGAGTAATATCAATGTTTCCCTGAATGATATGGAGCCGGGGATTGTACAAGTTTCTTTTCCTGAAAACATAACCATCTTCATCAACAAAGAAATCGCCTCCCTGATCGGGGATCACTCTCATTATAGGGTTCCGCTGATTAATATATACATGCAAAGTCCCGTCAATTGCAGTATAAACCTCTGCCTCTTTCAGTTCCTTCAGGGTCTTTATCCTTCCCTCAATATCAGGGACCGGTACATCTCTGAGCGGCCGGCCAAGTATCCTGCTGCTGTTTCCATTAACCAGACTCATAAGGTGTCTCTGTGTAACAAAATGATAATCAGATGAGTCTGTGATATTTATCAATATCCTTGTGCAGGGTCCTGAATTTGCCGAGGCAGCAAAGAAGAAGGGTATTATTATCATGTATAATACCGGTATAATCAATAATATCTTCGCTATCTTCCTGATCATCTCACCGCCTCCCTTTTTAGCTTCTCCTCAATATGATCCGCAAGTCTGTCTATATCACCTGCACCTATTGTTGCAAGTACATCAAGCATTTTTACATCCAGCTTTCCGGGTATTTCATCCATTGCAAGGAGTCTTTTCCTTTCAAGCTTCATTTTATTAAGTATCAATTCGGATGACACTCCCGGTATGGGCTTTTCGCGTGCCGGATAAACCGGAAGCAGGATAGCCTCATCCAGTTCATCAAGGGCGGCTGCGAAACCATCGGCATGATCCAGAGTACGCGTGAAGAGATGGGGCTGGAATATCCCCGTTATTTTCCTTCCACTGAAATATTCACGCAGCGACATTATACAGGCCCTAATTTCCTCAGGATGATGTGCATAATCATCAACATAGGCCAATCCCGGAAGGTCGACCCTTATGTCGAATCTGCGCCTGATACCGCGGAAAATTGTCATCCCTTTACGTATTTCATCTTCAGACACACCACAAAAAAGGGCAATCGCAACAGCGGCTGTCATGTTTTCAATATTTATGATCCCGGGAAACGGAAAGTGCAGATCCTTTATTAACCTGTCGGGTGTTTTAAGGCTGAAAAGGTAATAATCGCCTCTGTGATCAACATCGGAGTACCTGAAATCAGCATCCTGATCATGTCCGTAGGTATAGTATGTCACTCCCTCCGGACAAAATATTTTATTCTTTATCGCATTGTTAATGATAAGAAGTCCCTTCTGTCTTACCTTTCCGCAGAATTCATTATAGGCGGCAATCATTGTCTCGTGATCACCATAGATATCAAGATGGTCTGCATCCACAGAAGTGACAACTGCCATCAGGGGACTAAGCCGGAGAAAGGATCTGTCAAATTCATCCGCCTCCATAACGGTATATCTTCCTTTACCGGTCAGAAGATTTGAATCATAGTTTTTGGAAATCCCCCCAAGAAAGGCAGAACAATCGATTTTTGACTGCTTCAGGAGGTGTGCGATCATCGTTGATACTGTTGTCTTTCCATGTGTGCCTGCTACTGCTATCGTATCGGTTTTTAAGGATATCTCTCCCAGTATCTCTGATCTCTTATAAAGCCTGTAGCCATTGTTCCTGAAGTGGCTCAATATATTGCTTTCCACAGGTATTGCAGGAGTGTATATGACAATAATTTTCTCTTTCCCGGTTATTTCCCTGAAGAGCGGAGGTATTTGGATTATCTCATCCTCATATGAAATATCGCAGCCTGATGCGGCAAGCTTATCGGTTATACTTCCCGACGATCTGTCATAACCTGCAATTGTATATCCTCCCTTTCTGAAGTACAAAGCCAGGGCACTCATTCCTATCCCTCCTATACCGACAAAATATAATCCCTCTATGTTCCTGAAATCAATCATTTATCTGCCAGTTTAAGTATTTCCTGTGCAATCCTGATATTCGCATCCTTGTCGGCCATCGCTTTGATATTCATTGACAAAGCTGATCTGTGATCTTCATCATTAACCAGTTTAACTATCTCATCCATAAGGCATCTCACTGCCTTATCATCAGTTACTATAACTGCCGCATTTCTCCGGTACAGGGCCTGTGCATTTCGTGTCTGGTGATCTTCAGCCACATTGGGTGAAGGGACAAGGATCACCGGTTTTCCGACAAGGCATAATTCTGATATAGTTCCTGCACCCGCCCTGGAAACAATGATATCGGCGGCAGCAAAAGCATATTCCATCCTGTTTATAAAATCATGCACTTTGATGGTATTGCCTCCGGAGATATTCACAAGTGCATTTATATTTTCATAATAGAGCTTGCCCGTCTGCCACAGCCACTGGTATCCCGAGTCTTTCATTCTGTCGATATTTCCCGAAAAGCTTTTATTGAGTGTCCCTGCCCCGAGAGATCCGCCCAGAACAAGTATCACCGGCAGGTTTTTATCAAGATTAAAAAATGATTTTGCCTCATTACTAAGAGCTTCAAGGTTATCGAAGTTGAGCCGTACTGGGTTTCCTGTTTTGATTATCTTTCCGGCAGGAAAATATTTTTCCATGCCGTCATAAGCAACACAGATAACTGAAGCTTTTTTTGCCAGCAGCTTATTGGTAATGCCGGCATAGCTGTTTTGTTCCTGTATAAGAGCAGGTATTCCCATTCTCTCCGCCTGCCTCAGTACCGGACCGCTTGCATAGCCACCAACGCCCACAACCACATCAGGATTGAATTCCCTGATCAGTTTTTTTGCAAGAGACATGCTTTTAACAAGCTTACAGAGCACTATAAAATTCTTTGGTGTCAAACTCCTGTAGAACCCTGCAACAGGTAATCCCCTTATTTTGTATCCGGCTGCAGGAACTTTTTCCATCTCCATTCTTCCTTCAGCACCGACAAAAAGGATCTCAGCCCCGGGCTCAATTCTCGTCAGGGCGTTTGCTATCGAGATAGCCGGAAATATATGTCCCCCGGTACCTCCTCCGCTTATTATGATCCTTTTATGACTTTGCCGGTTCATATATCCTTTCTCCTTCATCAATTATCTCTTCTTCAGGAAGCTCTTCTTTCCTTATCCTGGCATTTACTACCCTGCTGACGCTCAATATTGCCCCTATTGAAAAGCTCATAACAAGAACGGATGTTCTTCCCCAGCTAACCATGGGGAGCGTCTGTCCGGTAACAGGGAAAAGACCTGCTGCCACCAGCATATTGAGTATTGCCTGTATCACTATCATCACCGTAAGTCCCAGCACCATAAATGCCGGGAATGCTGTTTCGCATTTCTTAGCAATCACTATTGCCCTGAACAGCAGTATCATATATGCGAGTATCAGAGGGATTGCTCCCAGGATAAGTCCATATTCTTCAATTATTATAGCAAAGATGAAATCGGAATTTGATTGCGGTAACATATTACGCTGGGTGCTTCTGCCGGGTGCTTTCCCAAAGAGGCCTCCGGTTGATATAGCTATTTTTGCCTGGTTCGACTGGTAATTACTGTCCTCATTTGCATCAGCCGAAAAGAAATTCTCAATCCTGTTCTTCCAAACCTCTACCCTGTTGTCATTCGTGACCGCAGTAAGTACCAGTGCAAATAGTACAACCCCTGCAGCTGCCATTCCGATATAAGCCAGCAGGAATTTAAAGGGCACTCTTCCTATATACATTATTATTATACTTATCCCAAAGATCATCAGTGCTGTTGAAAGGTTCTCGGGCATGATGAGTGCACATATAACAGTAACAGGTACCATAAAGTATTTTGTCACCAGGATAAAATCATTCAGTTCATTCTGGTATTTTGCCAGTGTTCTTGCGAGATAGAGCACCAGGGCGACTTTTGCAATATCAGAGGTCTGAAGCCTGAAGCTGGTACCGGGAATCATCAGCCATCGTGTCGCTTCGTTAATCCTGGTGCCAAAGATAAGTGTCAGGACAAGCAATCCTGAAGCCGCTATAAGTATCAACCCGGCCATTGCAGAATAGATCCGGTAAGGAAGGTAATGGACCACCACAATAATTATCAGGCCGAGCAGGAGCATGATAAACTGAGTTCTGAGAAAATAGGTTGTATTCCCTCCATAGTTTTTAAATGCTATTCCCACCGATGAACTGTATACCGAAAGCAGGGAATAAACCATGAAAAGGGCTACAAGGCCCCATATGACCCTGTCTCCTTTAAATGTTCTTGTCAGCCAGCCCTTTTGCATTTCAAAACC
The DNA here is from genome assembly GCA_964535035.1 of uncultured Rikenellaceae bacterium. Taxonomy (GTDB): domain Bacteria; phylum Bacteroidota; class Bacteroidia; order Bacteroidales; family VadinHA17; genus LD21. The sequence continues at coordinate 4,873 of CAZHRV010000253.1, forward strand.
TCTTACAGATTACGTACTGCCGCTTTAAACTGACGGCCCCGGTCCTCATAATTGTTAAACAGGTCAAAACTTGCACATGCAGGTGAAAGCAGAACAGTGTCACCTTTCTTTGCCAGGTAATAAGCTGATCTGACAGCCTCCTCCATTGATGCAGTTTCAACGATTGTCGGCACTAAGTCAGTGAATGCTTCAAGGATCTTTTTGTTATCCATCCCGAGACAGACTACAGCCTTTACCTTTTCCTTCATTATCGGGAATAACTCGGAATAATCATTCCCCTTGTCTATACCTCCCACTATCCAGACGATACTTGTTTCCACACATTCCAGAGCATACCATGTTGAGTTTACATTTGTAGCTTTTGAATCATTAATGAAATTAATGCCGCTCACCTTGATTACCGGTTCAAGGCGATGTTCAACTCCCTGAAAATCAGCGAGGCTTTCTCTGATGGTATCCTTCCGGATACTCAGCACTTTAGCTGCAATTGCAGCTGCCATCGAATTATAGGTGTTGTGACGGCCTTTTAGCGCCAGTTCATGAATAGTCATAAGGTTGGTTTTATGTTGGTAATTAATTATTATTTCATTGTTTTCTATATATGAAGCCATATTCTTCTTTGAGGTATCTGAAAATGGAAGAAGTGTCATTCCCGGATTTCTTGCCGGCAATTCTTTCCTGATTATAGGATCATCGGCCCAGTAGATGAGAAAATCAGATTTTGTCTGGTTTTGTGTGATCCTGAATTTTGAGTCTATATATTTCTGAAGTTTATTTCCATACCTGTCGAGATGATCAGGTGTAATATTCATCAGCACTGCTATTTCTGCCCTGAATTTGAACATTCCGTCAAGCTGGAAGCTGCTCAGTTCGATTACATAATAGTCGTGATCTCCTTCGGCCACAGCTAATGCAAAACTGCTTCCCACATTTCCTGTCATTGACACATTTTTACCTGCCTTCCTGAGTATGTGGTAAATAAGGTTTGTGACTGTTGTTTTTCCATTACTACCTGTCACACAAATTTTTACGCCTCGCGCATATCTGCCTGCAAATTCAATCTCGGAAATCACGGGTATTCCTTTTTCATGAAGCTTTCTGATCAGCGGTATATCTTCCCGGATACCGGGACTTTTTATCACCTCACTGGCTGTCAGTATTTCATTTTCAGTATGTTTACCCTGTTCCCATCTTATCTTACGACCCTCAAGGATATCCCTGTATTTTCCCTGTATGGTGCCGTTGTCGGAAACAAAAACATCAAATCCCTGCTTCTGTGCAAGAATTGCCGAACCTGCACCGCTTTCCCCTGCTCCCAGTATTATTATCTTCTTCTTCATTCAACTATCTGATCTTCAGAGTAACTATGCTGAACACTGCCAGTATTATCGCCACAATCCAGAAGCGTGTCACAATTTTAGGCTCCGGGCATCCTTTCTTCTGATAATGGTGATGCAGCGGAGCCATTTGGAATACTCTCCTTCCGGCTCCATATTTTCTTTTTGTCCTTTTGAACCAGCCGACCTGTATCACAACCGACAGATTCTCAACCAGGAATATCCCGCACAGAACAGGGATAAGCAATTCTTTTCTTATTACTATTGCAAATACTGCGATGATCCCGCCAAGGGCAAGACTGCCTGTGTCACCCATAAAAACCTGTGCCGGGTATGAATTATACCAGAGGAAGCCGATCGTGGCCCCGATAAACGCGCTGGCAAAGATCACCAGTTCCTCTGTCTGAGGTATAAACATTATATTGAGGTAATTGGCATAAATGATATTACTCGAAACATAAGCCAGTATTCCGAGTGCTGCACCTATAATTGCAGAAGTGCCGGTAGCGAGTCCATCAAGACCGTCGGTCAGGTTAGCCCCGTTAGAAACGGCTGTAAGAATAAAAACAATTATCGTGATAAAAACCAGCCATGTCCAGGGTTGTCTGTGATCTTTGTCAATAAAGGCAACAAGCCACGCATAATCAAACTCATTGTTTTTCACAAATGGGATTGTCGTCTTTGTGGATTTCCTTTCCATGGGAATCTCAGCCCTTGAGAATTCAGGCACAGAAGGATCAATCATCTCTGTTCTCTCCCTTGCCGTAAGCTCTGATATGCTCACTTTCTCACTTATTCTGACATCATCACTGAAAAAAAGTGTAAGACCTACAATTATTCCCAGCCCTATCTGTCCTGCTATTTTGAATTTACCGGCGAGTCCCTCCTTATTCTTTTTGAATATTTTTATATAGTCATCCAGGAAACCAATTGATCCGAGCCAAACTGTTGTCAGCAGCATAAGCAGCACATAAATATTATCGAGCTTTGCAAAAAGAAGGGTGGGAACCAGAATTGATGCCAGTATTATAAGTCCGCCCATTGAAGGAGTTCCTTTTTTCTGATACTGTTCTTTCAGTCCGAGATCCCTGACAATCTCCCCAGCCTGTTTTTTCTTAAGGAACATAATTATCCTTTTCCCTATCATCATTGAGATGAACAGGGATGTAATAACTGCAGCGGCCGATCTGAACGATATATATGCAAATACCCCTGCTCCCGGGACATTCAGTTTTTCAAGGTATTCAAACAAATAATAGAGCATCGTTAAATATTTTTATTTCTGCAACAGGGCCTTTTTAAGTTCCTCCCTGTCGTCAAAATGATGTTTCACTCCGTTTATCTCCTGGTAAGGCTCATGTCCTTTACCTGCTACGAGTATCACGTCACCCGGTGAGGCGAGCAGTACTGCGGTTTTAATTGCTTCGCGCCTGTCAGTAATCCTCATTGTTTTCTTCTTCATTACAGGTGTTAATCCCTCCTCCATGTCGTCAAGTATTCTCTCGGGATCTTCTGTCCGGGGATTGTCAGAGGTCAGTATCAGTTTTGCACTTCCTTCGGCTGAGATGGATGCCATTTTCGGTCTTTTACTTTTGTCGCGATCGCCTCCTGCACCTACTACCGTTATCAGCTGAATATTACTTCCCCTTATCTTATTGATTGTCCCGATAACATTGATCAGAGCATCAGGTGTATGGGCATAATCAACAATCCCTGTTATGCCTTCGGGCGACCTGATGACTTCAAGCCTGCCGGGCACCGGTTCAAAAGTGCTCAGGAGTGTCAGAACATCCTTTCTTTGTGCACCGAGAATCTCTGATGCAGAACAGACGGCAAGAAGGTTGGAGGCATTATAATCACCTATATACCTTGTCCAAACCTCTTCTCCCATTATCCTGAGGCCCATTCCTTCAATACTCTGTTCAATTATTGAGCACCTGAAATCTGCCATGCCCCTCATGGAAAATGTATATGGCCGGGCCCTGCAGTTCTGAAGCATCACACTTCCGTTTTTATCATCTGCATTAATGAGGGCAAATGCTTTTTCTGTCAAAGAGTCGAACCAGCTCTTTTTTGCTGCCAGGTAATTGGCGAATGTTTTATGATAGTCAAGATGATCATGTGTCAGGTTGGTGAATATTGCCCCGGCAAATTCCAATCCGGCAATCCGCTGCTGGTCAGCAGAATGCGAGCTTACTTCCATAAATGCATGATCACACCCTGCTTCAGTCATTTCCGACAGCAGCCTGTTGAGCTGTACAGGATCGGGGGTAGTATGTGTGGCTGGAAGCTCCCGTTCAATTATGTAATTACATACTGTGGAGAAGAGGCCGCATTTATAGCCGAGTCCGGTAAACATCCTGTAAAGCAGTGTGGCAATGGTTGTCTTACCGTTAGTGCCGGTTACACCAATCAGTTTTATTTTGGATGAAGGTCTCCTGTAATAATTTGAGGAGGCCTGCCCCAGGGCTCTGGCTGAACTTGCAACCTGTATCCAGCAGATTTTTTTGTCGCAATTACCGGGAAGCTTCTCACAAATGATTGCCGATGCTCCTGAATGTACAGCATCGGTTATATAGTCATGTCCGTCAGTTTTGGTTCCTTTTACTGCGACAAATAACGAACCTTTCCTTACATTTCGGGAATCAAACACGATACTTTCAATTTCTCTTATGCTGTCCCCGGAAAAGGATACAACCTCTATTCCCGATAATATTTTTTCAAGCTGTACCATATCACATATTAAGCTCCAGTGAGACAATCTGTCCTTCAAAATATCTTGCACCATGGGAAGGTGATTGTCTGAGTACTTTTCCCTTACCTCTGTATCGGACCCTGTAGCCTGAGTTTTCAAGCAGGAATATTGCATCCCTGAGGCTCATTTCACGGACATCAGGAACCAGCCCCTCTTTGATATCCAGTCCGACAAGTCTTACTGTGTCTCCTCTTTCCCTGGTTGCCACCCATTCGGTATTGGCTGATTTTTTGTATTTTATATCATCAATCTCACTGAGCACCTCATTAATATCTTCACGGTACCCGTTGCCGGCTTCCGGTGCAGATGCAATATTGTTATCTCTCCTCTCCTCGTTAAAATCCCTGAAGAAATTTGTTGCATATATCTTGTCGGAGATCTCCTTAAACACTGCTCCCGCTACCAGGTTACCATAATAGACACCATTGGAGGGGGCATTGACTACAACAATACAGGAATAGAGAGGATTCTCTGCCGGGTAATAGCCAGCAAAGGAAGCCTGATAGGAGATCCTGGCACCTGACCTGTAACCTGATTTACCCATTGCGACCTGCGCAGTTCCTGTCTTTCCTGCAATTTTATAATTAGTATTATTCAGGTTCATTGCTGTTCCGTGCTCAACAACGCCCTCCATCATTTTTTTTGCTTTTCTTATTGTTGAGCGTGAAGCTATTGAGTTGATGATCACATCAGGTTCATACTGTTTTATCACAACTCCATTTCGCATCACAGTTGTAACAAACCGTGGTTTCATCATCCTTCCGTTGTTTGCCACTGCATTGTAAAAAGTAAGTATCTGTAAAGGTGTCATCTGAACCTCATACCCGTGCGACATCATTGGCAATGAGAGTCCCGACCATAGTTTATCGCCCGGATATCTTATCAATGGTTCTCCCTCGCCAAGAATCTGGATGTTGAGTTTTTCATTCAGCTTCATTGCATAGAGCCGGTCAACAAAATCCTTCGGGTTGTTCCTATAATGCTCATAAATAAGTTTTGATGTCCCAACATTTGATGATTTTTCAAATACCTCTTTTACTGTGAGTTTACCATATCCCTCCTTGCGGGTGTCCCTTATCACCTTATTGTAGAATCTTACGCTTCCCGAGCCAGTGTCAACTATATCGCCTGTATCGATCACTCCATCCTCAAGAGCTGCCATCAGCACAGGAAGCTTAAATGTTGATCCCGGCTCGGTGCTTTCTGCAATGGCATAATTATAGGATTCATGATATCTCCCGTCCTTTCCCTGTTCGAGGTTAGCTATAGCCCTTATGTCGCCCGTTGCTACCTCCATAACTATAGCACATCCGTGGTGGGCATTATGTTTCTTCAGCTGAGTCATGAGTGCAGATGATGCAACATCCTGTAAATCAACATCAATTGTTGTAACAATATCATTGCCGTCCTTAGGTTGAACGCTACCGGCCACATCAACTGTTATCCAGTCTCCCCCTGTAAGTCTTTGCATTATGACGATCCCGTTCTTTCCTGCAAGTTCCTTATCGAAAGAGCCCTCTATTCCGACCTCTGTACCTTCATCTCCAAGATTGAGGTATCCGATGGTGCGGGCAGCGAGTTCATTATTGGGAAGAATTCTCCGGTTTTCGGCCTGGGCTACCAATCCCCCTCTGTACTGCCCCTCCCTGAATATCGGAAGCTCCCTGAGCCTTTGAAGTGTCTGGTAATCCACCCTGCGTTTGATCAGGAAATAGCGGTCGCCCTTTTTTCGTGCCTGAGTTATTACCGCCTTCCATTCAGAAGCCGATCTCTCACCCAGTATCCTTGCCAAACCTGCAGATAATCCATTTATGCCGTTTGACCAGGTCTCTTCTGCCATTCCGGTACTCCTGGTATCCATGTATATCGTATAGTACGGAACAGAGCTTGCCAGAAGACGTCCGTCATAGGCAAGAATATCGCCTCGGTTTGCAGGCATTTCTGCAGTCTTGTATATGAATTTCTCGCTCATGCCTGCCCATTTGCCGTGCTGTACTACCTGGAGTATCAGGATACGCACAAGAATAGCTGCTGCGATAATGACTATCGCAAAATATACTATGCCGCTGCGTAAGACTATTTCATCCCTTACTGCCATTGCCTGACTATTTGTCCACCAGTAACTTGTATGGAGGTATTTTCAGCTCTTCAAGCTTAAGTCCTTTTTCTCTGACCATTCTGTATACCTCCGATTGTCTGCTTACATACATCAGTTCGGCTGAGGTGGATAGAGATTCTGCCCTCAGATCCTGTACCTCTTTCTGCAACCTGGCTGTCTCCCTGGTAATCTTCTCAGCATGAAATCTGTTGCCGATATAGATTGCTGCCAGGAATGTCAGAAGGAGGATGTACCACAGGTTTTTCAGGATAATCTTTTCTGTGATCATGCTGCCGCTCAGAAGCTCTTTAATGAAGCTTTCACTTTTCTCCTTCTTTTTCTTTTTATCTCCTGTCTCTGTCATCACTCAAATCTTTTCAGCCACTCTTAATCTTGCACTTCTTGCCCGTTTATTCCTTGCAATCTCCTCATCGCCCGGTGTAATGACCTTCCGGTTAATCAACCTGAAGGGTGTCTCCATGTTGCCATAAAAATCCTTTTTCCCTATACCTTCAAAATTTCCTGTGCGGAAGAAATTTTTTACTACCCGGTCCTCGAGCGAATGATATGTAATGATCACCAATCTCCCTCCTTTGTTAAGCATTTCGAGAGCCTGGAGGAGCATTTCCCTGAGATATTCGATCTCGTGATTTACTGCTATTCTGAGGGCCTGGAATATTCTTGCATAGAATTTATGTTCCTGCCTTACAGGAGTCAATTTCCTGATAGCAGATAACAGATCGCCTGTTGTTGCTATCGGGTTGTCTTTCCTGGCGGAGATTATCTCCTTTGCTATTTTCCTTGAATTATTAAGTTCGCCGTATTTGAAAAAAATATCTGCAAGAACCGGTTCATCGATTGTTTGAATAAGGCTGGCTGCTGTTAATGGATAGCTTTTATTCATCCTCATATCAAGAGGGGTATCATGCCGGAATGTGAATCCCCGGCCGGGTTCATCAAACTGATGAAACGACACACCGAGATCCGCAATAAGTCCATCGAAAGATCTTATCCCGAGATAAAGCAGATTGTTTTTGAGAAAACGGAAGTTCTGATTAAGGAAAATGAATTTTTTATCTTCCGGAGCGTTCATACCTGCATCTTCATCCTGGTCAAACGCAATAAGCTTTCCTGTTGTAAGATGCTTCAGTATTTCCATCGAATGTCCTCCTCCGCCGAAGGTAACATCAACATAAATCCCGTCAGGCCGGATATTCAGCCCTTCGATACTCTCATCCAGCAGTGCGGGTATATGGTAAGCCATTATTCGTCAGGTTCAATAACACTGCCGCCCATTAGCTTTTCAGCCAGGCTGGCAAAATCATCAGCAGGCATATCAAGCCCTTCATAAACATCAGCCGCCCAGATCTCTATCCTTCCATCCTGGCCGGCAAGAACCACATCTCTCCCTGCTCCGATAATGTCAAGAAGCCTTTTGGGTACAAGCATCCGGTTGTTGCTGTCAAGGGTAAGCTCTGCCGTTCCCATGAAAAAATTCCTCAGGAATGTGTTATGCTCACGGTTATAAGGATTGATCCTCTTCCTGATCCTGACCAGCTGTCTGTTCCAGTCTTCCAGCGCATAGAGTACAAGACACTTCTCGAAAATATCTTTCCTTACCACAAACTGGTCACGTGCATCAACAGGCATCTGCTTCTTGAATGCCATCGGAAGAATGATCCTTCCCTTGACATCAACCTTGCATGTATAATCACCTATAAATGTGGCCATGACCCTTCGTTAGAGTATAAAAAGCTAAAGTAAGTAAAAAATATCCACTTACCCCCACTTTCCTCCACTTTTTTTGTTTTTTTGTTAATAACTTTTGGGATGAGAATTTCTGTTCACCCCTGGTTCTTTCTCCCGGTTACATGTACTCATCCTCCAAATCCTCCCTACGCTTCGGCCAGGACAGGCTCTTCCCTGTTATTGCAAGGAAGGAATAAGGGTAAGTACATATGATCTGAAAAAGTTATAATTTTATCACCCTCAATTAAACCATCTCTTCCATGGAACAATTTTCAGAAACACAGGATCTTTTAAAAATTGATGTTGAGGATGTTCTGCTCTCAAAAAATCCTTCTTTGGCGAAAGCAGTTCCGTCATTCTTCATAAATTATCTGAAAAGAATTGTTCACCAGAATGAATTAAACGAATTCCTGGAAAAGTACGGACACCTCAAAGATGCAGAGTTTGTAGAGGCGGGTCTGGAATTTTTCGAGATAAAATACAAGGTTTACGGGAAGGAAAATATACCCTCAGGCGGAAGGTATTTCTTTGTTTCAAATCATCCTCTGGGTGGTCTTGACGGACTGGTTTTCATGAATGAATTATCCAGGTATTTCAGTGATATAAAATTCCCTGTGAATGATATCCTTCTGACTATCAAAAATCTCTCCGGTATTTTTCTGCCGGTAAATAAACACGGCGCCCAGGCAAAAGAGGCAGTCAGGTCACTTGAAGAAGCATATGCTTCAGATTACCAGATCCTCTATTTTCCGGCCGGCCTGTGTTCACGTAAAAAACGGGGTGTCATAAAGGATCTTGTATGGCATAAAAGCTTCATATCCAAAGCCATACAGCATAAAAGAGATGTTATTCCGGCATTCTTTTCAGGCAGAAACTCTGATTTTTTTTATAACCTGGCAAATATCAGGACTTTTTTAGGCATCGGATCGAATATTGAGATGTTGTATCTTCCCGATGAGATGTTCCGACAAAGGGGAAGAGATATTTCCCTTGTTTTCGGCAAAGTTATTCCCTGGCAGACATTTGACAGTTCAAGGTCTTTACCCGAATGGGCAGAATGGGTAAAATCGAGATCCTATGAACTTGAATCACTGATTGTCTGATAATGCACATATAAAAAAAATACTAAATTGCATACGAATTCCCGGACAAAATATTCGAAAATTCGGTTTTAATTAATAGAAAATGGAATCCATTGTTACTCAATCGCCTATAGATCAAATAATCGCAGAACTTACAAAAGAAAGGTTCCTGCGAAAGACGAATAATGCGAATAATGAAGTTTATATCTTCGACAATAATGATTCTCCCGTTCTCATGCATGAAGTGGGCAGGGTAAGAGAGATCACCTTCCGTCATGCCGGGGGCGGAACCGGTAAATCAATAGATATAGACAATTTTGATACAGTCAGGGAGGATCCTCAGAAACAATTGATTGTATGGGATCCCGACAACAGGGAAATTGTTGGCGGATATCGTTTTTATTTCCCGCCGAAAGAGTGCGTTCAGGTTGATATCACGAAGCTTGCTTCATCATCTTACTTTAATTTTTCCGAGAAATTCCTGTCAAAATATTATCCACACATGATGGAGCTGGGGCGTTCTTTTGTCCATCCTGATTATCAATCACGGGCCATGGGCAGAAAAAGCCTTTATGCACTCGATAACCTGTGGGACGGACTCGGTGCAATAATACTTGATAAACACCATCTTAAGTATCTTTTCGGGAAGGTCACCATGTATTCGCATTTTAACCAGAACGCCAGGAATATGATCCTGTATTTTCTTAAAAAGCATTTTGGTGATCCCGATCAACTGGTTACCCCAATCGAGCCTGCAATGATTGACCTTCATGAGAATGAAATGAAGCAGTTATTTACAGGAAAGAGTTATAAGGAGGATTATAAGATCCTTTCCTCGCAGGTAAGAAAGCTCGGGGAGACGATCCCTCCACTCATTAATGCATATATGAATCTCTCACCGACAATGCGCACCTTTGGTACTTTTATCAATCATCATTTCGGGAATGTTGAGGAAACAGGCATTATGATCACTTTAAAAGATATCTATGTTGAGAAGATCAACAGGCATCTCGCCTCATATAAGCATGATTTCATGATCAGGTGGTTTTCGCACGGAAATCAGTAGGATCTTATATTTCTGCCTTCTATATAGTTAATGAATGACTGGTTAGCTACCCTGTTCCCGCCTGGAGTGGGATAGTTACCTGTGAAATACCAGTCGCCTGCATGATTCGGGCATGACTCATGCAATCCATGTATTGATTGAAAGACTATTCCAACCTCCGCATTTATATCGGAAGTTTTAAGCATGCATGATATTTTTCCAGAGATCTCTTCAACGCAAAATGGTTTATAGATCTCCCTGATAAGGTTCTGTATTTCTTCGACAGGCTTCTGCTGCTCGGCTTTCGCATCCTCATATATTTTATTAATAAGTGAGGCTCTGCCGCTCTCATTCAGTAATTCTATTGCAGCCCTGAATGCAATAAGATCCCCCAGCTTCGCCATATCAATCCCATAACAATCGGGGTATCTTATCTGCGGAGAAGAAGAGACAACAACAATTTTCCTGGGATCAAGTCTGTCGAGAATTCTTATAATACTTTTCTTAAGTGTTGTGCCCCTTACTATCGAATCATCAATAACAACGAGATTATCAACGCCTCTCTTTACGATTCCGTATGTTACATCATATACATGTCCTACAAGATCTTCCCTGCCGCTGTCAACAGCAATAAATGTTCTCAGTTTTGCATCCTTGACAGCTATCTTTTCCACCCGTGGTCTCCGGCTGATTATTTTTTCAAGATCTTCCCTGGTCAGTGCCTCTCTGTTTTGCATTATTATGTCGACCTTTGACTGGTTAAGATAATTTTCCACTCCCTTAATAAGTCCATAGAATGCACTTTCAGCAGTATTTGGAATATAGGAAAACACGGTATGTTCAAGATCAAAGTCCACAGCTTCCAGAACAGGCTGAGTCAGTAATTCACCCAGTTTTTTCCTTTCTCTGTAAATAGCCTTATCTGTCCCTCTTGAGAAATATATCCTTTCAAACGAACACTTACGTTGTTCAGCCTCTTCCCTGATCTTTACAACAGAGGTCTCGCCTGAGGCTTTCATGATTATGGCATGGGCAGGAGGAAGTTCAGCCACATTATCGGTTCTGACATTGAATATTGTCTGAATCACAGGTCTTTCGGATGCTGCCACAGCTACCTCATCATCAATATAATAGAATGCCGGCCGAATACCTGACGGATCCCTGATCACGAAAGCATCTCCATGCCCCACCATTCCCGCCATAACATAGCCGCCGTCCCAGTTGCGGCTGGCCTTTGAGAGTACCGTAACAAGATCGAGGTTTTCTTCTATAAGCGGGGAGATATCTTTTTTCGAGAAGCCCTGTTCCTTGAATTGTCTGAAAAGTCTTTCGTTCTCCTCATCCAGCCTGTGACCTATATTCTCGAGTATTGTAACGGTATCTGAAAAATCCACGGGATTCTGCCCAAGGTCGATCAGGTCTGAAAATACTTCATTAACGTTTGTCAGGTTGAAGTTCCCCGCCATAACAAGGTTTCTTGATTTCCAGTTATTCTCCCGGCTTACGGGATGGACCGCGTCAATATTATAACTGCCATAGGTGCCATATCTGAGGTGCCCCATGTAAATATCGCATGCAAAGGGGATATTATCTTTTATAAAGCCGGTGTTTTGGGTGTTATTTATGTTTATCCTGCTAATATCCTGATAAATATGATCAAAGATCTCTTTAATGGCATCTGCACCGTTTGATCTCTGCCTGAAAATATAGCGTTTACCCGGTTTAACATTTAGTTTTATTCCTGCTATACCTGCACCATCCTGCCCCCGGTTATGCTGCTTTTCCATCATCAGGTACATCTTCTGCAGGCCATAGTCCCACGAACCGTATTTCTCAATATAATATTCCAGCGGCTTAAGCAATCTCAACATTGCAATACCGCATTCATGTTTGATTATTTCACTCATTGTTAGTTTTTGACCTGTTCGGGAAGTTTATTATCGTCGGAACAAAATAGGCGTCCGGGAATACCTTTCTCACCATCAGGAGATCCTTGAATCCTTCGGTCCTGGTTCTGTAGTCGCCTGCCCTGACCATGTAATATCCAGGTTCTCTGTATTGGGCATAAGATACAATATTAGGAAACTTGTTTATGAATTCTGCTCTCACCCTGGCTGATTCCTCCCGGGCATTCCTGACAGAGCTGTAATAGATCTGTATCCGGAATCCTTCCATTCCTTGTGATCCTTCTTGTGTCCTTTTTTGCCGTGATGCGAGAATATAACGACTTAAAAGGGAGTCAAGCGCCGGGTCCTGATTAATTTTGAGTTCGCCGCCTTCATCATGTGGTCTCCGGAAGAGATCAGATGTTTTAATAAAAGCCTGTGAGTTACATAATCCGTTCTGCAGAATAATCACAATGATCAGTAAAATTATTTTTCGGACCATACAACTGGTACAATTTATTGCGACAGTGATTTCAGTGCCAGGTAATAGTAACCTCCCAGTGAGCCTGCCATCAGGATGTTGCCTTCGTATGTCAGGTCGAAGTCTGCTCCTAAAGCATCAGTATTAACAGGATCACAGACATCGAATATTCTTAATCTGCCGGCTTCTGAACCATCATCAGTATTGGCCAGACTGACAATAAAACAGTTTCGGTTGAGCATCATAAGGAGTCTATTTTCGTCAAAGATCAGCGCAGTACCGGCATTTGATTTTTCGAAGTATTTCTTCCAGTTGACTGATCCTGAGGAGGAGAGGGATACCAGGAATGAATTATTCAATACTCCGTCATCCACCGATAATTCTGTATTGCCTGAAAAGTATATATTACCATCCCTTCCAGTAATTATGCCCAGGCTTTCGGCACCAAAACCCGGGTTATTAAATAATTTTGTTTCCCACAATTTATTCAGATCCAGTGTGTATTTTGCAGCACTTGCTTGTTTTTTACCAGCGTCTTTCTTTCTTGTAATGGGAAGTAAAATGTTTCCCGAATCATCTATTGTGATCCTGTTAACTGAAATCAGACCAGTCTCTTCAACTTCCTTTCCCTCAATAATACAGCCTGTTGTATCAAATTTCACGAAAAGAATACCTGTATTGCCTGAACCGGTTGAATCAGGAAATGGAGTCGCCACAGCGAGAAGATCCCCGTTCCCGTAATATGATAAATTAGTGAGGTCTATGTTAAATGAAGCCGATATCAGAGTATCCCATAACATGCTTCCTTCATTATCGATACCCGAAAGCAGCATTTTCCCGTTACTGCTTCCTCCTGCAATAAAACATGATGTACCTGACCAGACTGAGCTGAAGAGGCCCTCTCTTTCTGATTGAAATTCAACCAGGCTCTTTTTATCTTTATTGAGTTTAAGAAGAAATGGTCTGTTGTCTACAGATCCGCAGCTTACAAATCCTGAGTCAGAAGTAGAAATAAGATAATATGCATGTCCCTGTCCGAATGATTTCTCCCATATGAAATCACTCTCCTCCTTTGTACATGAAACAGAGACTATAACCAGGGTAAGCAGAGCAAATGATCTTTTCATAAAATTATCTTTTTATTCAAGAGCTTCGGCCAGTTCGTCCGTCATTTCAAGGTTATGATACACATTCTGGATATCATCGTCATCCTCAAGTGTTTCGATGAACCTGATAACTTTCCTGGCTGATTCAACATCGAGTTTTTTGGTGTCGTTGGGAATTCTTCGTAGTCCTGATTCTTCGGGTTCTATACCCAGTTCGGCAAGTTTCTTCGTAACACTGCCAAAATCCTCCCTGGCACATGTAATTACAATCGTGTCTTCGTCAATCTCAAAATCCTCGGCACCTGCATCGATCATTTCAAGCTGAAGATCATCCAGAACCAGTCCCTCACTACTGATTGTGAATACTCCTTTTCTTTCAAAAAGGAAACTGAGAGATCCGTTAGTCCCCAGGCTTCCTCCATGTTTATTGAATGCTGATCTCACTGCAGACACTGTTCTGTTATTATTATCAGTGAGACACTCTGCAAAAACAGCAATCCCGAAAGGTCCGTAACCTTCGAATGTCGTTTCAGTATAACTTTCTGCATCAGAGCCGGTTGCTTTTTTTATCGCCCTCTCTATGTTATCCTTGGGCATGTTGGCACCTTTTGCGTTCTGAATGGCAAGCCTTAGCCTGGCATTTGATTCAGGATCACCTCCGCCTTCCCTTGCAGCAATCATTAACTCCTTTATGATCTTTGTAAAGATCTTACCTCTTTTAGCATCTGCTGCTCCTTTCTTTCTCTTGATAGTTGACCATTTACTGTGACCTGACATATAATAATTTTTATAATACGTTGTAAAATTAAATATTTCTTTAATACATCGGTCAGGTTATATACTTTTGTACTGAAATCAGGAAATGAAAAAGGTGTTTAATGATTTGAACAATCTTTTCCCTATCAGTACTGAAATTGAAAACTGAAATTCTGAAAAATAACAAAGTATATATTGAGACCTATGGCTGCCAGATGAATGTTGCTGACAGTGAGGTTGTTGTGTCAATACTTCTCAAAGAAGGATACAGGCTCACAGATGATATAAATGAGGCTTCCCTCATTCTGCTCAACACCTGTTCAGTGCGTGAAAATGCCGAAAAGCGTATCTGGAACAGACTTAAGGCCCTGAGGCATCTGAAGAAGAAAAACAGTGGATTGATCGTGGGACTGGCGGGATGTATGGCAGAGCGGCTCAGGGAAAAGGTGATTGAAACGGAACAGCTTGTTGACATTGTTGTGGGGCCCGATGCTTACCGGATACTGCCTCAGCTTGTTGCAGATGCTGAATCGGGGCATAAAGCTGTTAATGTACTCCCTTCCCGTGAAGAGACATATGCAGATATCTCACCTGTGAGAATGGATAAAAACGGAGTAACGTCATTTGTTTCTATAATGAGAGGGTGCAACAATATGTGTGCATATTGTGTAGTGCCATATGTAAGGGGAACAGAAAGAAGCCGTGATCAGGAATCAATAATAAAAGAAGTGACACATCTGTTTCAATCAGGATACAGGGAAGTTACTCTCCTGGGGCAGAATGTCGATTCCTACAGGTGGAAAAAAAATAGCGAAATAATCGATTTCCCACAACTTATAGACAGAGTTGCCCGTATTGATCCATTGCTGAGAGTGAGATTCTCAACTTCACATCCCAAAGATCTTTCGGATGACCTTTTAAAAGTAATCGCGAAGCATGATAATATCTGCAAGCATATTCATCTGCCTGCCCAGAGCGGAAGCACACGGATCCTGAAGCTCATGAACAGGGAATATACCAGGGAATGGTATATGGATCGTATCCGGGCAATCGGTTGCATCTTACCCGGTTGTTCAATATCAACCGATATAATAACAGGTTTTTGTTCTGAAACCGATGAAGATCATAAAGCTTCCCTGTCATTAATGGAGTGGGCCGGTTTCGATTTTGCATATATGTTTAAATATAGTGAACGGCCCGGAACAAAAGCTGCCCGTAAACTTAAGGATGATATACCTGATAATATCAAAACAGAAAGGCTGAACGAGATCATAGCCCTTCAGAACAGGCTGTCGGCAAAATCAAAGAAGGAGGATGTTGATAAAGTGCACCAGGTGCTGATTGAAGGTGTTTCAAAAAGATCCCGGGATCATTTATCGGGACGTACATCTCAAAACAAAATTGTAGTCTTTCCAAAAGGGAATAAGAAAAAAGGTGAATATGTTATGGTAAAGATCAACAGATACACATCGGCCACTCTTATCGGTGAAATAATACATTAATAAAAATTATTAATATCTTTGGATATAATTAATACATAATGTATTGCCATGAAAAATAGATTTATTTTTCTGTTGATATTTTCGCTTTGCTTTCTGCAAAACACATACGGTCAGAAGTCCAATAAGAAAATAACCATATGGGGCTATGTTATGGATTCAGATAAAAATCCCGTTATCGGTGCTCTTATACTTGTTGACAAAAAAAACACCGGAAATGTAACTGATGCAAATGGTTACTATAAATTAAAAGTAAAGCGTGATGCTAAAATCCTAACAGCATTTACTTTGTATGGAGCTTCAGCAGAAGCTTCCATTAAAGGGCGCACATCAATTAATTTTGTACTGAAAAAGGAATCACCCCTTCAAAATAAAGCACAGAATAAAGAAGAGACTGATGAGGTAATAGATGTTGGATATGGCGTTGTTAAAAAGGATAAACTTACCCAGTCGGTAGATAAAATAGAGGTTACAGAAACAGATTATTCATCATATAATAATATATATGATCTTATCAGCAGCAAGGCGCCGGGTGTACAGTTAATAGAAGGAAAAATTGTCATCAGGGGAACATCAACACTCATTGGAGGTACGGATCCTC
This sequence comes from uncultured Rikenellaceae bacterium, assembly GCA_964535035.1. GTDB lineage: Bacteria > Bacteroidota > Bacteroidia > Bacteroidales > VadinHA17 > LD21. Next base: position 21,268 of record CAZHRV010000253.1, read on the forward strand.
TGTTTGTTGTTGACGGCAATATTATGGAATCGATTGATTTTATACAACCAAATATAGTAAAATCAATCCAGATTCTGAAAGGCAGTTCAGCATCTATCTATGGTGTAAGAGGTTCAAACGGAGTAATAATTATTAACACAATCGAATGAGGGGATAAATAAAACTTAGCTTTTATTTTTAGAAATAATCCTTATTTGTAGTTCGTCCATCTGCTTCTGTGATATTCGTGATGGTGTATCAAGCATGACATCACGTCCGGAATTATTTTTAGGGAATGCTATAAAATCACGTATTGAATCCTGCCCTCCGAACATCGCTACCCATCTGTCGAAACCGAAAGCAATTCCTCCGTGTGGCGGGGCTCCATATTTAAAAGCATTCAGAAGAAATCCGAATTGTTCATTTGCCTCTTCCTCAGTAAATCCCAGCACTTTAAACATGAGTCTCTGAACAGATGCTTCATGTATTCTGACAGAGCCGCCTCCGATTTCCACTCCGTTAATCACAAGGTCGTATGCATTAGCTCTTGCCTTACCAGGATCCTTTTCCATCAGGTGAATATCTTCCGGTTTTGGTGAAGTAAAGGGATGGTGCATGGCATAGAACCGTTTCTCCTCCTCGTCCCACTCCAGCAGAGGAAAGTCAACAACCCATAAAGGCATAAAGGTCTCTTTTTTCCTTAGGCCAAGCCTGTTACCCATTTCGAGCCTCAGCTCCGAAAGTACCGTCAATGTCGCCATCTTATCTCCTGCAATAATAAGAATAAGGTCTCCCTTTTTTGCATTCAGCGCATTAGTCCATCCGGCAAGCTCCTCCTGTGAATAGAATTTGTCTACTGAAGATTTCAGTAAGCCATCCGGTCCATATTTCACATAGATGAGACCTTTAGCGCCAATCTGGGGGCGCTTTACGAAATCCGTAAGTTCATCGAGCTGTTTTCTGGTAAATTCCGAGCATCCTTCAGCACAGATAGCTCCAACATATTCCGCACTGTCAAAAACTACGAAACCGTGTCCTTTTACTTGTTCAGTAAGTTCGTAAATTTTCATTCCGAACCTGAGGTCAGGTTTATCAGTACCGTAGTTTTCCATTGCCTCATGGTAAGGTATCTTCCTGAAAAGCTCATTTAATTCAATATTTTTTATCTGTTTGAAAAGATATTTTGCCAGGCCTTCAAAAGTATCCAGTATATCATCTCTTTCGACAAAGGACATTTCACAGTCGATTTGCGAGAACTCCGGCTGTCTGTCGGCCCGCAGATCTTCATCGCGGAAACATTTAACAATTTGAAAATATTTGTCAAATCCTGCTACCATCAGAAGTTGTTTCAGGGTCTGCGGTGACTGTGGCAGAGCATAGAAAGTTCCAGGCTGCATTCTGCTTGGAACCACATAATCGCGTGCACCTTCAGGTGTGGATTTTATAAGGGCAGGTGTATCAATCTCTACAAACCCTATGGAATCCATGTACTTTCGGACCTCCTGGGCCACCCTGTGACGCAGGATGATATTGTTTTTTACGGTATTTCTGCGGAGATCCAGATATCTGTATTTCATTCTTAATTCCTCACCTCCATCTGTTTCTTCCTCAATAGTGAAAGGAGGAATTTCGCTCCGGTTGATGATATTCAGTTCATATACTTCAATTTCAATTTCCCCGGAAGGAATTTTCATGTTTTTATTACTTCGTTCCCTTACTTTTCCTTTTGCCTGAACAACAAATTCACGACCCAGCTTTCTTGCTTGTCCACACAGGTTTTTATCCGTTTCCATGTTAAATAAAAGCTGGGTTATCCCGTACCTGTCGCGCAGGTCGATAAAGGTCATCCCCCCAAGATCCCTTGACCGTTGAATCCATCCGCATAAGGTTACTTCTTTTCCGGAATCTTTCAGTGCAAGCTCTCCGCATGTGTGTGTCCTGTACATCTTCTTTTGTTTAGTTCAGCAAAAGTAAGAAAATTTAAGGATCGTGGATATGAAATTATTTCTTCTTAATTTTAGACTTCTGAACTCACCGTGATGAAAGAAAACGAACATAAAAAATTCATGCAGGCGGCTTTGGAAGAGGCCAGGAAAGCCCTTGATAAACAGGAGATTCCTGTCGGAGCTGTCGTTGTCTGTAAAGATACCATCATTGCGAGAGCATATAATCTTACAGAAACTTTAAAGGATCCGACTGCGCATGCAGAGATGCAGGCTATTACGGCTGCCACAGGCTGGCTGGGAGGTAAATACCTTACCGGGTGTACAATTTATGTAACCCTCGAACCATGTGCAATGTGTGCCGGTGCAATAGGATGGAGCCAGGCATCAGCTCTTGTTTACGGAGCTGCTGATGAACAAAAGGGCTTTACAAATATCGGCAGCAATCTGCTTCATCCTAAAACAAAGGTGTCGGCAGGAATTATGGAGAAAGAGTGCAGAGACCTGCTTGTCGGATTCTTTAAAATCCGCAGGTGAGGTTTTTTGAAAAAAAACTTCTAAGTTTAGTAAAATTTACAGCTATGACTTTCGATAACAGTAAAACAATCATTGGAGTCAGGATCAAATTATTTGCTGCCACAGTTTTGTTTCTGGCTTATATTGCCCTGACCTATGCGGCAAAACTGATAAAGTTTCCTCTTCTGGGACTTAGCGATACAGCATGGACAATCATCCTGGTTACCATCTACCTGATAATTGCTTTCCTGCCGATGATGCTTAATTACCAGTTTGTTTTCTTTTCTGATGAGGGAGAAAATCTCGTATTCAGATATTTTACAGCAGGTATTGTGGGTGGGAAAAAGAACTCTGTCGAAATCAAAAAGAGAGCATTTAAAGATTATAAAACCGAATCAAAGTTTTTCGGCCTTGTACGCAGTATTGTTCTCTTCCAGCAGATGGGTGAGGGAATAGCGAAGTATCCTCCTATATATATAAGTGCACTGAACCGCGAGCAACGATCCAAATTATTCGCGGCACTCAACAAGTATGTTCCTGAAACATGAGCTATCCCTGTAAATAATATGAATTAAATCATTTTTAATGAAAAAAGTAGAGATGATCTTTGATGAAATAATATCGACAGAGTAAAAAGTTGGCAATTTACAGTTGGCAGTTGGCAAGAGTAAGTTGCCAATTGTTTACTGCCAACTGCCAATTTACAACACCAGTTACATGTACTTAATTTTGCTTACACAATAAATTGAATTAATAACCTATAAGACAATAATATTATGAACGTAGATAAAATAATGAACAACCTCGAGAAAAAACATCCTGGAGAGGTTGAATATTTGCAGGCTGTCAGGGAAGTGGTTGAATCCATAGAGGAAGTATATAATGAAAATCCTCAGTTTGAGTCTGCTAATATTATTGAAAGGCTTGTTGAACCTGATCGTATATTGACTTTCAAAGTTCCCTGGATTGACGATGAGGGAAATGTCAGAGTGAACCTTGGATACAGGGTACAGTTCAATAATGCTATTGGTCCTTATAAGGGAGGGCTTCGTTTTCACCCAAGTGTAAACCTGTCCATACTCAAGTTTCTTGGATTTGAACAGACTTTCAAGAATTCACTTACTACTCTGCCAATGGGAGGAGGGAAAGGAGGCTCCGACTTTGAACCTAAAGGAAAATCTGCAGGTGAAGTGATGCGTTTCTGCCAGTCTTTCATGCTTGAGCTATGGAAGTATATAGGACCGGAAACCGATGTGCCGGCTGGTGATATTGGCGTGGGAGGACGTGAAATAGGATACCTGTACGGCATGTATAAAAAACTTAAGGGAGATCATACCGGAGTTCTCACCGGCAAGGGGACAAACTGGGGAGGATCACTGATCAGACCCGAAGCAACCGGCTTTGGCGGAATATATTTTGCACAGGAAATGCTTGCAACTAAAAACGAATCATTTCAGGGCAAAACTGTTTCAATATCAGGTTTCGGCAATGTTGCATGGGGGGCAGCCCTGAAGGTAACCGAGCTTGGTGCCAGGGTTGTCACAATCTCAGGACCAGATGGTTATGTGTATGATGTAGAGGGAATCTCTGACACTAAGATTGAATATATGCTTGAGCTACGGGCATCCAACCAGGATATCGTCAAGCCATATTCCTATGCATTTGAAGGAGTTGAATTCCACGAGGGAAAGAGGCCTTGGGAAAAAAAGGTCGATATCGCCCTGCCTTGTGCAATCCAGAACGAGCTAAACGGTGAAGATGCAGCCGCTCTTATTAATAATGGAGTCATGCTGGTAGCTGAAATATCAAATATGGGCTGTACGCCTGAAGCAGTTGAGGCATTTCATAAAAACAAAGTGCTCTTTGCACCGGGTAAGGCAGTAAATGCCGGCGGAGTTGCCACATCAGGTCTTGAGATGACACAGAATGCAATGAAACTGAAATGGAACAGGCAGGAGGTCGATAAAAGGCTTCATGAGATTATGAGTAATATTCATGAACAATGTGTAAAGTACGGAAAGCAGGCAGACGGTTATGTCGATTATGTCAAGGGTGCAAATATTGCCGGCTTCCTTAAAATAGCAAATTCAATGCTGGATATGGGGGTAGTGTAGACCCACCACCATTAAAATTATATGCATCTATAAAAATATTTAGCCCCTCTTTAGGGGGGATGGGAGGTTTTTTATATATTTACATGTCTCAATTCTTTGTGCTATGCCGGAAGAAATTTTACTGAAGCATAAAATTGCTTTAGGTCTTATACCCCGTATTGGTGATATAAATGCGCGGAAACTTGTTTCACACTTTGGAAGTGTCGAGGCCGTTTTTAATGAATCGTACAGGAATATTACCAGGATACCCGGTATAGGCTCAGGTCTTGCAAAATATATCAGTGACCGTTCATATCTTGAAACCGCTGAAAAAGAGGCTGAATATGTCACGAGAAAAAATATCAGGACCTTTTTTTATCTCGATAACGACTATCCTTTCAGGCTGCGGCAATGTAACGATTCTCCGGTTGTTTTCTTTTTTAAAGGCAACTGCGACCTTAATGCAGCCAAAATACTTAGTGTGGTTGGCACTCGAAGTGCTACAACCAGCGGAAAGGAGATATGTGAAAAAATTATAGCCGGCCTTGCTGAAGGACATTCCGACCTCATTATTGTCAGCGGACTGGCATACGGTATTGATATAACCTCCCATAAAGCTGCACTTTCAAACAATCTTCATACAATAGGTGTACTGGGACATGGTTTTAAGACAATGTATCCGGCTATTCACAGGTCAACAGCGGAAATATTGGTTAAAAACGGTGGTCTGATAACTGATTTTCTTTCGGATGCATTGCCTGAGCGTAATAATTTCATTAAAAGAAACAGAGTCATTGCAGGTTTGTCAGATGCCACGCTGGTTGTCCAGTCAGGATTAAAAGGCGGGGCGCTTATAACTGCTGATATTGCAAATTCATATAACCGTGATGTCTTTGCTGTCCCCGGCAGACCTGGAGATCAATACTCTGCTGGCTGTAATAGCCTGATAAAGAGCAATAAAGCTGCCCTGGTTGAGAGCCCGGATGATATTGAATATTTAATGGACTGGCAACCCAAAAAATCCAGACCCCCGGTCCAGAGGTCATTGTTTGCAGAACTGAACGATACCGAAAAATCAATTTATGAACTGATTTCCGGTGAGGGTGAACTGACAATTGATACAATATGCAGATCTCTTGACCTGCCGGTTTTCAAATTATCCTCCCTCCTCCTGCAGATGGAATTCAAAGGAGTAATAAAATGCTACCCCGGAAATATCTACAGGATATCATAAAGACATATATTACTTCCGGGATTTTTAAAATTATTTGATGCCACTGATGAATAAGATGTATTGTTTTTGTTATTTTTAGCTCACTATAACTTCTAAAAATTTTATACTATGGATCCAAAAGTGCAACAGTTCATGGCTGCAATAAAGGGAAAAAATCCCGGTGAAAATGAGTTTCACCAGGCCGTACAGGAGGTTGTTGAATCGTTGATCCCTTTTATTGAGGAACACCCGAAATATAAATATGCCCGAATCCTTGAAAGGATCGCAGAACCCGAGAGGACAATCATCTTCAGGGTTCCATGGCTGGATGATAAGGGTGAAGTACAGATCAACCGCGGCTACCGGATTGAAATGAACAGTGCAATTGGTCCTTATAAAGGCGGACTGAGGTTCCATCCTACGGTTAACCTGGGCATACTGAAATTCCTGGCATTTGAACAGGTCTTTAAGAATAGTCTTACCACCCTGCCAATGGGTGGAGGTAAGGGAGGTTCGGATTTCGATCCGAAAGGTAAATCCGATAATGAAGTAATGAGGTTCTGCCAGAGCTTCATGTCAGAACTGTTCCGCCACATCGGTGCTGACACTGATGTGCCGGCGGGTGATATCGGAGTCGGCGGCAGGGAGATTGGTTTTCTTTTTGGTCAGTATAAAAGGCTCCGGAATGAATTTACAGGGGTTCTGACAGGAAA
>CAZHRV010000254.1:0-3140 GCA_964535035.1 uncultured Rikenellaceae bacterium
GCCCATCCTGATGTTTTTTCAGGTGCTCTAATCCCGAAAATCACAAAATTTCAGAGAAATTTTGATTGATTTTCGAGGATCCTCGAAAAACATGACAAGCAGAGCTTGGGTGTTTTTCGGGACCATCTGAGCTATGGGCCCGTCCGTTAAAACGGACTGCAATATTAGTTATTTGTTGCTAATTATGCAAGAATCAAAACAAAGAAAGAAAACCTGTTTAAACGATCAATTTGATTGCCTCCAGCAACAGTTGGATGACATTATTGATATTCTTATTAAAAACAGCAATAACATCCTCCCAGGCAACGGGAACCTCATCCTCCTTCCAGCTGTCATAATCGGTGCTCATGGCTATTGCCGCATAGGGTATGCCAAGCTCATTCGCAAGAATAGCCTCTGTGGCAACCGACATGTTTATTATGTCAGCACCCCATAACCGGAACATCTTTGATTCGGCCTTTGTTGAAAAACGGGGACCCTCTATAGTAATAAGGGTCCCTTTATTATATATTTTCAGTCCCCTGTTATTTGCAGCTGTGATAATTATCTTGCGCAATTCATCATTAAACGGATCTGCCATTGATGCATGCTTCATATTTCCGGGTTCAAACTCCTCGTAAAAGGTATGGACCCTGTGATGTGTAAAGTCAATAAGCTGATCAGGGATTACCAGGTCGCCGCGCCCGATCTCCTCCCTGAGACTTCCGCATGCAGTGGTCGCAATGATATGTGTACATCCTGTCTTCTGCAGAGCATACAGGTTTGCGCGGTTATTTACCTGCGAGGGAGGAATTGTATGGTTATGTCCGTGCCGGGATAAAATGATAATTTCCTTATCGCCAATTTTACCGTTAAGAAGAGGGGAGGAGGGATCACCATAAGGGGTACAGGTGATAAATTCTTTCGGATTCGTGAGAATGTCGGGATTTTCCAGACCCGATCCGCCTATAATACCGATTTTAATCATTTCTCTTTCCTGAGATAAGACATAAGAACATTAGCCGCTTCATCTATATCATATCCAAAACTAAGGATACCGGCCCTGTCGCCTGCCATGACGATTATCCTTTTTTCAAAAACATCGGAATCGCTGAAGAGCCGGAAAATATCCTTTGCCAGACCAATAGTGCCGTATTCCAATGACGGGTTGGTTGTCGGGACCTTGTAAATGAGCTCATTCCAGAGTTCAATGCTGTGGACATGCACCACCGCATTTGCTCCCGGATCGGCAAGATATATTGCTGCATGCGTAAGAGATTCCGAAGAGGCCTTTAAAGGTCCTATACACTGCACTGCATTATCATCAATATTAAAAGAAGTGACCTTCACATAGTGTCCCGGCTCCAGTTCCGGTATCTCACCTGTAGCGGAACCTGTTATGATAAACTGATTTCCGCCTCTTATTCTCATGCTTATATTACCGAAACCCACACCATTCTCATAGGCACCTATCATGTCCATATTATAGAGTATTTCTCTCCAGTAGTTTATTATTTCATACTGTTCATCTGAAATAACAGGTCCTGACTGGTTCCAGTGACAATTAAATTTTACAACCCCTTCCATTTCATTTCAATTTATCTGCAAACATTTTTGTTATTTCTTTTTCTTCGGCTTTATATATGCCCTTTTCGGTGATAAAGCCGGTGATATATTTTACGGGAGTTACATCAAACGCATAGTTTACCGCCACACTGTTTTCAGGGCAGATTCGTACACTTTCCATCTTTCCGCCCGCCAGACCGGTAACGGTAGTTACCTCTTCAGGATCACGTTCTTCAACGGGAATTCCTGAGAGTCCGTCACTTATATCAGGATCAAGTGTTGATGACGGGAAAACGGAGTAGAATGGAATATTATTTTCAAAAGCTGCAAGTGCTTTCAGGTAGGTACCTATCTTGTTTGCAACATCGCCATTTCGTACTGTCCGGTCACTGCCCACCATCACAATATCTACCATACCGTGCTGCATCAGGTGTCCGCCGGCGTTGTCGGTTATCAGGGTATAGGGAACCCCTGCCTGTCCCAGCTCCCATGCAGTAAGCCTGGCGCCCTGGTTCAGCGGACGTGTTTCATCAACCCATACGTGAACCTGGATCCCCTTTTCATGTGCGAGATAAACCGGAGCCGTGACGGTTCCGTAATCGATACAGGCCAGCCAGCCTGCATTGCAATGTGTAAGGATATTTACCGGTTTTTTGTTTTTCTTCCTGCTTATTTTTTCAATGATCTTTAAACCGTTGATACCGATTTTCCGGCAGCTCTCCTCTTCATCTTCGCATATTTCAAGAGCGGCTTTCAGAGCAATAGCCGTCAGGGACTGTACGGGAATGTTCTTTTCAAGCTTTTTCATAACATGATCAACAGCCCATGCCAGGTTTACAGCTGTTGGACGGCATGAAATCAGGTATCTGGCCGCATTTTCAAGATGCTTATAAGGATTTGTCGTTGAGGTCATTTCGAGTGTTGCAAGATAAATGCCGAATGCCCCTGCCGCACCTATAACAGGAGCGCCCCTTATGGTCATCTCTTTAATAGCATTGAAAATATCATCGACGGTACGAAATTCACAGATCTCAAAAAAAAACGGCAATCTTTTCTGGTTAATTGCCCTGACAATCCCAGGGTCAGATTTATCCAGCCAGATACTCTTATAATTTTTATTGACTGCACGCATCTGATATATCTTTGTATTGCCAAAATTACTCAAATATTAAAAACAAACCCTTTCAAAGGTGTTTTATCTCGAAGCAATAACCTGTTCGACTTATCGACCGGATTATTCGAAAATTTTGAATACAAATTTTAATAGTTTAACTTTGCAAGTAACAGTAAAATTATCTCCCGGAGAAGAACATATGGTTAATAAAGAGGAATTTAGAAAAAAGATCATAATCTCGGCAGGGACAATATTCAGCCATTACGGATTCAGAAAAACAACAATGGATGAGATTGCAAAAGCTCTGAAAATGGGTAAGAGTTCCATTTATTACTATTTCAGCAGCAAGGAGGAGATATTCGAGGCGGTTGTATTACATGAAGCTAATGTGCTTAGAAATGAGCTTACTACAGCAATAAAATCAGTTGAATCTCCTGTCGGGAAGATCAGGAATTATGTTTTTGTCAGGATGAAAGCGTTC
>CAZHRV010000255.1:0-5917 GCA_964535035.1 uncultured Rikenellaceae bacterium
TTCTGTAGAAGGAGAGGGGGCTATGCCGGGAGTATCAGTTTCTGTAAAGGGAACCACTGTCGGGATAGTAACAGATATCAATGGCAAATATACTCTTGCTGTTCCACAGGACGCTGCAACACTTGTTTTTTCATATATAGGAATGAAGAGACAGGAGGTTGAGATTGGGAACCAAACAGTCATTGATGTGATCATGGAACCTGATGTTATGGGTCTGGATGAGGTTGTTGTAACAGCCTTCGGTATCTCAAAGGAGAAAAAAGCCTTGGGGTACGCAGTCCAGGATGTTAAAAATGATGTAATAGAACGGACAGGTAACACTGACCTGGCAGGTGCAATGCAGGGCAAAATTGCCGGTATTGACATTAAGCCTTCGAGTGGTATGCCCGGTGCCTCATCACAGATCGTGATACGTGGTGCCCGTTCTTTTACAGGAAATAACACACCGCTCTATATTATTGACGGCATGCCGGTTGCCTCGACTGCAGATATTCAGTCAGGGTCAGGTGGTGACTTCTCGTTAGTAGGAGATGGTGTAACAGGATCGGATATTTCAAACCGTGCGGTGGATATCAACCCTAATGATATTGAGAGTATCAATATTCTAAAGGGTCAGGCGGCCGCTGCTCTTTATGGTATCCGTGCTTCAAACGGAGTAGTTATAATTACTACAAAAAGCGGTCGTACCAATAAAATAGGGAAACCTGTTGTTAATATATCTCATACAAGTGCCTTTTCGCAGGTTTCACGTTCACCGGATTATCAATCTACTTATGCTCAGGGTTCCTATGGTGTTTATGTTCCAAATAACTCTTTATCTTGGGGACCAAAAATAGTTGATCTACCCGATGATCCTGTAAATGGAGGTAATGCTAACGGACATCCCGGTGAATTTTATGTTCCCCAGCTGGAAACCGGACAGGTAGAAGATCCATGGGTAACACCCCAGGTATTTAATAACTGGGAGCGTTATTTCAGGACAGGATACTCAGCAACCACCAATGCCAGTGTTAGCCAGGCATTAGAGAGTGGTAACTTTGCACTTGGATTAAGTCAGACCTCACAGAGTGGCATTGCCCTGGCAACAGGTATGAACCGTTGGAACGGGAAAGCTTCGGCTGAAAGGAAATTAGGCGATAATTTCAATATTGGCTTCAGTGCTAATTTCTCAAAAACAAATATTGACAAGCTTCCTTCTGCAAATGATGCAGCTCTGGCCGGTGTATTATCTGCCCCGGCAAGCTATAACCTGAAAGATTATCCTTTTTATGTTCCGGGAGATCCCTACACACAGATATATTACAGGGGAGGAAGTTTCGATAATCCGTACTGGTCCGCTGAGCATACAGTCTTCAATGAAAAAACCGACCGTTTTTTTGGTAATGCTTATATTGATTATATGGCAAGACTGGGTGAAAGTATGAACCTTAAAGTTCGATACCAGTTAGGAACAGATTCATATACAACTAATTTCCAGGATGTATTTGAATATGGTCATTCAGGAAATACCGGTATCATCGATAATTATGGTATCACGGCATTTAATGTAAACTCTTTGTTTACAGCTAATTTTGACTGGCAGATTGTAAGTGATCTGAACTTTAACGCTATGGTCGGAAATGAGTTTGACCAGGGCAGCCAAAAGACCTATTCAGAACATGGTGAGGATTTCAACTTTGGAGGCTGGGCACATATCAGGAATGCCAATATAGTAACTGCAAATGAATCAATATACATGAACCGGACTGTCGGCTTCTTCGGAAGCGCATCGCTCAGCTGGAAATCACTTTTGTTCGTTCAGGTTACAGGCAGAGATGATATTGTTTCCACCATGCCGACAAATAACCGGACATTCTTTTATCCCTCTGTCTCTGCTAGTTTTGTAGCATCCGAATTAGATGCTATGAAAAACATTAACTGGCTGTCTTTTGCCAAACTAAGGCTTTCGTATGCAGAAGTCGGACAGGCAGGATCGTATCTCGAAAACTATTATGACACACCGAATTATACAGGAGGTTGGTGGTCAGGTTCTCCTATCCTTTATCCTATTGGAGGGATAAGCTCTTATATTCCTAATAATGTTGAGTATGATCCAAATTTAAAACCTCAGAACACCAAGTCATATGAGATCGGAGCCGATCTTAAGTTCCTGCAAAACAGGATAGGAATTGATTATACCTATTCTCGTCAGAATGTTGTGGATCAGATATTTTCAGTACCACTGGCGGGTTCCACCGGTGTTCGTTCATTACTGATGAACGGAGGTAAAGTACATACAATCAGCCATGAAGTTATATTATATCTGACCCCGGTAGCTACCGGTAACTTCCGGTGGGATATCAATGTGAATTTCTCGAAAATAGAAAATATGGTTGATGAACTGGCTCCGGGTGTTGAAAGCATCTTCCTGGGTGGTTTCACCACTCCACAGGTGAGAGCAGGTATCGGCGCAACTTTTCCTGTTATTTACGGAGTATCATTTGCACGTGATGATAATGGAAATATCCTAGTAGAGGATGATCCCGGTTCTGATAGTTATGGATTTCCAATAGCCGGCGAACCTGATGTGATAGGTTCTGTATCACCGGATTTTATACTTGGTGGAGGAACAACCCTTACTTTTAAAGATCTTTCGTTAAGTGCTCTGTTCGAATGGAAAAACGGAGGAGAGATGTATTCCGGAAGCAATGGATTACTTGACCTTTATGGTATGTCGGCAAGAACAGAAGACCGTGAATCAACCTTTATTTACGATGGTGTTAAATCTGATGGTACACCCAACGATATTGTACGTGGTGGTCCTCTGGATCCCGATGCATTACAGGATCTGTATGTAAATGTGCTTTCGAATATAGATGAATACTACATTTATGAAAATTCATTCGTGAAACTACGTGAGCTTTCACTCAAGTATAATCCTGCAAAAAAACTCTTTAACACAGTAGATCTGGGAGTATCCGTTTTTGCCAGGAACATACTTCTCTGGACGGCACTTCCGAACTTCGATCCGGAATCCAGCCAGGGGAATACGAACATGGGAGGATCATTTGAAAGATTTACCATGCCCCAGGTGACAAGCTATGGTCTTACTTTCGATATAACCTTTTAATTTATAATATCATGAGAAAAGTAATTTATATTATATCTGCTGCAATCCTGACATTAACACTCTGGTCCTGCTCGGAATCTATTATGGATGAGATTAATGAAAATGTTAACGACCCGACTGATATGGTAACAGGATTGATTATTACAGATGCAATGACAAGTACCGCCTTCTCAGTAGTCGGTGGCGATTTCAGTTTTTATGCATCTGTTTATATTGAACATAATGCCGGAACATGGAACCAGTTTTATAATGCTGATATAAGATCCGCTGAACCTACATCTTCAACAACATACAATAATTCATGGAATGCAGCATATGCCAACCTTTACAGTCTGAAGAAGATAAGGATGAAATGTTCTGAAGGTGGTTCAGAAGAGGGCAATTACCATACACTGGCCATTGCACAGATACTGACAGCTTATAATCTTGCATGCCTGACTGATGTTATGGGTGATGTACCGTGGACCGAGGCTTTACAGCCTGGAGAAATATTCACACCCATACTTGACAATCAGCAAAGTATCTATCAGGTAATATTCAGTTTTCTTGATGATGCAATTGTAAACCTGGACAGGGAAACAATCTTTCCCTCATTGGATGAACAGGATTTTATCTATGGAGGTGATCCTGACCTCTGGAAGAAATTTGCATATGGCCTGAAAGCCCGTTATACAATGCGTCTTTCATACAGAGATGCTGCTTATGCCGATGTTATTACTTATGCCAATCAGTCGTTTACTTCCAGTGATGAACAGGCACAGTTCAACTATAACGGAACAACTGCACAGAGTCCTTACTACTGTATGTTCCAGGACAGGGATTATTATGGTGCAAGTCAGAGTCTGCATGACAAGCTTGTTGACAGAAACGATCCGAGAGATGCGGTTTTCTTTACACCGTATCCCAATACGGGAAGCGACCTTGTATTTGCTCCCAACGGAACTGCCAACCAGGTACAGGGAGTCTATTCAATATCTGCTATCAGCACGATTACAGCTCCCACCTATCTGTTGAGCTATCATGAAATAGAATTCCTTAAGGCTGAAGCTTATGCAAGGCTGAATAACCTTACTGATGCAGAAGATGCTCTTGAAAATGGTATTTCAGCTGCTTTTCAGAAAGTAAACATAGGATTATCAGCCACTGATGCTTCTGACTATTTTACTGATGAAGTATTGAGCAGGTTTAATTCTAATCCTCTTTCTGAAATCATGAATCAGAAATATATAGCTTTCTTTGAGGAAGAAGCCATTGAAGCATATAACGATTACAGAAGGCTGCAGGCTATGGGAGATGATGTGATAACACTTGATAATCCCCATAATGCTAATCAGTTTCCATTGCGATTTACATATGGATCAGAAGATGTGACGACGAATTTCAATGTTCGTGATGCTTACGGTGACGGCACATATGTATATTCTGAAAACGTATGGTGGGCCGGCGGTACACGATAATCCCCGGGTTTATATTTTAACTTATAAAAAATTTGATATGAAAAAAATAAATATAATAGGATTTATCGTTCTACTGATACTTTTTACGATCAGTTGCGAAGAACTTCCTGATCCGGCAGGTGAAAGAGATGTTGCGATAGTCCCTGATATTACAGATCTTAATCCCGGAGTATTTGATATCAATGATCTCGAAAATTCATACGTGCAATTCACGGTAAACCTTCCGGAAGGTGAATCTGAAGATATGGTATCATTGATATGTTCCTATAATAATGATCATGCAGATGTCACCATTACCGAGATAACTACATTTCCTGCAGATCTGACGATTACATCGGCGGAAGTGATCGAGAAACTCGGACTTACTCTGGCTGAAATAGAAAGAGGTGATGTATTTGATTTTGAATTGTTAATTACCACCGATGGACGTACAACACGCTCAACGCCCCTGGTAATTCCTGCGGCATGTGTATATAACGTCAATATGGCAACAGGAAGTTATCACTCAGTATCAGCAGACTGGAACAGTGAGGGTGATATCACTCTTACGGCTGATCCTGAAGATCCCTATACCATATATGTATCAGGACTCGAGGAGATGGAAGGTCTTGTTGAAGATCTCGGACCCCTGGTAATGTATATTAATCCGATTACATACTCTGTAACGGCTCCCCGAAAACCAATAGCTTCGGATGCATGGGGATATCATAATATAGCTTATGAAGGCTCCGGTACTTTCAGTACATGTGACGGGAAATATACCATGCTTTTCACAATTTCGGTAGATGAAGGTTCATGGGGTGCCAACGGATTTACTTTTACCAGAAATGATTAAATAATTAATTGCACTTAGTTTTATATAGGAGAGGGTGTCTTAAAAGTAACACCCTCTTCTTATTATATATAAAATATCATCATTCATTTGCCGTGTAAATAATTACTGTTATATTTGCACCCACAATTTTTAAAGGTAAAATATTAAGCGTTAATTTTTAATGGCAGTTAAAATCAGATTAGCTAGAAAAGGCCGTAAGAAACTGGCCTATTACCACATTGTGGTAGCAGATAGCAGGTCGCCACGGGATGGCAGATATATTGAAAAGATCGGAAAATACAATCCGCTCACTGACCCCGCCACTATCGAACTCGATTTCGACAAGGCTCTGGGTTGGCTGCAAAATGGCGCATTACCTACTGAAACATGCAGGGCAATCCTGTCTTATAAGGGTGTCCTGATAAAGAAACATCTTCTTGAAGGAGTAAGAAAAGGTGCTTTTGATGATGCTGAAGCCACAAAACGTTTTGAAGAGTGGATGAAGCAGAATGAAGCAAAAATAGAAGCAAAAAGATC
>CAZHRV010000256.1:0-50028 GCA_964535035.1 uncultured Rikenellaceae bacterium
TCATAATCTCAAATAGAAATTTTCCATTTTTATCAGTATTATTATTTGCTGCATTGCTATTATTTTCGTGTGAAGCAAAAATTGAAAAAATAGACAGCTTTGACATACTTACGCTTCCTTCTCTGTCAGGGAGGAATATTAATACTGTATTCACCGACTCAGGAAAGGTACAGCTGATAATGTCGGCACCGATAATGGAAACATGGGATAACTTTGGTTCCCCATATACAGAATTCAGGCACGGTATGGAAATTGAATTCTACGATGGTAATAAAGAGCCTGTTGCCAACGTAGTTGCAAAATATGCAAAATATGTTGATAAGCAAAAGCTGTGGGAACTTAATGATTCTGTTGTAGTTGTTAACAAATCGGGTGATAAACTTGAAACAGAACAATTATTCTGGGACCAGGATAAAGAACTGATCTTTACCGATCGGTTTGTAAAAATAACAAATGAAGATCAGACAGTTATGGGTACGGGCTTCGAATCTGATCCGAATCTTACCAGGCGGAAAATAAAAAATGTTACTGCCACAATTTATCTGCACGATGAGTAAAAAATACCTCCTTATACTGGAAATAATCTGGATCATTACCGGGATATTATGTGTTGCAGCCGGTATAAGGTACATAATAAGGGATAGCGGGAAAATGTTCTTTCTCTTTCCCCTGATGGCAATTATCTCTTTTGTCTTTGCATGGCTTCGGCACAGAGAGCGAAAAAAAGGTTAACTTTATAGTATGAACGCCATCATTATCATACTCCTGGCAATTCTCTTTTCTGCATTTTTTTCGGGTCTCGAGATCGCATTTGTTTCCTCAAACAAACTGCGGCTGGAACTTGATATTAAGCAGGGTATGTTCGGGTCGGGTATACTCAGGGTATTTGCAAAACATCCAGGCCAGTACATCGCCACCATGCTTATAGGAAACAATATTGCACTGGTTATTTATGGTCTCTTTTTCTCAAAGCTTTTAAGTCCGGTACTAACTCCTCTGTTAGGTTCTGACCTGCTTGTACTCCTTATAAATACGCTAATCTCAACAGCTATAATACTCCTTGTGGCAGAGTTTTTACCAAAAACGTTTTTTATTATCTCGCCCAATTTCTTTCTGAAAATATTAAGCATACCGACATTGTTTTTCTACTGGATCTTTTATCCGATCAGTAAGAGCGCCATGGCAGCTTCCAATTTGTTTATCAGGCTTTTTTCCAGAAACAAACCGGTTAAGGTAACTCAGGAGAATATTGTTTTCAGCAAAGTTGATCTCGACCACTTTGTTAACCTGAGCCAGCAAAGAGAAGAATCAGAAGAGCCGGGTCATCATAATATCAGGATATTTCAGAATGCCCTCGATTTTTCCAATGTAAAACTCAGGGAGTGCATGGTGCCAAGGACCGAGATAGAGGCTGTCGAATGTTCAAGCTCAATTGACACTCTGAAAGAGAAGCTTATGGAGACCCAACACTCCAGGATACTGGTTTACCAGGAGACTATAGACAACATTATCGGTTATTTTGAGCTGAAAGATATATTCAAAAATCCCCCGGATATAAGATCGAGCATCAGGAAACTGGCTATAGTACCAGAGACTATGGCTGCCAACAAGCTGTTAAAAGTCTTTGTCGATGAAAAGAAAAATGTTGCACTGGTAGTTGATGAATTCGGAGGCACCTCCGGGATGGTTACCATTGAGGATGTACTCGAGGAGATAGTGGGTGATATTGAGGATGAACATGATGTAAATGAGCTGACTGAGAAGGTCCTGAGCAATAATGATTTCATTTTTTCCGGACGGCTGGAGATAGATTACCTGAACGAAAAGTACCAGCTTAATTTGCCTGAAGAAGATGACTATGAAACACTTGCGGGCATGATACTGTTCTTCCACGGCAGCATTCCCGGTAATAATGAAGTTATACGGGTGAAAAATATGCTCTTTAAGATCCTTAAAGTAACAGCCACCAGGGTTGATCTGGTGAGTATGAAGGTGGAATAAAAACAGGGACGTTGCGTACAACATCCCTGCATTAATTAGTCTTATCTGAACATAAATTGCCTGATAACAGGTTATACCCGGATAAGAAAGAAGTACCTACAGTTTTGTTACCGTGAATGCAGTTCCATCGTTTACAACCTTCAGTACCCTGTAGGAGTCATAGCTGCCACCCCAGGCGGTCCAGTGATCATTTGTGTATCCGCTCTTATCTGTTCCCGTAAATGTGCCTGTAATGATCTGAGTTGAACCATCAGGATGCCCTAATATGAAGGTGTAGTCAAAATCGATTCCAGTATCCCAATCCATGATATTTACATAATATGTTCCAACAGGATCTGAAAGCCAGATGGATTTATCTGTCTCAGGATTGGAACCGGTTGCACCTCCATCGCCCCACTCTGTCATTGGATAATCTTCAGTATCGCTCCATGTCACTATATCCATATCATCTTCAGTTGCCCACGAAAAGACAATAGTGAGCAATGTGGGATCATTTTTATTCACCAGGGTAAGACTACCTGATGGGTATGTCGTACTTGGATTAACCAGGTACTTCTCTCCCAGGCTGCTTATCTCCACTTCAAAATCCAACGTTTCGTTATCCTCCGGAAAATCATCCTCAACTATAGAAATGATTAGTTCCCCTGAGTTTGTATAAGGTGGAAGAACAGCCGCCTCAGCTGTATAATCATCATCCTCGGTTGCTGTTCCGCCGGTTTGCACCAGCGAAAAGGTAAGCGCTCTGTCCAACATCTTGTCCAGGGTGATTGTGTATTTATAAACAGATCCTTCATCAACTGAAGTTGTACCGACAGGTGTAAAGGTAGGTATCGGGTAACCAGAAGGGCTAATGATCGGTTCCACATCCCGGGATGCTGTGTCACATGCTGCAAAACCTATAACAATAAATGCCAGCCCGAGTAATTTGTATAAGATATATTTTTTCATTTTATTAAAATTTATAGTATTAATGAAGTTACCTGGGACTATTGTTTCACATATGTACTTTTATAATATCTGCAAGCACCACCATAACATATTGAGTATTCAATATAAAGGTCTCCGGTAACAGGATCTACTGAACCGAAATCAGTTCCTTCAACCCAGTTTGCATATAAATCAACCAGGTTTTGCCCGGGAACAGAAAGCACTCCGCAAACATCCGAAAAAGTAAATCCTGGTGTACCACCGAGATCTGCAATAGTCCAATGTCCGACTCTTTCTGTACGATAAAATCCTATACCGGTCTTGGTAATTGTTTCAATCCAGTTAAGAGTTGAAACAGTTCCAGTCGTAGCCGTATATTCAGTTGTCACATCATAAGTACCCTCCAGGAATGACGGGCAGGCATAGCTTAACTTTAATGTAATGGGTTTGCCATTGTTGGTTACAGTCGGATCCCCGGTCGCAGCAGATGTGTTCAAAATCAAGGTAGCCTCTGAAGGAGTTTCTGTAATCTGTTCAGTAAGCATAGTTATTGTAAAAAGCCCCAGAAGGTTGTTACCCGGAGAAAGTACCAGGCTCGGATTGTCAATCCGGTAGTGCACTCCCGCAACAGCAGTAGATGCAGGATCGGCCGCGATTGTAACGGTTATATCACTGGTGATATTCATTATAGTCGGCCCCTTAACCTTCATTCTTAGCTGGAATGGGTACTCTTCGCCATCTGCGATTGACGTAAGTGTTTGTGATGATGCTTCAAATCCTGCAAGGTTGTATCCGTCATCATTCAGATCGTATCTCGTTGTATCATCAACAAGACAGGAATTCGCAGTGAACAGGCTAAAGATGAATATTAATAAGTATCTAAATGTTTTCATAACTGTTTCTTTTAAAAATTATTGAGCCCAGAATATCTTATCGGTAAATGCAAGACCCGGATCGTTCTGAGCCGGAACATTTTCACCGTTGGATGAGTATTCTCCTGCCGGGTAGAATAGTCTGACCGGTCTGTCAGTAGTCTTGGAATAATTAAGAGGCAACGGCAGTCCGCTCGGGTAGCCGGTTCTGGTATAATCAAACCATGACTGTTCTGCCGTGATCCCATTTTCAGCAATCCATTTCTGGGTTATGATTGCTTCAATCTTATTGGTTGAAGAAGCCCATCCTACCAGATCCATAACCTGTGAATAATAAGTTGCCGCACTGGCACTGGTTAATCCAAGGTATTCAAAAGATGCAGTGATGCCATTTTCATAAAGTGCCTGTCCGCCGTCAGCTGCTGTAATAAAACCTCTGTTTGCCAGTTCAGCCTGGTTAAAGTAACATTCAGCCAGGGTATAAATGATAGCATCCATGTCAGCTGATTTAAGGATACCAGGTCCGATATTGGAAACAAATTCAGGCATATAAGCATCAACAACAGGAGTATCGTAGTCCAGCAATCCCTGTGGAACACCCAGATGACCTGTTTCAGGAAGTTCATAGATGTAATCAATTCTCGGATCATTCGTATTGGTAAGATAATTGAGAACATAGTCTGTGGCACAGGTAGCTTTGCTGCTCAGCGTCTGGGAACCTGATGCATCCCAGCCCAGGGTATTCCACATTATATTCTGTTTGTTTTCTTCGTTTGCAATGAAGCCCGGGTTAATACCAACATCATCTGTAATAAATCCGGAACCTTCGGAATCAATTGCATCAAGCTCCTGCTGGATATAAGCGTCTCTGCCTGACATATCCAACTGGCGTGTCAGTATCCTGAGCTTCACGGTGTTTGCAAATTGTATCCACATATCCATATCTCCACCGAACATCGCATCATCATCGCCCGGTACAGCCAGGTCATCGTCCGATGTGTTGATCAGGCTAATGGCTTCAGTAAGCTGAACGATAAGGTCTTCATAGATCGTCTGTGCATCGTCATACTTCGGGGTAGCTTCAATGCTTCTGCCCAAAGCTTCAGAATAAGGGATATCTCCATAGAAGTCAACCAGAAGCTGGAAATGATATGCTTTCATTATTTTAGCTATTCCCATATAGAAGTTGTACCCTTCTCCAAGATTATTAAGTATTTGATACTGTTTAAGAGCACTGGAATATGTATAGTTGAAAATATACTGGTAAAATGATGATGTAATATTATATTTGAATTCATCCGGATACCATGCAAAACCGTCGCTCTGGCTCCAGTTATACATAATCATATTCCCAATATGATTAATTCGTCTGTCACGCTGCATCAGGGTGTGAGTATAGTACTGGGCAGCAGGCAGGACAAGGTCGGGTGTTACAGCGGTAGGATTATTGGGGTCAGTGTTCACATCCAGCCACTTTTCACACGATGCTGTCATCAGCCCGAAGGCTGTAAGCAATATTGCGAGTTTTATAGTGTTTTTCATATTCTGGTCAGTTTTTAAAATTCAACGTTTAAGTTCACGCCAAACGATTTTGTCGGGGGTGACTGGAAGTAACCGCCGATACCGACAGCGTTGGTGTTAGTGTTATTGAACTCGGGGTCAGAAAATGCATTTTCAGCAGGAAGCAGTGTAATGAGATTCCTTGCGATGAAACCAACTGTCACTTTCTTGAGAGGAGTCTTACTAAGAATTGATTCAGGAAGAGTGTAATTCAATGTCAGCTCTCTTATTTTAAAAGCTGTGGCATCTCTTATATAGTTCTCCTTGACATCGTTATAAACATCAGTCCAGTAGCTCTGGCGTCCGCCTGAAACCGGAATATTTGTATTCTCAACATATACACCATCACTTACTTCAATAACAGAGTTAGGTATTACGAAGTCCTGTCTGTTGGCTGAGACAGACTCAAGTGATCTCCCTGTAAATTCCATTGCATCGGAACCCTGTGCATAAAACACATGACCTGTTCTGTAATCCATGGTCGTTGCTATGCTGAATCCGAAGAATCGCACTGTAGTGTTCACACCGACTATATAATCAGGCATTGTCTTACCCAGGCTTGAAAGTTCAGCATTGGTTTTCGGCCATCCTGTTGTGGGATCTATCACGAGTCTTCCCTGCGGGTCCCTTACATAGGTATTGGCTTTAATCTGCGGAAAAGCTTCTCCTACTACAGCATATACACCAACTTGTCCTGTGGTAGTGAGTGCTATCTCATCAAGACCCTCTTTGATCGAAACAACTTCTGTTTCGTTTGTTGTATAGTTAACACTGAGGTCCCAGCTGAAGTTACTTGCCTGAAGCACCTGCCCGCCCATGGTCAGTTCGAAACCTTTACCTTTTAATTCACCGATATTTGTAAGGAACGAGGTTGCAGCAGAAGCAATGGAAGGTGTCGTATTTGTAATAAGGTCTGTAGTTTTTGTTAAAAAGTAAGCTGCATCAAGATAAATTCTTGATTTAAGAAATCCAAGGTTCATACCGATTTCAGTTGTATTAAGCTTTTCCTTCTTGATATTTGCATCCACTGTAGTACCGCCCAGATTGAAACCATTAATAGCTCCAAACGGAAACCAATCTGGTTTAGAGTATCTTTCATTGATCTGATAAGCACCGAGGTCGTTATAAACTGTTGAATTACTTGCCGTTACTTTTGCAAATGACAGAATATTGTTGTTCTTAAGAGCTTCAATAGCATCGGTAAGTACAAATGAAAGGCCAAATGCCGGATAGAAATAGCTGTTATTGCCTTTTGCCAGAGTCGACGTCCAGTCGTTTCTTCCTGTTACGTTGAGGAAGATGTAGTTCCTGAATCCGAAAGTCAGATCGCCGAAGAAACCGAAGTTTCTGTTTTGGCTTGCATCTGCAGAAACAACTGGTGCTCCTGTCCCATTTGAGACATCATAAAAATTAGGAATACTCAGATTGTTTGCCCTGATTTGGCTGTCCCTGTATTTATATGCATAACTTGCACCGCCAAGGATAGCCTTTAAGGTAAAGTCGTTGAAACTGAAATTTGATGTAAGCAGCAGATCAGTTACATATTCAGACCACTGATTCTCATCATCCTCAACAAAAGAAGAGATGTTGCTTCCGGTAGGTTTTATGTCAAGGTCATATATTGTTGCTGCACGCCAGTTTTTCCCATTGCCCCAAACATTATTAACAGCGGTCCTGCCAGTTAAATTAAGCCATGGCATGATGTCCCATACTACCTGAACATTGGCATTAAGCCTGCTGGTCCAGTAGGTATCCCTGTTGGTATCAACACAATGGTAGGGATTCTCATAGTATCCGTTATAATACCCGCTGGGTGTTGAATACTTGTCAGTTTCCCAGTTGCTGTAGCGAGACAACGGAATATTTGCGGATGTATTCAGCAGGAACCAGTATAATGGTCTGTCCTGATCGCCGATCGTACTTCCGACCTCTTCGGTTTTATCTGTAAAGAAGCTTGAGTTGACAGATATTTCAACATTGCCCATTTTTTTGCTTGCATTGGCCCTGAAAGTATACCTGTTGTAAGTATCTTTCGGTACAATACCTGTAGCGGTCTGATTACCTGCTGAGAGATAGAATTTGCTTGTTTCGGTGCTGCCGCTGAGGTATACAGTATTGTTGAGGTTATGCCCTGTATTGTAGAAATCAAGAAGATTGTCTTTTACAGGGGCATAGGGCACCTCCTGGAATGATCCGTCGGGGAATGTAGGGCCAATCTGGCGCACCTGTCCGTCGAAGCGGGGACCCCAGTTTGTATTCTCGATCGGGTCATAGGCCCCTTCCCAGCCTGTACCGTATTTCGACTGGAATTTAGGCATATATGCGACCTGTTCAGCAGTATAGCTGGAATTCAGACCTACTGTAAATTTTTGACCGGCTTCCCCTTTCTTTGTGGTGATTAAAATAGCTCCATTACCAGCTCTTGAACCATACAATGCGGCGGCAGTGGCACCTTTGAGAATGCTGATGTCGGCAATGTCATTTGGATTGAGGTCATCAAAAGCACAGGTAGTAGAGATAGCACCATCAATAACGATCAGTGCCTCATTTCCTGCAGATATTGACCTGAATCCTCTTAACACAATCTGTGTTGATGGATTTACGCTGTTGTCCTGAACGTTGATCTGGAGACCGGCGACCTTACCTGCAAGTGCGCTCGTGGCCCTTGTAGGCGCTGCAGCAGCAAGTTCTTCGTTACCAACCTTCTGGGTTTGGTAAGTGATCTCACGCTTTTCTCTCCTGATACCAAGAGCTGTAACTATAACCTCATTCAGCCCCATGATATCCGATTCCATAACACCATCAATTACTGTCCGTCCGGCAATTTCGACCTCCTGCCTTTTCATCCCGATATAGGAGAAAACAAGAGTGGTTGCGTCTTGCGGTACAGTAATAGTATATCTTCCGTTTACATCGGTAATGGCACCTATTGTGGTACCCTTTACCTGTACAGTTACACCCGGAATCGGACCTTCCCCTTCTACTGCGGAAGTTATCGTTCCGGTAATGACTACTGTCTGGGCATGCAGAGTGTAAACTCCCGCAAACACAAACAAAATAATCAACAGAAAAAGTTTCTTCATACGAATTAGTTTTAGGTTTATTAAGCGCATAAATATAATCCCTTTTTTTCAAAATATTGTTATTTGATCTCTCTTTTTTTTTTAAAACTGATTATAATCGTGAATAATGCCTGAAAAAGAGCGGAATAGACTCAATTCCTATATAAAATTATCTAAAGGGAAGTTTTCATTCGGCGAGTGAATTGCATTAGTTTCTAAACCGAATCCCGGCAGTATTGATTATATTCCTAAAATTTTTTCACTTCGGAGAAATATTTAGAAACATTCCTAAAAATTCATTGTCATAAATTGAAATTAATGTTATAGCCGGGTTATACCTGACTGTCTTAATTCTTCGGCTGCAATGCAGAGCTCTTCATACATCTCTTTTCCCAGTGCCCTGGTTAGAGGTTCCTTTAGAAATTTATAGATATAGACATCCTCTTCCCTGCCTTTTTCCCTGGCACTGGCACATATTGCCAACTCCTGGTAATTTACTGCTCTGAACTCCTTATATTGCTTTATCCTGACCGGAAAGAGGTGGCACGAAACAGGTTTCTGAAAACCTGTTTTACCTTCACTCCAGGCTCTTTCTATTCCGCACATGAAAATATTCCCTTCAAGGATGGAATAGGCACACTCGTCATTACCAATAAGCGGTGTTACTTTATCTTTTTCAAAATCAATTATGCTTGTCCCTTTTTCTTCTATTGCCTTTACACTCTCCATCCTCAGGTATGGTTTAATTGCAGGATAAATTTCTTTCAGGATCAGGACCTCTGAATCAGATAATGGAGCTCCCGAGTCGCCATACCTGCAGCAGTTGCCCAGGCAATACGGCAGATCACATTTGAATCTTTTTTCAAGAATATCAAGGCTGAATATTGTATCGCCTATACGTAGCATAAGTGACTTTATCTAAATTCTTCTATGTTCAGACACCCCCCTGCCCCCTGAAGGGGGGTTGGGGGGTCATACCAGTATTTTCCCTGTCATCTCTTCCGGAACAGGTATTCCCATTATTGTCAGTAACGTCGGCGCCACATCCGCCAGTATACCTTCTTTTATTGTTTTATAATTATCGCTTACCAGTATACAAGGCACGGGATTAAGGGAATGTGCTGTATTGGGTGTGCCGTCCGGATTGATTGTCATATCTGCATTCCCATGATCAGCAATAATAAGAACATCATAACCTTTGTTGCGGGCAGCATTCACAACCGCTCCTGCACATTCATCAACAGTTATCACTGCTTTCATAATAGCTTCATAAACACCTGTATGCCCCACCATATCACCATTTGCAAAATTGAGACATATAAAATCATATTTCTCAGTTTCGATAGCTTTTATTACAGCATCTTTTACCTGGTATGCGCTCATCTCCGGCTGTAAGTCGTAAGTGGCAACCTTCGGTGACGGGATCATAATCCTGTCTTCATTCGCAAATACCTTTTCCCTTCCCCCTGAGAAGAAGAATGTTACATGTGCATATTTTTCAGTCTCGGCAATCCTCAATTGTTTTTCCCCCGAAATAGCCAGAACCTCACCGATTGTATTGTCGGCATTCTCCTTTGGATATATAACATGAAGCCCTTTAAAAGTTGCATCATACGGTGTCATTGTACAATAATACAATGGCATCGTCTTCATTCCTGCATCAGGAAGATCTTTCTGAGTAAGTGCAATGGTAAGTTCCTTTGCCCTGTCGTTGCGGAAATTAAAGAAGATAATCATATCTCCTTCCTTAACTGTTCCTACAGGATTTCCATTCTCATCAACAACAACGATTGGCTTCATGAACTCATCAGTGACACCTGCATCATATGACTTCTGCATGGCATCAAGGATATCGGCTGCAGGTGTTCCTTTTCCATTTACAATAAGGTCATAGCCCTCTTTTATTCTCTCCCACCTTTTATCCCTGTCCATTGCATAATATCTTCCCACAAATGAAGCCACTCTGCCGTTCGACATACTAAGATGATCGAGAAGGTTTCTCATATAGCCCTTTCCGCTTCGCGGGTCAGTATCACGTCCATCGCCAAATCCATGGATAAAGACATTCTTTATACCATAGTCGCCTGTCATATCACACAGATAATAAAGGTGTTTATCAAGGGAGTGCACGCCGCCATCGGAAAGCAAGCCAAGAAAATGGACCTGTTTTTTATTATCCCTGGCATAAGAAAATGCCTCTTTAAGGATTTTGTTTTTCCTTATCTCACCGGTTTTACATTCCAAATTTATCTTAACCAGATCCTGGTAAATAATTCTGCCGGCGCCAATGTTAAGATGCCCGACCTCTGAATTACCCATCTGCCCGTCCGGCAAGCCCACATCTTCTCCTGAAGCAAGGAGTTTTGAATTCGGATAATTTTTCTTAAAGAAATCCATATTAGGTGTTGGGACAGAGCTTATTACATCGGCCTTTGTGCCGTCACCGATACCCCATCCGTCAAGTATCATCAGAAGTGTTTTTTTGATTGTCATATTATTTTAATATATAAGTATGATATATAAACATATTATCAGGGATTCTTGTTCAGGTTTTCCTGGTCCGGGGCAAATTTAAGGAAAAATAGTATTTATTTATATAATTCTGTTACAAAGGAGAGGGATTCCTCATTGCGCTTCATCCTTCGCTCTGCTCAGGATTTCGGCTTCATTCGGAATGACACTGCTCCTTTTAAAGGGGAAGGGAGAGGCGGCGATTCGAATCGATAGTCTGATTCCGAGGGTTGAGATTCCTCATTACGCCTTCCCCCTCGCTTCGCTATGGGCTACGGCTTCATTCGGAATGACACGGCCCTTTTAAATATGGTTCGGCGCGGCGGCTATGCGTTGCAACGACCCCCCGCCTCTCCTTACTATCCCAGATTCACCCTGTCATTCCGAGCGCCAGCGAGGAATCTTATCAATAACCACTCCTTATACACTGTTAATCAAGTCATTGCGAGCGAAGCGAAGCAATCTCATCAGATTTCCAACATTATTTTCCGCTTACTATCAGTTTTTTGAAGCCAAGGTCAGTACTGCCTGCCGTGATCCGTACGAGATATATTCCTCCTTTCAGGTTCAGGTTATCAATGCTGAACTGTGAAATGCCCGATGTAGTTTTATACGAAGCTATTATTACACTTCTAATATCATAGATTCGTATATCGGCTTCACGGGAAAGAGGTTCTTCAAAGGATATTGTTAGTTTATTAACAGCAGGATTCGGGTATAATGCAAAATCGTTCCCTCTGCCGCTAAAAAGATCTTCAATTCCTACAGAGATCTCCTGTTTTGTTTCAGAGGCAGCCTGGTAAAGTTCCTTGGTTATATTATTCTGGATAAATGCAATAACCTCAATATCAGATGAATTCCCTATTTTTTCAATCAGCCATGTCTGATCTTCTATAGTAACGGTTTCACCTTTGGTCCATGTTTTCTGCAGACTTATTCCTCCTGCATCAGGGATGAATTTCCTGAACACATTATAGAAGGTTGTTTCGCTGTTGGCGCCTGTATATTCACTGTTCTCTTTTTCCGTTATGGCAATGAATAATGTCAGGTTATCGGAATCGATACTATCCGTGGCAGTAATATTCCCTCTGACTGACAGGATACTTTCGGAAATATCAGCAGTCAATGAGATTTTAAATTTTGAAGGCATAAGACTTCGTTTGGTAACATCATTACTGTCGATTTTAACCAGGTCGTTATCAAAAATATTTGCAAAATCTATCTTTGTTCCTCCATCAATGAATGTATACGGCGCTCTGGTCAGTCCGTAGAAAAGGATCCTTGCACTTGCATCGGCGGGATTGTCGTTAAAATAAGGATCTGTTCCGGGGAAATTGGTATGGTATTGTATATTTATCACATCCTCCTTTTTGTTATCAGTAATTGTGTTAACCAGTGCATTTGCGTTACTGCTTGAAACATCTGTTATATTAGTAAAGTGCTCCAGCAGAACATTCCTGTTCCTGTCTCCTATCCATATATCATCAAAAGCAATACCGTCTCTTACATAGAATGATCCGTCGGATCCATAAGCCATTCTGAGTTTTACATCCGATTGACCTTTTAGTTCATCAAGGGTATGAATTGCATCCACCCAGTCATTGTCCGGAACACCTATTGTAGTCCATCCCAGCTGGCTGCCGCCTGGTGCTCCCCTGATAACTGCTGAGTTAAACCATTCTATGCCGTCTCCTATTGTACCGATATATTGCCAATCTTTACTGTCTCCTATTTTGTACTGAAGTGCTGCACCGTCTCTTTCTTTTTCAAATCTTCTCCAGAGCTTTAGATTGATTATTGGTCTTTCTACTGCACTGAAATCAAAGCAGGGAGATACAATTGAAGAGGATTCGACCTCCGGGTTATTATAGTCAAATTTCGTATACCACGCATTCAGACCTGACGCAGCCGTGTTTATTACCTGTCTGTCAGGTGTGCCGAATGACCAGTTGTTAATTACGGCCCCGCCTTTAACCCAGCCGCCTTTTCCTGCTTCGAAGTCTTCAAAATACCCGTCAACCGGAATGGTTATTGAAGGCCGGATATAGATATTTTTTGTCACCGTATCTATACAGTTTGTATAACCGGTTCTTACTATATACTGGATACTGAGGAACCCTGTATCGGTTTTAGGATACATGGCTGTTTTTTCAGCAGTGCTGAACTCGTCTCCGTTGAAAAGTCTCCAGCTTCGTGATACAATAAGGGATGAAGAGTATGTTGTATCAACCAGTATTATGTAATCATCCGGATGCATACAATCGTTCTTCCAGTAAAAGTCAGCATCGGGTCTGATACCAAGGTTAAAAGTGGTATCTTTAGTGACGGAACAATTGTTTACCGTTGTAGCAGTAAGGGCGATTTTCTGCAAACCGCCGGTTTTATAAAGATAGCCGCCATCCTTTACTGTATCGGTTTTTATTTCTGCGCCATCAGTAAATTCCCATTGCCATGTCAGGATAGTATCAGATGAGGTGGTATTGTTTATGAATCTCGTTGTATCTGAATCATTTTCAATACATACGTCAGCAGGTAAAAAGGCCACTTTAGGAGAAGGATAGACTGTTACAGGAACTGTTGTGCTCGTGCTGCAGCCGGTTTTATTATTCGTATATGTATATGTTACTGTATCTGATCTTGCAGCTTTCTTGGGATCGAGATAACCTCCTGAAACGGGGCCTGTAAATACTCCTCCCGGTACAGACGGGTATAATTCATAGGGCGCCACATGATCACAGATTATCTCTCCGGGATCCAGGTTCTTTATCTCAACCTGTCCCAGGCTGTCGACGTTAATTGCTTTTGATATTCTATAATCAGCATCATCCCATTTATATAAGAAGACTAATGTATCAAGTCCTTCACCTGCTTCAGCGACATTATAATCCGCAACAGTGTCCCCGGGTGTGTAAATCAGGGTGTTTTTAAAATTGGTAAATCCTGTTATAATCACTCCGGTTGAAGGGAGATTGATAATTTTTACATTATATGTCGTATCCTCATAACAAATTACCGATGGTATGTCTATAAAATTACCCCGGGCTTCCCTGATGATGGTTTTCAATCCAAGGCTGGCAGAACATTTGTTATTGTCTGTGATACTGTACTTTATTTCATCTTCACCCAGACCAGCAATATCAGGGAACAGGATATCACCTGAAATACCTCTCCCACTGAATGTGCCTCCTTCCTGAACAGGAATAAGCGTCACCGGACCTCCGTCAATATTGTATGTTGGATTCAAAGGGAATGATGGATCAGGCAATGGATTAATTGTTACACTGTCAGAAAGGATCTTGCTGTAACAGCCGCCGGGAGATCTGTACTGGTAAGTAACCGGGTAGGTTGCACCCGGTGTCCCCTTTGAAGGATCAAGGTATGCAGAAGCTGCTTTTGTATCTGATAAGATATCGTCTGTCCATTCTGCTGTACCGCCTGAAGGATATACTCCCTCAATTGTTATATATTCCTTTGCATCACCCTGACAATATGCAGTATCGAGATTAAGAATTCTTATTTCTGTACTGACTGAGTCAATATTAAATGCCTGGCTGATCTCGTAAAAAATACCGTCATAGTTGTATGAGAAATAAAGTACATCCTGGTTAAACCCGGGCCTCATTCTGACAGGGTCAATTGTAACGGAGGTACCCGAGGAATCTATAATTCCATTTTCATCCGTAATAGTGAATTTCTTATCTGTTGACCCTGTGGGCACTCCTGATACGGTTATAACATCCGTGCCGCTGTCATGGCAATAAAGCGGATCGAACCCAACAAAGAATGAAACGTTTGGATTGACGCTGACAATTTTTGATGCCTGCTGGGAACAGGTTGAAGAGGTATTCACAATATTCAGGAAGTATGTAAGTGTGTATGGACTTCCCGCTGAACCGGCACTGCTTGGAGAAAAAATGTTTCCGGTAACTCCGGTTCCCGAAAAGACACCCCCGGGTTCATTTGCAGATAATATGACATCAGATTCTGAGACACTGTATTCGGTTTTAGGTATAAGAATTCTGGCAAGAGGCCTGCTTTGTACTGGATCACCTGGTATCGGAGTCAGGTTTGATGAAACAGGTGTTACCTCAAAAATAATCTCCTTGGTATCATCAATATCTTCTGCCACAAGAGTATCCTGTCTGTTCGTACTTATGACAACATCTATGCCGGTGGCAGTATCCCTTCTTAACCATCTGTAAGTTGAAACACCTTCAGCTTTGGAGAATGTGTACCGGTATTCACCATTAATTATATTTCCAACAGCTCTGATACCTTCAATGCATACTTCATCTGCAACCGGAACTCCGGTCAGATCCTCAACAAGTTCTGTAGCTGCACTCTGAATTACCGATCCGGTATATGGAGGACCAACTGAAGATACAGGCGTTACCTCTAAGGCAAGGGTCTTATTTACATCGTCCATGGTTGGTACATAAGTTATGCCCGTAGCTAAATCTATCGGATCCGTTCCGTTCCTGAGCCATCTGAAAGTACTGTTATCCGTTCCGCTGCTTCCATCAGTATAAGTATATATTCCTGTCAGAGTATTATCAACTGCCGGATATCCGCTGATTTGAGCATTGGAGGCTGCAGGTATTGGTTTTACCTCAACATTATATACAGTTGGACTGATTGCAGTACAGCCATGGGTATCGATATAGTTAACACTTACTGACTGGTTTCCTGTTGTATTCCAGGTAACTGTAATTGTATTACTGGCTGAGGCTCCCGAGCCTCCTCCGGAAACGGACCATGTATATCCCGACATTCCGGTTTGTGTCTCATAAATATTACCTGAAGAAGTGATACGCGGTGTTGCAGGCCCTGTTATTGTTACAATAGGAAGAGGATTTACCGTCACTGTTCGTACTACCTGTGGAGATGGTCCGTTGCAGCCATTGGCAGTTACCTGGATGTCGACATTTCCTGAGAAGCCATTCAGCCAGGTCATCAAACCTGTTGTGGGATCGATGGAACCTGCCGCACTATTGCTCAACGACCAGTTAAAACCAGTACTGTTTGTGGCTGTCGTTGAATAAATCGTCATTGTTGTTCCGCTGGTAAGCTGGCAGGTTGGATCGCTGCCACCGGAAATAGTTATAGGTGTCGGTGTTCCGACAGTCGGTGTTATATTTACCGTTCTGATTACCTGCGGAGAATTACCACTGCAACCTATCGCATAAACCTGTATATCTACACTTCCCGAGAAGCCGTCTGCCCAGATCATAACACCTGTGGCCGGATCTATTGAACCGGCTGAAGCGTTGGATAGCGACCAGTAAAAACCGATATTGTTAGTTGCAGTTGTTGTATACGAGGTAGTTGTGGTTCCGTTTATAAGCTGGCAGGTGGGTTCACTGCTGGCCGATACCGTTATGGGCGTCGGATTACCTACTGCCGGGGTAATACTTACTGTTCTGATTACCTGAGAAGATGGTCCGTTACAGCCGTTAGCAGTTACCTGAATATTGACATTGCCTGAAAAGCCATCAGCCCAGGTCATTACACCTGTAGTAGGATTTATTGATCCGGCCGCAGTATTGCTCAGCGACCAGTTAAAGCCTGTACTGTTTGTGGCAGTGGTTGAATAAGTTGTTGTGGTTGTTCCATCTATCAGCTGGCATGTGGGCTCACTACCTGCTGATACTGTAATAGCTGTTGGAGTACCTACCGTCGGGGTAACATTAACTGTTCTTATAACCGGTGAAGAAGGGCCTCCGCAACCACTTGCAGTGACCTGTATGTTGACACTTCCTGAAAAGTCATCAGCCCAGGTCATTAAACCTGTTGATGGAACAATGAATCCTGCGGATCCGCTGCTTAACGACCAGTTAAAACCTGTGTTGTTTGAAGCGGATGTTGCATAAGTCGTTGTTGTGGTACCATTAGTTAGCTGGCATGTGGGATCACTCCCTTCTGAAACTGTAATGGGTGTTGGGGTTCCGACAGTCGGTGTTACATTTACCGTTGCAGTCCCGGTAATATTATTTGAACACTCAGTACCGCTTTTATATTTAACGCTAACCAGGGTATAGATATATGTTCCAGGAGTAGTTGTGGGAGCAAATATACTGGCCGTACCGGATGTAACATCAATAGTTGTCTGATTTGTCCCGTTTATGTTATATGTTACAACAATATCAGTCGGTGATTGAGGATTATGAAAAATAATTTGCGGGGAAGCAGCATTCTGGCAGACAGTTTTTTCCGACAATCCGTCTACATCAATCGTTGCAGTCGGTGTTGTGTGTAGCGTAATATTTTTATCTCTATAACCACTTAAGTCACAGGTGTTTTGTGACCTGACGGAAATTTTAAGATCTGAAGCTCCAGGATCGAAATTAATAACTGCGTCTGTTGTTCCCTGTCCTGAAAAAACAGTAGCCCCTGCTTCAGTTGTCCATTCATAAGATAATGCATTTTCAACCTCTGAAATGGAATAGTACACTCCGGTCTGGCCCTGGCAGACATCTTGACTACCGGCGATTGAACCTGGTTTTGCAGGAGCCGAGGAATACACTGTCATGGTAACTGCATTTGACGTAGCCGGATTGCCGCTTGTGCAGGTCTCGCTCGAAGTCAGCCTGACTGTTATGACATCGCCATCTGCAGGATTATATGAATATATAGTACTATTTGTACCAACTGGTGTTGCACCTTTATACCACTGGTATGTTGGTGAACCTCCGCCATTGACCGGTGTGGCTGTATAGGTCACTGTTGTCCCTGTACAAATGTTATTTGCAGAAGCAACTATCGAAACGTTTACAGGAAGTATAGGATCGACTGTCATTGTAATTGTATTCGATGTAGCCGGATTGCCACTGACACATGTTTCATTGGAAGTCATTACTACATATACCTGATCACCAGTAGCTGGCGTACATGTATATGTTGAACCAGTCCCTGCCGGAATTGAGTTTTTATACCATTGATAGCTCGGAGTGCCTCCATTGAAAGGTGTGGGTGTAAATGTCACAGATGTCCCGGCACATACAGGATTGGCTGATGCTGCTATGGTAACACTTACAGGAAGTATAGGATCGACTGTCATTGTAATTGTATTCGATGTAGCCGGATTGCCACTGACACATGTCTCATCGGAAGTCATTACTACATATACCTGATCACCATCATCTGGCGTACATGTATATGTTGAACCAGTCCCTGCCGGAATTGAGTTTTTATACCATTGATAGCTCGGAGTGCCTCCATTGACAGGTGTGGGTGTATATGTCACAGATGTCCCGGCACATACGGGATTGTCACTTGCAGCTATTGAAACACTAACTGAAAGCATGGGATCAACAGTAATGGTGCCGGTAGAAGTGCATGGTGTGGACGCATGCTGTAAAGTAACACTGTAAGGAAATGTACCGGTTTCTGATGGAGTACCACTAATTGTCACATCCGGAGATGTAAAACTGTACGATAATCCTGTAGGCAATCCTGTAACGTCTGCTCCAGTAGCGTCAGTTAGAGAATATATAATATCCGTTATTGCCGTACCGATGCATACGGTCTGGTCTGCCGTTCCAGAGGTCAGTGTACATGTCTGGCTTACTGCCTTCCCTCCAAATAATGACAAAAACAAAATCACTAAGAAAATATATCTTTTCATTGTCATTCTTCTTCTTGTTAGTCCATTTAATGCCTCTCTTGGTTGCATTTCTAAAACCTGAATTTCAAAAAGCATATCATAGAATTATTCTCATAGCTGTTACTTCCGACAGCAATAATATTATCGGAATTGTCAGAAATTACATCAAAGGCTTCCTGGGTTCCTGTTCCTCCGACTATCTTAATACGTCCTTCCACCAGGTCACCAGAAGCATCCAACGAGAAGATAAGCATTCTGGAGGATAATCCTGTGCCGTGTTGCCCGGCAAGCAGAAATGAACTTGTTTTATATTTGCATATTGCATTAATTGAAAACGGTACGGATGAAGATGATTGTTCGATTATTATTTCATGCATAAACTCCGGCTCATCATAAATATCCAGCGGCATTTTCCAGATATACCCGCGTTGATCAGTCGACCCCTCATCGCCTGTTGTCCCTGCAATCAGATATCCGTCGCTTAAAACTTCAAAATCCGAAGCAGTTTCATTCAGTGTCCCTCCGATTATTCTTGGCTGTGTTGTGGATCCGTCTGAATTGACTCTCAGAAGAAAGATATTATTCCCCGATTGTTCTGATGCTTGTCGGTCCGATCTGTCTGTTGTCCCTACAACTATATACCCTCCGCCTAAATCAGGTTTAATCGCAACTCCTTCATCATTACCGATAAAGCCGACAGCAGGTATTGGTGCCAGAGTATCAAGATTGTTATTTACCCGAAGGAGGAATATGTCCTTCTTGCCGGCAGCATTTCCAATGACCTCTGTTGATGGTTCCCGTTTAATATCAGTCGTCGCCAGTATAAGAAATCCGTCCTGTGTCTGTATTACATCTGTTGCATACTGATTACCTGTTCTTTTGTATATTAATTGGTTGTATCCTCCGCCGGGATTCAGTTTTATTGCATAAATATCCTTTTTATTTGTAACCGTATCTACAACATATCCCACAGCAACTATTGTCCCATCCTCCAGTGTTAATACCTTTGTCCCCGAGCCGGGTAATTTCCCTCCGAATATCAGTGGCTCCCCGATGGCATTGCCTTCATAATCAGTCCTTATAACTGCAACTTTATTTGTATCTCTAATAATATAGTTGCCGTCTCTTGTTAATCTGGTAATCTGACCTGTAATAACATATCCATTATCAGTTTCTGAAACAGAGTATCCTATGTCTTCATAAGCATCTCCATAGAATTTAATCAGAATATCATTTGTGTCGGAATTTCTTTCACAGGAAGAGAGCACTGCTGCCATAAACAATATTAAGTATCTTATTTTCATGTGCTACTCCTTTCTTTTTGAAGGTTTGTAAAAGATCTGAGTATATCCTAAGCTGAAATTCAATGAATTAAGATGAAAATCATCATCTTTATAGAAATCGTGAAATTCCAGCTGTTCCGGAGAAGCGCCCCCTCTGATCGTCTGGTTCAGGGCTCCTGCATTTGATCTCAGTTCGGCAAGAAAATAACCTCCCCTGGTTTTGAGTTTTATTCCTGCACCAATCTGGACAAACAGATCCATATTTATTCTCGAATCATTCCTGTCGATAATGGTTCTGGTTCGATCGTCATGGTTATTTTCATCTTTAGGATTAGATTCAGCCAGGGCTTTTGAGGCCAGTGTAAAAGCAGGTCCTATGCCAAACCTGCCATACGGAGTTAATTTTCCGAAGTTCTTAATGTCATATGTAATGCTCAGCGGCACTTCAATCCTTTGCTGAGTCTCATTATAAGTTGTTTCTTGAAAGCGCAAGAAATCCTCTATGTTAGTAAATTTGATCTGTGAATATCCACCTTCGATGTTCAGTTCGAGTTTCTCTGCTAACTTAATTTTGGCTTCCAGCGATGCATAGAGGTTGAGTGCCTTTGATTTGTAAATGCCTTCCCCCGGAATACCGGCAACGGATTTCGGATCAATGAATGTTATGAACGGAAGATTTGTTCCAAGATGAACTGAAATCTGTATGACTGATTTAACATTAAACTTATTATACAGGAACACAAAACTTGAATGATCTGTCGGGCTCAGCTCATACTCCGGATTTTTTTTCAGGAATGCAAGCATTACGGAGTCAGCCAGTTCGTTCTTGTCTTCAAAAAGATATGTCTGTATAAGAAGCTTATAAGCTGTAAGCCCCTCCTCGCGGTTAAATCCCGATTTAAGACATTCTGAAAGCATTCCGGGGACCTGCTCCACCTGCCCGTTATCAAAAAATGTCTGTGCATTTTTCAGGTTTTCAGCACAGGTGGTTGCTTCCTGCGACAATAGTATCAGAGGTATTAAGCTGATAATAACAATCAAAAACAACCTGTGAATAACCGGATATGAATATCTGTACTTCATTTCCTGATATCTTTATTTTATTTCATTAACTTTAATATTATATGATTTCCCCTGACATGTCTGTTCAAGAGGAATATCCCTGGCAACGTATGTGTTCCATTCATTCTGGGTCATATTCCTTGTGACAAGATCGCAGATATTATCAACCATGTAGTTTACATGCGATGGACGTCCGATCAGATTCGGTGTACCTTCATATGTTCCTGAAATGATAAGCTGGCCGTCGGGACTGAACTGCATCACAAGTACAAACCCCTCATTATCGCTGAATGTGATCGGCGCTTCTGTAAGGTCGGAGATATTGTTGAATATCTTAAGCGTCTTATCATTGCTTGCAGTTGCCATCTGGTTAAGAACAGGATTAAACCGTATATCGTTTACCTGGGCAGTATGAGCCCTGACTTCTGAAATCATTTTTCCGGCGACTATATCCCATAATTCAACATTTCCGTTTACATCACCAATAGCTAATATGTTTTCATCAGGTTTGAACCGGATAACCTTGATATTTTTACTAGTCGTTTCAATTCTGAAATTCTCAGTTTTATTTTCAGGATCCCAGATAATTACATTTCCATTACTGTTAATACCTGCAATATAGTGTCCGTTTGATGATATATCAATAGATGTTATTTTCATTGTTCCGGTAGTCACATCCTTACTTGTTTTGGCTGCCAGGTCCCACTTAAGCACTTTCCCGTCAAGTGATGCAGAATAGAGGTAATCGCCATCATAAGAAAAGACCAGTGACTTTAGTTTACCGGTATGTCCCTTCATTTCATACTGAGTGTCATTACTCTGCAGTGGTATCATGCGTATTGAAGAGTTGCTGCTTCCACATGCCAGCCATGATGCATCGGGGCTTACTGCAAGCACTTCTATTATATCCCCACCGGAATAAATTACCTGGTACGTTAGTTCTTTATTATCCGGATTCCATTTGAGTACCTGTCCGTCATCACCTGAAGTATAGAATTCATTTCTGCCTGGCACATAGGCTATACTCTTTATTTCGCCGTTATGCCCCTTAAAGATTTTATAATTGATATTACCATATTGTTTTACTACGTTATAAAGGCCGGTATAAATATCTGCATCATTTTCAAGACCTTTATTATTCTTGTTAAAGAGGTATGCCTGGTAAGCGAGCAATGTCTGGAGGTCTTGCTGTCCCTGAACCTGTAACGACTTGACTGACATTGACTTACCAACAGAAAGCATTCTCAGGCGTAAGGCTTCTTCTCTCTGAATATTTGCCAGTCTGGCATTTTCATCTGCTCTGATGCTTGCTCTTGTTGCAGAATCAGATTGTTCAAGAGCAATCTGTTCCTGTCTTCTTGC
This sequence comes from uncultured Rikenellaceae bacterium, assembly GCA_964535035.1. Classification (GTDB taxonomy): domain Bacteria; phylum Bacteroidota; class Bacteroidia; order Bacteroidales; family VadinHA17; genus LD21. The sequence goes on from CAZHRV010000256.1 coordinate 22,244, forward strand.
TTCTTCAGCATTTATTTCTGCAATTGTCTGTTGTGTTAAGGCAAATGATTTCTGACGAAGAGCTTCCTCTGCATTTGTTCGTGCAACAACAGCATTTGAATCAGCTATTTCACTTTGTCTCTTCGCTACTATTGCAGAAGCATCAGCCTCTGCCCTCGCTATCTCTTCCTGCTGTCTTCTTTCCTCAGCAAGCATTGTTGCCCTGTCAGCGGCTATTCTCTGGACAAAAGCAAATAACATGAATCCCAACGAAATAATAGCTGCAGTCCCAAGGATCATAGCAACGATCTTTGCTCTCTTCATTTGTCTTTTTTGCAGCTGTATTTTGCTTTCTTCCTCATCGAGGTATTCCTTCTCGCTGGTCCTAAGATAGACCATTGCTCTTTCGAAAGCCGGGTCATATCTCTGTGCCCAATCCAGGGTTGGTTTCTGCTGGTCGCGCCAGTTTATTGCGAGCTGAAGATCGGGTGGTCTCCAAAGGCTTGTTTTTCCCTGCTGGAACATTGCTGATGCTTCAGAGAGACGAAGATACATCTGCACCGATGCTGCTTCATCATCCACCCATCCTCTGAGCCGGTCCCACAACCTCATAAGGCTCTCATGAGAGAGGTCAATTATGGAATCATCGTCAAGAGGGACTATTTGCCGGGGTGTAATAAATGATCGGGAGGGAATCCGGAATTTTTCAACGACCTCGAAGAGTTCTTCACTTGTACACTGGATGATCGATTTTATTGTTGTTACACTTGAAGGATGACGGATACCTTTATTGTCAGCTCCCTTTTCGGTGATTGTTTTGAACATCTTCTCACATATCTCCTTCCCCCTCGGGTTAAGCTCCTCGAATGCTTCATTGGCATGTCTCGACATTGCATCGGTCATGGTCCCCACAGAATCATAATCAGAATAACTTATCGGGTGACCCGGCTCATCAAGCTCCTGCCAGTGTGTCCATGTCCTCATAAGTGCATGCTGCAGTACCGGCAGCTGATCAGTTCTTTCTCCGATATCTTTCAGAAGTGTCTCAACAAGCTTTTCCTCAATAGATGCTCCTGCATATTTAACTGGACCCTCAATTGCCTGTCTGTAATTCTCCCTGTCCATGTGCGGAACAAGGTAGTTACTGTTATTTATTAATTTCGTAAGGCCCTGGTAATGTGCGCATTCACTAATAAAATCGGAGCGCATTGTTATTAATGTGTATATATTTCCTTCGGGCTGGCTGATAGCGCTCACTATTTTTTCAACAAACTCAGCAACATTACTTTCCCTTGCTCCACCGGTACTTGCAGTGCTGTATCTGAAGAGTTCTTCAAACTGATCAACTACAAGAAGGATTTTTTCATTATCAGTGATGAGATATTTCTTTAAAGCGGATGCAATTCCGTCGGAATTTAAATGCATATCCAGGAGAATAGTCTCCACCTCAGTCTTTCTCAGGTCAGTTCCCGAAATTTCTTCCTTGATTGAGTTTCCGAGATTACCCAGCGGATCATTTCCCGGTCTGAATGTGATTATCTTCCATTTTGATGATTCGTCCTTTTCCATGTTCCGGATTTCCGGCAATACACCACAATAGATAAGTGATGATTTACCGCTGCCTGAAGCACCAATTACAGTAACAAACCGGTTCTTAAGGAGTTTCTTCAGGATCTCTTCACTTTCCTTTTCACGTCCAAAAAACAAGTCGTTTTCGTCAGGCGCGAATGGCCTTAATCCAGGAAAGGGATTGAATGTCCTGGCATCTTCTTTTAATCCCATAGTCAGAAATTAGAAATATATTGTATCCTATATTCTTATGCCAATCACCAGGATATCATCCACCTGGTCGTTGGAGCCTTTCCATTTCAGCAGTCTATTATTTAGTGTCTCCTTCTGTTCATCCATCGGCAAAGTATGTATTTCGAGAAGAAGCTGTTCAAATCTTTTATACATAAATTTCTTGCCATCCAGCCCTCCGAACTGATCAGCATATCCGTCTGAGAAAAGATAAAGACAGTCTTCGCTATTCAGGTCAATGATATTATTAGTAAAGTTCTGTGGATCATCACCTTCATATGCCCCTATAGGGAAACGATCTCCTTTATATCTGGTTAACATGTTATTTCGTATCAGTATCAGGGGATTATTTGCACCTGCGAATTCAGCCTTCGCGGCTTTAAGATCAAGCACACACAGGGCTATGTCCATTCCATCCTTTATTGAGTTTTCACCTGTATTTTCATTCAGTGTTGTTATTACTCCTTTATTGAGTTCATCAAGTATTTTGCATGCTGATCTGGCTTTTTTAACTGTTACAACATAATTCAGCTGATTGAAGCCAACGATCGACATGAAGGCACCGGGTACACCATGTCCGGTGCAGTCAATAGCTGCAATTATAAAAAGTCCGTCAACTTCATGAACCCAGTAAAAATCTCCGCTTACAATATCTTTTGGCAAATAATAAATGAAGTAATTGCTGAGGTGTTCACTTATCATGCTGAATGAAGGGAGTATTGCATTTTGTATCCTCCGTGCATAATAGATGCTGTCAGTGATATGTTTTTTCTGCTCTTCTATCTCCTCTTTCTGTTTTTCAATTTTCACAGTTCTCTCCTTCACCTTTTCTTCAAGCTCATAGGTATAGCTTTCCAACTGTGCTATCATCATATTGAATTTCTCCGAAAGTCTTGTAATTTCGTTATTACCAACCACTTCCGCCCTTTCCCTAAGGTTCCCGTCCGTTATCCTGTCTACATTCTCCACAAGATTTATTATTGGCCGGGTTATTACTCTGGCTTTTCTGTATATCAATATTGTAAGAGCAATAAGAGTTACAACAAATACCAGGATGAACTTAATGGCTTCTTTTCTCAATAATGCTTTTTGAGAAGTAAGGTCAGAGATAATCCTGATCACTGAGCCCTGGCTATACAGGCTTGACGGTTTATCCTTCATGCCGGCTCTTTCCATGTAGATATAACGATAATTATACCAGGATTTACCGACTTTTTCCGTAATGTTTATTGTGTCTTTGTCGGTAAAAGCTTTTAAAAGGTTCTCTTTCTGACTTTCAACCTCAAGAGCATTTTTGTTCATGCTGAATGGTTCATCAGCGATCAGGAACAATTCAACATCAATAATACCCTCTGTTTCGCTTTTCATTTCAGCTTTTGTATCCTCGATAGCCTGAATAACCTCATCAACCTGTTTGGAATATGCTCCAAGCTCAATTATATATTTTCTGTCTTTTGTTGCCTGATAAGTATACTTTTTGGGTCTCTTTGTCTGATGTTCTATGGCAAACAGGTCGGTAACAAACCCTCCCGATTCGCGTATCCCGGCAAGATATTTCTTAAAGTTATCACCCAGACTGTAAAGATTAAATCCAAGCTCATCGATGAATGTGGTATTGATTACTGTACCGTCTTCAGCCATTATATATATATCCTCATTATCAGGGTCCATTCCCACCTCTTCGGCAACTTTTTTCAGATCAATATCTTCCAGGTTATCAGTATTGGTAAAATATTCGTTTACCAGCCTGGAACTTAACCCCCTGAACCTGTTATTGAATTCATCCTCAATAAGGTTTATAGCAATATCCTGGAACCTGAGGATTTTGGTAACCTCATTTACCAGGAGTCTGTTTTTCTCTTCATTGCTCCTTGCAAGCTGGGAGCGGGTGCGTTGAAAATTAAAAACTGCAAAAATTAACAAAGCCAGCAATGTAGGAATAGCTATGTTTATGATCAATTGCCTGAATATTGTAGTCCTGCGTAATGCCATTTTTGCCTTTTAATTTTCGTGAGTTTCTATATATTTCATCATCTCAAGAGCCTTTTCAGGAAACCTGAAATTATATTCTTCAACTGTTTTAAGAGGAAGTAAATACCAGTGATCATAATCACCCAATGGAGGTTTTGTTCCCTCGGTTTCCCCTGTTCCATAAATTATTTCAGCCTTAGCGTCTGGTTTACCTGATCGCACCGGCCATAAAATGCCGCCTTCTTCATCAGCCAGATCAGCCGGCTGGATATTATCCAGATATTGCAGGGAGCCTGCAGCTAACAGCAGATCGTCCTCTGTTAATTCCGTAAAGCAATCCGAAAGGAATCCCGTTTTTTCGTAGAGCAGCTCCCCGGAGGATGTTTCACTGCTTATTATTTTATCGAGCTGTTCCTTTATATTGTCAGATAACCTTCCTGATGCAGATTTATATAATTCTTTATTCAATCCGGAAATAAGCCTGGCAGATTCTTCCCTGAGTATTGCTTCAGGGCTGAACAGAAGCGCTCTCAAGGATTCCGCAAGATTCTCATTGTCAATTTTATCTATACTCCTGATAACACAGGCTCTTATCCAGATGCCCAGCAGATTATAATCGCGGTTAATAATATTTTCGAGAAGGTGGTAGTATTCAGGTATTTCACCCGGAAAAAACTGGTAAAGAGCTTTTACCTTATCTTCATCAGGAATAATGTCGACAAGCGGGACAAGTTTTGGCTTTATTGATTCATCGATCACCAGGTCCATCATTTCGAGTGCGAAATTGACACTTTCAATGGTTCCGCTTTCAAGGTTCTCCCTTATCTTGTTCATTGACCCGGAGTCATATGCAATAGCAAGCAAGTTGAACAGGAATCTGTTCCAGCGTGCCATCTCCATATTCATGGGTTCAAGCAGCAATGTGTCGTTTTTCCTTTGCAGGCTTATCCGTGCAGAAATGTTCCATACCATTATACCTATAACGTCAGATATCATCTGATGAAGTCTGTCCTTATCATCCTCTCCGACTTTATAGTTTCTGCTGACAAGAGATTCCAGTGCAACCTCCCTTAACTGTCGCGAATTCGACCATAACCGGGAAAAGAGAAATTCATCATTTTCTCCGCTGCTATTCTCACCGAGTAAACGGAGGGTAGTATTACTTATATTAACGTTCCCGGATGAGATCATATGTGATTTGGTTATCTCTTCCCCGCCATCCCTTCCAAAACTTTTAAGAACATTGGCAGCCGGGATTTCCAGCCCCCTGACATTAAGACACTCGCACACCTCAGTCAGCATATCGGTAAGCTTGAATTTCCCGATCATATAGACTGCTATCTCTTTCGACTGAATGTTATTATCCCTGAGAAGTCTCAATATTTGTGTAGTCTGAGGCTGTTTTGAACCAGCCAGTATTTTCCTTGCATTAGCCAGCTTATCAGTAGTTTGACTGCCAGAGGAATAGGCATGTTCCAGATCCTCAGCAATCTTTAGAGAACGATGTTTCGTTCCCTCATCAATATCCTTCTCTTCTGCAATCTTTTTTAATGCCGGAAGTAAGCATAAATCTTTTCTCCTATCTGAATAGTTGAGTATTTTCTCAATGAACCAGTGATTTTTGTTCTTTTCAATGCTTGAAAAATCTCCTGAAATAAGGGGAAGATAATTTGTATTAAATGCCTGGTCTGCAGAAAATCTGCTTTTAATTATAATTTCTTCCCGGGAAAGGCCCTCTCCCAGATTTTCCCGGTGGCCCGACTCCAGGGCTTTCCTGATCGAGTTCCTGTATTCTGAATATAACTTTATGGCAAAATAGATCCAGATGATCGTAAGAACAAACAGCACCCAGGAAAAATGAATAAGCTTTACAAAGCTCAGGAGACCAAGACCTGCCAGTAAAAGACCTGAAGTAAGAGCAGCAATCTCATTCACTGTTCCGTCCATTGCTGACTGGACTTCATAACGGATCTTCTCATCTATCGTCTGGTAAATCACCTTGAAAGAGGGTGATTCAATTGAATCTTTAAGGGATTTTGAGAAGAGCCGGCTGAGTGCAAGCAACATGAAAAAGAGCATGAATCCGCTTGTTGCGGGGGTAAATCCCATTAACATCCCGACTATCACTGCTATTAATGTAAATGTGGCAACAAGTAACGGGGAGAGTGCAAGGCAGGTTCTCAATCCATAGTTCCTTATCAGGTAGGAGAAAACAAGAAGCTTTATCAGCAGTGTAAATATCATCATGCTGCCGGTAAAGAGGCCGAGGAACCGTGCCATATCCTCTTCCGAAGGGTATTGTTCCCTGGTCACTGCCATAAATGAATACATGACAAAAAAGGCTGTCATTACCGAGAGTGCAATGAATATACTCATTACCCTTATGTAGGAGTCAGACTTGAAAAGTGTTGTAACCGATTTTTTCTTATCTGATCCTTCTGACTTTTCTACCTTACCTGACAGAAACTGGAAGCGTCTGCCTATCAGTACCTGTACAATGCTGCCGGTTAAGATGGCAAAAGAGCTGATGAGTAAAATATTGTGCGGCTTGAAGTTAAATGAAAGCAAAACAGGAATTGCATAACAACTTATTATTATTCCCACTATCATTCCTGAATCAATGAGACCAAACAATCTTTTCCCCTGGCGAAGAGTGAACAAACGACCTGTAGTTCCCCAGAATCCCAGCATAGCCAGTATATTAAGAGGGCCCAGCATGATAAATACAATGAAAATCACCCATTTTGCAGGATTAACAAGCAGGAGGATCCATAAGATCATTGTAATTGTGGTAACAAAAATAAGATTGATAGTAGAGAAGCTCTTAAAAACCATCCTGGTCTGTAATCCGGTATAAACAGATGTGAGTATTATGCCCGCAAGGCCTGAGATTACATATCCCCTTGCCATCATCTTCTCGTCAAAAATCGACAGGAAGAGAGAATGGGCGCTTATATCGAATGCTCCGAAGAAAATTCCTAGAAAAACAGATTGTGCCAGCAGCATAGATACCATTGACTCCTCTCCGCTCTCAACTCCTAAGAGCTTGAACAATCTGTCACGCATAAAAATCTCCCCGTTCTGTTAAATCATACTAAAGTAAGCATTTAATCATAATTCATGATCTCTTACTTTCATTTTTTTCAAATTGCAGGGAAATGATAAGGCTAACTTTAAAGGATAAATACGGGAGTTATTGCCGGTCAGAATGAAAGAGATGTTTTAATCCTTGAGCATAACAGATTGATATCAATATCAATGCCGCTAATTGTAATATTAGATCTTTTATACCATTTTTCGCGGTATTCAAGCTTATCCTCAATAAATTTTATTAGCTTGTCATCCGGAATATTTTTTAATAATGGCCTTTCATCTGTTGATTTTATTAATCGTCCGGCAAGCCGGGAAGGAGTCATCTTAAGGTAAACTGTAAGTCCGGTCTGAAGCATGAAATCCATGTTATCACCATGACAGGGAGTGCCTCCTCCTGTAGAGACTACAGTTTCGGCACTCGATCCGACATTTCTTAAGAGATTTGTTTCAATCCTACGGAAATGACTTTCACCATGTTGTGAAAATATCTGTTCAATAGTTTTCCCTGCCTTTTCTTCTATCTTTCTGTCGAGGTCAATAAATGACCATCCCAGAGCTGAGGCAAGTCTTTTCCCGGCAGTTGACTTGCCGCTGCCCATAAAACCGATTATATATACCAGACTCCTTTTCCGCATCACAATTCGAGCTTCATCTGGGCCGGATCCTGATGTACCGAGGAAGGAGCTGTATCTTCATCTTCATCAGTTTCCCCTTCAGGCAGATTACTTTCTTTCTTTACTACAGGTTCAAGTTCCGTGATATTATCGACGGTGAAGCTTGTAAGTCTCTTTCCCTTAGCCTTATAGCTTTTTACGCCGATAAATTCAGCCACCTCAATGATCTCTGTTTCACGGCTTTTATGCTTACCCCCGAAATGAATCTCAAATCTCGGATATTCAACTTCCGTGATGCTTACAAGCTTCGATCCAGGATGTTCATTAATGAAACAGAGTGGTTTTTCTGATTCCTCGATCATGAACCTTTTCAGGTAATAAAATTTCTGTTCTGCATCCCAGTAAACGGCAGAATAGACCTTCCCCGGTCTGAATTTCTCAATTACAAGAATGTTATCTTCAAAATGGTTTGAAAGGTCAAATCCGGTGTGCCGGAAGTAACCGTTTTTCGTTATCACCAGTATCTTGTCATCAGCGCTGAATTCACCAAGGAAGATTCCCCTCCCGTCTACATTAAGCCTGAACACTGAATCATCAAACCATATTTTCCTGCCTCCCAATGTTGAGAGTCCTTTCTCCTTGAGGGAAATCTTATGCACAGCGTTCTTTGTCAGGATGTTTCCCATCGAGGATTTACCCTTAATATTAAGCTGCCCGAAATCAAATTCAAAAACGAGCCTTTTTAGACGGGCTTTGGGCTTATGATGTACTTTTATCACCTCGGCTTCGCCGTTTGGATTTGCGCTGAAGTAGACGATCTTTGACCCCGGATTTCCTCTTGTCAGATTGTACTCCTTGTCACGTGTGAGACCCGTTATTGCACATCGTTTAGCCAGCAAAGCGCCATTCTTCCCATCCTGGTAAATAATGTTGTATATTGTCCGCTCGTCATTTTTAAGAAACACCTGAGCATAAATTAAATCATTCCCCACAAATACTTTTTCAGCAATCCTTGTAATAAGATAAACGCCGTCTTTGCGAATTGCCAGTATATCATCAATGTCGGAACACTCACAGACAAACTCATCTTTCTTCAGACCTGTTCCTATGAATCCTTCTTTGTAATTAATATATAATCTGGCATTGCTTGCAACAACTTTTGTTGCCTGTATCATATCGAAGCTCCTGATCTCCGTCTTTCTCTCCCTTCCCTTGCTGTATTTCTTCTTTATCTGCCTGAAATGGTTGATGGTAAAAGGCACAATATTCCTTAAATGGTTCTTCACCTCATCAAGTTCTGTTTCTATTCCCCTGATATGCTCGTCAGCTTTTTTGACATCGAATTTTGAAATACGCTTTATCTTTATTTCTGTAAGCTGTATGATATCTTCCCTGGTTACTTCCCTTTGCAGTTTCTTTTTAAATGGCATGAGACCTTTGTCTATGGCTTCGATCACGGCTTCCCAGGTTTCACATTCCTCTATATCGCGATAGATCTTCTCTTCAATAAAGATCTTTTCGAGGGATGACATGTGCCACTCTTCCTGTAGTTCATTTTTCCGGATCTCAAGCTCTGCTTTCAGCAATTTAACTGTTTTGTCGGCTGATTTTTTCAGGATTGCACTTACCCCTATGAAGGAAGGCTTGTTTCCTGTTATAACACATGTATTTGGTGAAATTGAATATTCACAATCCGTAAGTGCGTAGAGAGCATCTATGGTTTTGTCGGGTGACACTCCCGGCATCAGATGAATCACGATTTCAACATTTGCCGAGGTATTATCGTCAATCTTCCTGATTTTTATTTTTCCCTTCTCGTTGGCTTTAATGATTGATTCGATCAGGGAGGGGGTTGTTTTACCATAAGGTATCTCTGTGATAACCAGAGTTTTCTTGTCGATTTTTTCAATCTTTGCTCTTACCTTGACCACACCGCCTCTTTGCCCGTCATTGTATCTTGATGCGTCTATCAATCCTCCTGTCGGAAAATCGGGATAAAGAGTAAATTCCCTGCCCTGGAGGTATTGAATAGTCGCATCTATGAGTTCCACAAAATTATGAGGCAGTATCTTTGATGCAAGCCCGACCGCAATACCTTCCACTCCCATTGCCAGAAGCAGCGGAAATTTGACTGGAAGAGTTACAGGTTCCTTGTTCCGGCCGTCATATGATAGTTTCCATTCAGTGGTCTTGGGGTTGAAGACGACATCGAGGGCGAATTTTGAGAGTTTTGCCTCTATATATCTTGATGCTGCTGCTCCATCTCCGGTGAGCATATTGCCCCAGTTGCCCTGTGTATCAATGAGGAGCTCCTTCTGCCCTAATTGCACAAGGGCGTCGCCTATTGAGGCATCACCATGAGGATGAAACTGCATGGTATGACCAATGATATTTGCAACCTTGCTGAACCGTCCGTCATCCATCCGCTTCATTGAATGAAGAATACGCCTGTGAACAGGTTTTAGTCCGTCAAAAAGTTCCGGAACAGCTCTTTCCAGAATAACATAGGAAGCATAATCCAGGAACCAGTCCTGGTACATTCCCGACAGGGCTGTTACCGAATGAAGTGTGTCCGATCCTTCCGGCATTACTTCTCCATCCTCAATACCGTCAATATCAAGATCCATTTCTTCCATAGACATATTATAGGCAGCTTATTTGTTCTTCAGATTTCTGATTCAACCTTATCCTCCTCAACTCTCAGGTTCTCAATAATAAAATCCTGGCGCTCAGGAGTATTCTTACCCATATAAAACTCGAGATAACCGTTAACGGCATCAGTTTTTTTCATTCTTACAGGTTCAAGACGTATCTCTTTCCCAATAAAATATTTAAACTCATCGGGCGATATTTCCCCCAGTCCCTTGAACCTTGTGATTTCCGGGTTAGGTCCGAGTGCATCTATTGCCGCGGATTTTTCTTCGGGAGTGTAACAATACCTTGTCTCTTTTTTGTTTCTTACCCTGAACAACGGTGTTTGAAGAATATAAACATGTCCTCTTCTGACAAGCTCAGGGAAGAACTGGAGGAAGAATGTAAGCAGGAGAAGCCTTATGTGCATACCGTCAACATCGGCATCCGTTGCGATCACCACATTATTATACCTAAGGTTTTCAATTCCGTCTTCGATATTCAGGGCTGCCTGCAGCAGGTTAAATTCTTCGTTCTCATATACAATTTTCTTTGTAAGACCGAACGAGTTAAGCGGCTTTCCCCTGAGGCTGAAAACAGCTTGCGTTTCGACATTTCTCGATTTGGTGATCGAACCGCTTGCTGAGTCACCCTCAGTAATAAAGATTGTTGAATCAAGCTTGTCGGGATCATTGGTATTATAATGTATCCTGCAGTCTCTCAGCTTTTTATTGTGAAGGCTCACTTTTCTTGCCCTCTCTCTGGCCAGCTTCTGTATTGACGAAATAGCCTTTCTTTCTTTTTCAGAATCCTGAATTTTTTTCAAAAGAATTGCTGCTGTGTCAGGATTCTTATGCAGGAAATCATCGAGCTGTTTCTTAATGAAATCATTAATAAAGATTCTTATAGATGGTCCTTCAGGCCCCATATCCTTTGATCCCAGCTTAGTTTTTGTCTGTGATTCGAAAATGGGTTCCTCTACTTTTATGCTTATTGCAGCAATTATTGATGACCTTATATCGGCAGGATCATAATCTCTTTTGTAAAACTCCCTGATTGTCCTGACTATTGCCTCCTTGAATGCTATAAGGTGAGAGCCTCCCTGGGTTGTATGCTGTCCATTAACAAAACTGTAGTAATCTTCCCCGTATTGCATTACATGGGTAAAAGCAACTTCAATATCATCGCCCTTCAGGTGAATAAGAGGATATAATCCCTCTTTGCTCATGTTTTCATTCAGCAGATCCGCAAGGCCGTTCCTGGAAAAGAATTTGTTTCCGTTGAAGTTAACTATAAGTCCGGAATTCAGGTATACGTATGTCTTGAGCATTGTATCCACATATTCCGAGATATAATAATAGTTGCCGAACATCTCTTCATCAGGCTGGAAGATCACCTCAACGCCATTTTCTTCATTCGTTGGCTCTAACGGGTTATCCTTTACAGAAATCCCGTGTTCGAACTCGTTAATCTTGATCTGCCCGTCACGTATTGATCTGACAACAAACTTCGAAGATAGAGCATTCACAGCTTTTACCCCGACTCCATTCAGTCCCACGGATTTTTTGAAGGCTTTTGAATCATATTTGGCACCGGTATTCATTCTTGCCACGGCATCGAGAACTTTGCCGAGCGGGATCCCGCGGCCATAATCCCGCACCCGTACCTCCCTGCCCGATATCGACACATCAATTTTCTTCCCGAAACCCATCATATATTCATCAACAGCATTATCCATCACCTCTTTCAGCAGAACATAAATACCGTCATCCTCCGATGAACCATCACCCAGCTTGCCTATATACATACCCGGTCTCAGCCTGATATGCTCTCTCCATTCGAGGGTTTTTATATGTTCTTCTGAATATCCTGCAACTGACATTTTTCAGAATTTTTGCGCAAATATAGTTAAATAGAGTTGTTGCAGGCATTCAATTTTTCAACAATGAGACTAAATTTGATCCATGCCTGAATGACAAAAAGACAGTTACTAAAATATTTAACTGATTGATCGACAATTACATTGTCAGTCGGGATGTTAATAAAAGGTAATAGTTTATATTATTCCCATTTGCCTCATTAGCAAACCGGCATTCATATGGCGTGTTATACCATCCCTTAGTTTATAATCAAACAATATGTTCTCCCCCTCAATTTCCACCTCAAAACATTTATTGAAGATCTTTCCCGGGAATTCATTTTCCATTTTACCCAGTGAAAGGTCATGTGTGGCAATTATCCCCGTGCCATTCAGGTCAGCCAGCCGTGAAAGGAACAGTTTCGACCCGGTACTTTTATCTTCTGAGTTTGTTCCCTTAAGGATCTCATCAAGCAGGAAGAAAAGCTCTTCGTCCGACCCCAGTTTCTCTTTCAGTGTTTTCAGCCTTTTAAGTTCAGCATAGAAATAGGACTCATTTTTACTGAGAGAGTCTGTCGTTATCATACTTGAGAACAGGTTACATGGAATGAATCTGAATTCAGAGGCACAGACAACCGTTCCTGCCATTGCCATTATTAAATTAACTGCTACTGTCCTGAGGAAAGTGCTTTTGCCCGACATATTTGCCCCTGTCACAATGTATATCTCTCCTTTATTTCTGATGGAGAAATCATTATAAACCCTGGTTTTCTCATCTATAAGCGGATGTCCGAGATTGATCGCCTCAATTACAGGCTCTCCGCTTGTGATCTCGGGAAAGATATATTCCGGATTGTTACAGGCATGGTTTGCCAGGCTCACAAGTGCATCAACCTCCCCTATTGTTTCAAGCCATTCCGGAAGTTGTCCTGCTGTTTCTGCCTTCCAGCTCTCAAGCCTTATCAAACACTGAAAATCCCATAAGACCAATCCATTAAGCAAAAAGCCGGCTAAAATGTTCAGACGGCTGTCAAATGCTTCAATTATCCTCCTCAGCTCCCTGATCGTGAAAACTGCTGATTTGTTGTCTGAAATTAATCTGCCGGCAGTCTCTGTAAGGATCTGTGACCTGAATTGCTCATTTCCGAACAGGGAGATCAGTTTTTCAAATGCAGAAAGAAGCGTGAATTTTTTTGACACCATATTATGTATCCGGTTGGTCTTTTTCAGGTATGTCGCAACAAATAAAAGGTAAAGAATAAACAGGAACCCTAAAACATTTAATGGAACCTGATTGAGCAGTGCCAGAACCAGGAGAGAGACTGTTAAAACAGGTGAGAGAAGGATTAATGTTTTCAGTGTAGAGGCAGAAAGAAAGCTATCCTTTTCTTCCAACCAGCTCTTGAGACTCTCAACATCTTCTTTTTCAAGAGGTTTTCCCAGACCATATGCCATAAACTCCTGACGCCAGGATATCTTTGGTGCTAGTTCATCCACCGCCTCCTGTCTTGCTTCAATATTGTTCCGGAACTTATAAGGTTCAGATAACCACCTGGCCAGGGTCTCTCTTCCAAATCCTGTCACAGTCCTGTTAAGAAACCTGAACAGTGAATCATCTCCGAAAAGATCTGCATCCATGGAAAAGTCATGATCCTTATCTATCCATTCATTACCACCGTTAAAAGCAGAATAGTCACCCTGAAAACCTTTTAGTTCAGATTCATTGATCCTGATAATGTTGTTGGTGAAATGGATCTTTTCAGCCAGTATAGCATAATATTTTACAAGAAATATGAATAAGAGTGCAGAAATAATAAGAACAATTATTCCTGCTGTTACTGAGCTTCTGAAAAAAGGTATTGAGGCAGCTATTCCCCCGGCAAACAATACCAGCCGTACCATCGAGACGAGAAATTGCCTTTTTTTCAACTTTCCAAGACGAGCCTCATTTTCTTCAATAATCTCCTGGTATTTCTTTTTTATTTTCTTCCTCTCCATTTCAAATCAAAATTGCAGCAACTTTAAATACAGAATTCTTTTGATTATAATCGGTACCGGTAAGATCAAAATCCCATGTCCACTCCTCCCTTTCTTTACCCCGGGGCAATTCAACAACTATAGTACTGTTCTCATACGAATCTCCTCCTGCTTTCTTAAAAACCTCCGCTATATCAGAAATCAAAACTGAATTATGATTCTCCAGAAAGTTAATATGGTTGTTTTGAATCTCTTTCCTTAAATTCATGAAATCTTCCTCTGCCACTCTCCTGCATTTTCTTCTTAAAAGTTTTAATGGCAGTATCTCCAATTGTGTAAGAATGTTCAGTGATATAACCATCCCGGGGTCACAGCCTGGTGTGTATTCAGGCACAAGAATATCCTCCAGAGATGATAGTTTGTTTAAAAATGTTCTGTTACCTGCTTTCTTCCAGACTAATTCTATCAGACCTCCCGTAATATCTTCTTCAACAATGTGAATGTTAGTATACTCTGCAGTCTGGGTTATCACTTCAGGAGGATGGACTATATCGACAAGTATTATTTTTTGAGTTCTTTCAATCATCTCAGCAAGCGGAAGCTCCAGCAGCCATCCGCTGCCAAGTACGGTAATCTTTTCGGGCTTATACAGATCTATAGCCCTGATTATCATATTCCTGCAACGATCAAGGTGTCTTTCCCACATACCCTGTTGTTTAATATGACGATAGATTAAGCCATGCTGATAGTCATAATATCCCATCTTATGCAGTATCCTTCTGTATGAAGAGGCATGAGTCATTTCCTGTCAGATTCCTCTCGGAGTTCCTTTAATTTCGCTGCCATCATTTGCTGGAATTTCATTGCAAGTTCTTCAGGGCTATTTGTTCCGAATGATTCCACATCCACAGGATCAAGGACTTTTATTGTTATTTTATGAAATCCGCCGAATATAAAACCATGCTTGGGAAGGACTCTGCCTGTACCGTCTATCAGTACAGGCAGGACAGGTACACCTGCGGATATAGCCAGCTGGAAAGCTCCTCTTTTGAAAAAAGCAATTTCGCAGTTGGCGGAACGGGTCCCCTCTGGGAATATCATGATCGAAATATCCTTCTTTAAACATTGGTATGACTCCTCCAGCATTCTCTCCTTGCTCTCTTTATCGCCCCTGTTAACGGTTATATAACCTGCCATTTTCAGATACCAGCCCAGTACCGGCTTTTTCGTGTTCTCTATTTTTGATATCCATTTAAACCGGTAGCAAAGACAATTAATGATCAGAATATCGAGTATTGACTGGTGATTGGATATAACAACATATGTGGTTCCGTGACATGCTTTTTTCCGCCCTTCAACATTAATTCGCCAGATCGGTACCACATACGAAATAATAATTGACTGATATATCAGCATCCAGTGAACCACGGAACGTTCCCTGTCGAATGGAAGAACAAGCAGCCATATAATAAAAGTAACAGGGAAGAATATAACCATAATTGCTATCCCGATCAACCAGACCACTACTGATTTTAAAATATCCACTTTATTAAAAGAAATTAAAAATCCCTGCGCTTTTTATATTAATCTTTTGCTGTTTAAATATCTCAACTATTTCCTTAACCATATGCTTGCAGCCAATAAGCTTTTTCGCTATCGCTGCCATTTCTCCCGATCTCTCAATTTCGCATTCCCTGATTATACCATCTTTCACAAATAACCTGCAGAAATGCTTTTCCCCCTCCAGTTCAAACCTGTTAATGAAATAATATTCAGGACCATATGCATAATTCCACTCCCAGGTACTGTATTTTGATCTTTCCAGTTCTCCTGTTTCTGATCTCTCTTCTTCGGTCAGCTCAATATATTTATTCCCCTCTTTCTCGAGGAAGAATTTCAGCATTTCAGATTTGAAATCAATTGTACCTTTCACCCCTGGTGTGATCTCTTTCAGGTTCATCACCTGTGAAGGATTTGATTCCACGGCCCTGGTCGAATAGGATGATCTGTCTTTCCTTAATGCTCCCCTAAGATCATCAAGCCGGGAATTGAAAAGCAGTGTGCCATGATGTAAAACCCTTTCGCGGTAAATATGTTCTGCATTACCTGATATTTTAATACCATTAACTTTCAGGTCGCTTCTACCTTCCAAACCTGCTTTAATGCCTTTTTCTTCCAAAAATTCAAGTATGGGAAGGGTGTATTTTCTGAAATTAATCTGATTCCCTTTTTTACTGTTAAGGATAAAAGTAAAATTAAGGTTGCCGAAGTCGTGGTAAACAGTTCCACCCCCGGAGATCCTTCTTATTACAGGGATTCTCCTTTCGAAAACAAACCGGGTATTTACCTCCCTGTGAGTAACCTGGTGCTTTCCTATGATAACTGAAGGACTGTTGATTCCAAGTATGAGATACTCTTTCGTACTGTTTTTAAGAAGATATTCGTCAACTGCCAGGTTGAAGTAAGGATTGGTGGTATCGAGGTTCAGACAGAGCACAGTATTGATTATTGCTTAAAATAAGATGTTTTATTCAGCATCTTACTATCTGTTATTTTGTACAATTTATACATCCCCCATCCGATCAATGCACCCAGCAGAGATCCGCAAATAACATCGCCGGGATAGTGAACACCCAGGTAGATCCTGCTGTAGCCGATAATTGCAGCCCATAGAATTATGCTTATTGAATACCATTTTCTTTTGATGAACATAAGACTCAGCAGAGCTACATTAAATGAATTTGCGGCGTGTGATGATACAAATCCGTACAATCCTCCGCATTTATCATTAACAAGATGCACCATTCCCTGAAGGGCCGGCTCATGACATGGACGAAGTCTCAGGAACAGGTTCTTGAAAAAATGAACTGACATCTGATCAGTAAGCGTAACAGCAAGAATTATGAAAAGTACTATTACCGGAAATCTCTTTTTATATTTGAATCCCAGCCAGATCAGTATTGCAAGGTAGAGCGGAGCCCATATTATCTTACCGCTTACGGCATACATTACTTTGTCCCAGAAGGGTGTATTCAGTGAATTCAGAACGAGAAAAAGCTGCTGATCCAGTTGCTCAAGCATAACAGGCCATCATTTAGTTATTCATAACACTCCAGAGGATATCTTTAAGAGTTGTAAGTCCCTGTCCTGTAAGTGATGAGATAAAAACCCCGGGAAGATCGGGCAGGTCCTTCCTGATCTCATCCATCATCTCCTCATCGAGAAGGTCCGATTTTGATACAGCCAGTACTCTTTTCTTATCAAGCAGCTCAAGGTTGTACATTCTAAGTTCATTAACTAGTATCTCGTATTCTTCCCTGATGTTTTTACTGTCGGCAGGAATAATAAAGAGCAATATAGCATTTCGCTCTATATGTCTTAAAAACCTGACTCCCAGGCCTTTGCCTTCATGCGCCCCCTCTATTATACCTGGAATGTCAGCCATTACAAACGATTTATCATCTCTGTAGCTCACAATCCCGAGGTTAGGTGTAAGCGTTGTAAAGGGATAGTCGGCGATTTTTGGTTTTGCTGCTGATACTACCGAAAGAAGTGTTGATTTACCGGTATTAGGGAAACCTACTAATCCTACATCTGCCAGTATTTTGAGTTCCATAACAAACCAGTCTTCGATTCCTGGTTCGCCGGGTTGGGCATAACGCGGAGTCTGGTTTACTGGAGACTTAAAGTGGGTATTACCAAGTCCTCCCCTGCCTCCTCTTACCAGTATCTTTTCCTCCCCGTGTTTTGTTATCTCGAATATAAATTGAAAAGTTTCGGCTGTTTTGACTACAGTACCCAGGGGTACCTCAATTATAATATCTTTGCCGTCAGCCCCGGTTGATTGTTGTGCTCCTCCCCTGACTCCGTTACCGGCATATATGTGCCGCTTATACTTTAAATGGAGCAGGGTCCACATCTGGCTGTTCCCTCGCATAATCACATGTCCGCCCCTTCCTCCGTTACCTCCATCGGGACCACCTTTGGGAACAAATTTCTCCCTCCGGAGATGAGCCGATCCTGCACCTCCATTCCCTGAACGGCAGAATATCTTTATATAATCTATAAAATTGGACTCAGACATATTTTTAAAATTCTAATAAAATCCACCAAGGGACAGATCCCCTGTTACTTCTCGACATCCCTCTAAAGTGGGGAGTTGGGGGATCACATAAGCTTTTTCATATAATCAGCCAGCCGCCCGAATATATCATCAATTGTTCCCATTCCGTTAACGGACTGATAAATACCCTTCTCACGGCAATAATTTATTATAGGTTCTGTCTTCTCTTTATAGACATCTATCCTGTTTTCAATCACTGCAGTATCTTTGTCATCCGGCCGTCCTGACAGATCAGCTCTTAAAACAAGACGTTTTACCAGTTCATCATGTTCAACTTCAAGCACCAGCATGGAGTCTATTTTCATCTTTCTTTCATTAAGCATTTTATCGAGAGCAACGGTCTGCGCTACTGTACGAGGGAAGCCGTCGAAGAGAAATCCTGAACTGCCTTTTGTCGTATCAATCTTATTAGCTATCATTTCAATAACCACCTCATCAGGTACAAGTTCTCCTTTCGACATTATAGAACTCATTTTTTGTCCGAGTTCTGTACCTGCAGCTATCTCAGCCCTCAGCATATCGCCTGTAGAGAGATGAGTAAGATTGAATTTCTCAGCCAGCTTCACTGACTGTGTCCCTTTGCCTGATCCGGGAGGACCAAAAATCAAGATATTAACCATAGTAAATATTAAGTTTGAATTATTTAATCAATGTATAAATGGATGACAAGTTACGTCCAAAACCATTATAATCAAGCCCATAACCTATAACAAATTTGTTCGGGATTTCAAA
Source organism: uncultured Rikenellaceae bacterium (assembly GCA_964535035.1). Lineage (GTDB taxonomy): Bacteria > Bacteroidota > Bacteroidia > Bacteroidales > VadinHA17 > LD21. Next base: position 41,022 of record CAZHRV010000256.1, read on the forward strand.
TCCGATATAATTAATTGGAATGTCACGTGTGTATGACGAAGGTTTAAGAAGCATCGTGGTAATTTTAATTTCAGCAACATTTCTAATTACTAACTCATTAACAATGCGTTCCAATGTCGCCCCGGTATCAACTATATCTTCCACGACAATGATTTTTTTATTCACCAGATCTTCGTTCCATCCTATCAGCTCTTTAATCGATCCGGATGAACTGATGCCCTGATAGGAAGCAAGTTTTACAAAAGTTATCCTGGCGTTCAGATCGATTTTTCTGAACAGGTCGGCAGCAAACATAAATGCCCCGTTAAGTATTCCGACAAAGATAATCTCGCTGCCTGTAAAGTCGCGGTTTATTTGCAGCGCAATTTCATCTATTCTCTTTTTTATTGTCTGCTCAGAGATAAGTTCCCTGAACTTCTTATCCAGTATAGTCACTTCGTTCATAAAGACGGTTATTGATTATCCGGCCGAGCGAAAATATGAAAATAATAACTTATTTTTGTCCATGACAGGAAGTTAAATTTAAATAAAAAATATGGAACCGCTTGTTAGCATAATAATGGGAAGCACCTCGGACCTGCCTGTGATGGAGAAAACAGCGCATATTCTCAATGATTTCAGGATACCATTTGAAATTAATGCCCTTTCGGCTCACCGGACTCCGGAGGAAGTTGAAAAATTCGCAAGGAATGCTGAAAGAAGAGGAATAAAGGTGATAATTGCAGCAGCCGGAATGGCAGCTCATCTACCGGGAGTTATCGCAGCCATAACGCCCCTGCCGGTCATTGGCGTCCCAATCAAGGCTTCGCTTGAAGGACTTGATTCAATGCTCTCTATTCTGCAAATGCCTCCGGGAATACCTGTAGCAACTGTCGGGATTAATGCAGCCCAGAATGCAGGCATCCTTGCTGTACAGATAATCGGTGCAGGAGACAAAAAAGTGATGAAAGAGATTATTAAATATAAAGAGGGTCTGAAAAAGAAGATAGTTGATGCAAATGAAGAGCTGAAGAAGGTAAAAATCAAATACAAAACCAATTAGCCCCCTGATCCTCTAAGTTGAAAAAGTAGAAAGAAATATTTAAAATAATCCCCTTTCGGGTATTGATTTTTTTTTGTAATTTTATAGTTTATACCTGAAACATTTTGTACTCGCTGCACAAAATAACAGTTTCGGTTTTATTTGTTTTTTTATTCACGGCTCTCTCTGCAGGTGATCCATACCGTATTCCAGCCGGAGCAGGTGAGTCGGGAATGTCATCCGTTTGTATAATGAAAAACGGATTCTGGCCCTCATTCCATAACCAGGCACTTCTGGGCTTCAACAGCTCTTTCTCAGCCGGCATCAACTATGAGAACAGGTTCAATATCGGGGAACTGGGAACAAGAACTGCAGGAGTTATCATTCCTGCAGGAAACGGTTCCGTGGGCATCGTATATTCGAATTTCGGATATAACCACTTTCGAAGGGAGACAGCAGGACTGAGCTGCGGACTGGCATTTTCCCGGATAATCGCTGCCGGAGTGCAGATAGACTATTTTTCCGAGAAAACATCATCTGAATATGACAGAAGGCATTCAATTACATGTGAAGCCGGGCTTCTGATATTACCTAATGAGAATCTAAGTCTGGGCATTCATTTGTTTAACCCGATACCAAATTCCCTGAGAAAATCATTCCTGCCGACAACTCTCAGGGCTGGCGCGGGGATAAAGCTTAATAAAGTGCTTTTTGCAGGCGCTGAAGCAGAGATGAGTACGGGTAAAGCGCTGATAATCAGGACAGGGCTTGAGTATGAAGTATTTAACAGACTTTGGCTCCGGGGAGGTTTCAGTACCGATAATACCTCTTTCAGCTTCGGGCTGGGATATCTGCTGAATTCATTACAACTTGACCTTGGTTTTGCAACCCATGAAAAACTTGGAATTACCTCTTCTGCATCATTTATATTTAAGATTCATTAACCCCAAATTATATTATAAAAATAATCCTGAACGAAAATTAATAGAACTAAGAACTTACACGGAGTTCCACAGAGGAGACACAGAGAAACACAGAGAAAAATAATATTCTTTACAAATGGAAACAAATGAAATTACACAAAGAATAATCGGTTGTGCAATAGAAGTACACAAAAAACTCGGTCCCGGATTACTGGAATCAGCCTACGAGGAATGTCTGGCTTTTGAATTGACAAGAGCAGGATTAAATATAAAAAGGCAGCAACCTACTCCAATAATATATAAAGAGATAAAACTTAATTGTGGGTATAGGATTGATATTCTTGTTGAAAACTCTGTTGTTATTGAACTTAAGGTGGTTGATGAGTTCAATCCTGTCCATATTGCTCAAATACTAACCTATCTGAAATTCTCGCACATGAAAACAGGATTATTAATTAATTTCAATGTTACTACTCTTAAAAATGGAATAAGAAGGTTTCGATTATAACCTCAGTGTAACTCTGTGTCTTCTCCGTGGAGCTCTGTGTAACCTATATATTTATCAAATACATACAGAATTAAATTTTATAATCAATTGGCTAGAAATAAACTCATACTACCTGCTTTTGCGTACTTTGCAAGAATCTCTGTGTACTTTGCGGTTTATAAAAATATTTTGGTACTTATTATATTTATTATTAGTAATCCCGTTTATAGTCAGGGAGATAAGCTTTCAGACATAATTATACATATCGCAGAGGAGCTGGCTGCTGATGAGTCAGATCCTGAAACCGCCACATTATTTATTGAACAGCTTCAAGAGCTGTCTGAAAATCCTGTCAGGATAAATTCGGTTGATGAATCTGAATTAGCCCGTCTTTTTTTTATTTCTGACTTTCAGATAAAATCATTGATCGATCACATAAAGGAATCCGGAGATATTATTTCCATCTATGAAATAGCCTCTGTTCCGGGTTTTGACCGTCAGCTTGCAGAAATGATGATGCCTTTTATTTCCCTGGACAAAGAAGAAAATAATAATCCCGGAAAATTGAAATTAAGAAATTCTCTTCTCACTGACTTTATCATAAAACCAGGTGAAAATGACACGTCTTCTTTAGGTTCAGCATGGAAAATACTATCAAAATACAAGTTCTCGGCCAGGTCATTTTCCGGGGGGATCAGTGTCGAAAAAGATGCCGGCGAAAAATTCTTTCCTGACAAGCAAAGCTTCCCTGATTTTTTTTCTTCCAATCTCACCTATTCAGGTAAAGGTTTTGTGAGAAAGATAATCCTTGGTGATTATTCAGCCTGTTTCGGTCATGGTACAAATGTCAATTCAAGGATGCGCACAGGCTTCTCTCTAACGTCATCAGGATATATGTCGGGTAGAGACGAGGTAAGACCTTATACCTCTACTGATGAGAATAACTTTTTCAGGGGAGCTGCAGCAGAGTTTTCAATCAATAATCTGGGCCTTTTTATTTTGTATTCAAATAATGCTGTTGATGCAACCCTGGGCACATCAGCAGATTCAACAGAAATATATGTTGTGAATTTTCACAGGACAGGTATGCATAACAGCACGCTTCTCATGTCGAAAAAAGATGTTTTAAGTGAGACATTTTATGGTATTAATGTCAACTATAATATCTCATCCGTCAGATTTGGTCTGACCTGGACTGAAAACAGTTTTTCACTTCCACTTAATCTAAAAAGCAGCGATCCGGAGGACCTCTATGGCTTTGAGGGGATGCGTAACAATGCATATTCAGTATATTATAACAGCGTGATACACAGGATCCTGCTGTTTGGTGAGGTTACAGCTGATAAATCATGGAATTATGCTGTAGTTCAGGGACTCACAGCAAGACCGGCAGACAGGTTATCAATAAATTTCCTGTGCAGGAACTATTCACCCGGGTTTATAAGTTTTCATGCCGGTGGTCCGGGAAGTAGTTCCTCAACGGGTAATGAACATGGTATTCTTGGTAATTTTACCTTAGAGGCTGCAAAATACCTTTTCATAAGTGCCGGCTGTGATATTACCTGCTTTCCATGGCTCAGGTACAGGTGCAGCTATCCCTCCATAGCAAAGAGAAAGGAGATCAGGATAAAATATCTTCCTTCCGATAATTTCAGCTTTGAAATATCATATAATTACAGGTTTTCAATGACCGACATGCAGGATGATACAGGGATATCAGAGATATCAGAACTAACAGCCAGAACATTTAAGAGTATTATAAAATATTCTCCCCAGGAGAACCTGAATCTTACAACACGAATCGACTACAAGGTTCTTGAAGAAACCGGAAGTAAAGGCATGCTCATGCTGCAGGACATCAATTACAGGTTCCGGCAAATTCCCGTGACTCTATGGTTCAGGCATTGCATATTCAGCACAGATGACTGGAATTCAAGGCTTTTTACCTGGGAGAATGATCTTCTGTACAGCTTCAGTATCCCTGCTTTATCCGGAAAGGGTAACCGAAGTTACCTCATGGTTAAATGGGAAATAGCTGACATAGCTGAGTTCAGGATAAAATACAGGCTGACATCTGTTCAATCAGATAATTATACTGCAGATGAAAGTGATGAGATAAAAATGCAGTTCAGGATATGGTTTTAAGATTGCGGATTTCCGGTAGCCAATTGCCGGCAGCCGTATTATTCAGGGATTTTAATATCGCGGATATTGAGCTGTAGGTTTCTATTGCCGCGGAACTCATTCATTTCCAGTGAATAACAAATGTCAAATGGCCTCCCGCTCCGGATATATCCAAAGTGGTTTGCCTGGTTAAATGCAATAGCAGAAATAGTATGTGTCCCTGATGATTCCTGGCAGAGATCAAGTTTCAGGTGCTCTCCGTTTGCACCAACCATTTTTCCTGTACCGCTGTCAGTAACATTCCTTGAGACAAATACCGGAGACATGTTCTCGGGACCAAAAGGCTGGAACTGGCTCATAACATTGAAAAACTCTTCGTTGATCTCTGAAAAATATAGTTCAATGTCGATCAGCACCCTCGGCAGCATCTGTTCTTCAGTTATTGTGCTGTTAACATAGTTCTCAAACCTCTCCATAAAAGGTTGGATATTCTCTTTCTTAAGAGTCAATCCTGCGGCAAACATATGTCCTCCAAAACTTTCAAGCAGGTCACTGCATGCTTCAATAGCCTGGTAGAGGTCATATCCATGGACCGATCTTGCTGAGCCTGTCGCAAAGCCATTCGATTCTGTAAGGATAACTGTTGGCCGGTAATAGGTCTCAATCAGGCGTGAAGCAACAATCCCTATGACACCCTTTTTCCATGATGGATTGAATAATACTGTTGTTTTCGCATTTGTGTTACGCTGATTTTCAGATATCATTCTCATGGCTTCGGTGGTTATCACCCTGTCAACGCTTCGCCGTTCATTGTTGTAGGTATTGATCTCCTTGCTTATTCCGGTTGCCAGTGTTGTATCATTCGAAATAAGAAGTTCAACAACCCGGCTTCCTGTTTCCATCCTGCCGGCAGCATTTATCCTGGGACCCAGCTTAAAAACAACATCTTCAACCGTCAGTGCTCTGGAGACTTCTGCCTCTCTTATTATTTCCTTAAGTCCTGTTCGGGGCGATTCATTAAGCTGCTTGAGACCAAAATAGGCCAGCACTCTGTTTTCTCCTGTTATAGGGACAATATCGGATGCAATGCTCACGGCAACCAGGTCAAGGTAATTAGCTATTTTACTGAATGGCATTCCATGTATCCTGGAATATGCATGGATCAGCTTGAAGCCCACACCACATCCAGATAGTTCCTTATATGGATAGCTGCATCCGGATTGTTTCGGATCGAGTACCGCAAGTGCGCCTGGTATCTCCTCTCCCGGAAAATGATGGTCGCAGATAATTACATCGAGACCCTTTGTTTTTGCATATCGGATCTTTTCAACCGCTTTGATCCCGCAGTCAAGGGTGATAATCAGCTTGCATTTATTTTCGACAGCAAAATCAATACCTTGTATCGAAACTCCGTAACCCTCCTTATACCTGTCAGGTATGTAGTACTTAACATTCGAATACTGTTCTTTAAGAAAGGAATAAACAAGAGCCACTGCTGTTGTTCCGTCAACATCATAATCGCCGTAAACAAGTATTTTCTCATTTTTCTTGATTGCCGTTGACAGGCGGTCAACAGCAATATTCATATCCTTCATCATAAAAGGATCATGAAGGTAATCAAGACTTGGATTAAAAAAGGCATGAGCTTCCTCCGGTGTTGTTATGGACCTTTGAACCATCAGGGTTGCAAGTGATTCTGAAACACCAAGTGCGGTTGCCAGTGTCTTTACAGTAGCAATCTCTCCTCTCTCTTTTAGTATCCAACGCTTTTCCATTAGTTCTTCAGATTAGTCCAGTAAAGGTCAAGGACCTCCCTGAGCTTTTCTCTTACAATATTTTTTATTAGTTCGATATCCTGTTTACTGCCAAGTTCTTTTTCCAGCGAGGTTACCCCTTTATCAGTAAATCCGCAGGGATTTATATAGTTGAAATAGGTAAGATCGGTGTTTACATTAAAGGCAAATCCGTGCATTGTAACATACCTGCTTGCTTTAACCCCTATTGCACATATTTTTCTTGCCTTCTCTTTAATATCCGGATCAAGCCATACACCTGTGCCTCCCTCCATTCTTGATCCTGTCAGGTTAAACTCATTTATCGTTCTTATAATTGTTTCCTCGAGACGGAAAATATACTCCCTCAGGCTTATCTTCATAACTTCCAGATCAAATATCGGGTATCCCACTATCTGGCCCGGACCATGATACGTTATATCCCCGCCCCGGTCGATCCTGAAAAATTTTGCATCCCTGGCCCGCAATTGTATATAGTCGAGCAGGAGATTATTTTCAGAACCGCTTTTCCCAAGGGTATAGACATGAGGATGTTCTACAAAAATAAGGGTGCCGGGTTTATATTCTGTCCCTGAATCACTTGCATTTTCCCTCTCCTTTTTACCAACGATAAGTTCCTTGAAGATTGCAGCCTGGTAATCCCAGGTTTCCTTATAATCCATCAAGCCAATATCCTCATATTTAACACTATATCTCAAGTATGGCCCCCCAATTTTGATGCCGTAATATAATGAAAATTATCCAGCCTTAACATGTTTTTCTGCATGAAAAGAGGAACGTACAAGGGGACTGCTTTCAACAAATTCAAATCCTTTGTTAAGAGCCCTTCTCCTGTACTCTTCAAATTTTTGCGGAATAATATATTCAACTGCTTCCATATGATCCCGGGAAGGTTTAAGGTATTGTCCAAGTGTTAATATTCTGCACCCTGCCTTTACCAGGTCATCCATGGTTTCATATACCTCATGCTCTTCTTCTCCGAGTCCGAGCATGAATCCTGACTTGGAGATTTTTTTCTCATCAGATATATATCTAATAACGTCAAGGCTGAGATCATATTTTGCTTTTGTCCTGATTAATGGAGTGAGCCGTCTGACGGTTTCGATATTATGTGAAATCACATCGGGTCCGGCGTCAATTACTTTTTTAATATTCTCAGGTTTCCCATCAAAATCTGGTATAAGGGATTCTATTGTTATCCCCGGATTTTCCTTCTTTATTTTTCTGATGACCTCCGCCCAGAAAGATGCTCCGCCGTCAGGGAGATCATCACGGTCAACAGAGGTTATCACACAATGCTTCAGTTCCAGCAATTTAATTGATTCAGCAAGTCGCTGAGGTTCAGTATTATCAGGCGGCATGGGTTTCCCTGTCCTGGTATTGCAGAATTTGCATGCCCTGGTGCATATGTCGCCAAGTATCATGAAAGTGGCAGTGCCGGTATTCCAGCACTCTCCTATGTTGGGACAGTTCCCGCTGGTACAGATTGTATTAAGCCGGTTGGCTTCAACCAGTTTTTTTACCCGGGAATAATTCTCCCCGCTTGCCCTCTGCATCTTAAGCCATCCCGGTAATCTTCGCCCCTTTTTCATTTGATTTAATAATTGTCGCAAAGGTATAAAACTCTTTGCTTTTATTACGTACTCACCGGGAATGAGTACATGAAGCCTAAACTGAGAAATCACAGAGAACTACAGAGTGGAAAAAACATTATATTTGTTAGACCTCAAAATTAAACTTTAAAAAATATACTTTGGAAAACACAGATTCAGCCATAAAAACCGAATTAGAACAGGAAAGCCTTAAAGACCTTGACAAAACACGAAAATGGGCAATGTTTCTTGCCATTCTGGGATTTATAGGTGTCGTCGTTCTGCTGGTTGTCGGATTATCTGCAGTTTTATTTCTTTGTATCTTCAATAAAGGAGATACCTCATCCACCTACCCGGGATGGCTTGCCTGTTCAATTTTTATTGCTTCGGCAGTTCTTTATTTCTTTCCTGTACTATACCTTTTCCGTTTCTCAAAAAATATATCTGATGCAGTAAAAACACCTGATAAACAGCTGCTAACAAAAGCTTTCCGGAACCTGAAATACTGTTTTACATGGTTTGGAATCGTAATAATTGTTGCAATAATCTTATATGTTGTTACATTTTTTATTCTTGGTGCATCGGTAACATTTTTAAAGGATATGGGGTGACAGTGAAAGATGATCTGGTTTTTGGAACAAAGACCCGCTCTTATTGAGAAAAGTCTCAGGTGTACTTGAATGGGCAAGAATAAATCTTTACAGTGACATCAGTAATGATAATAAAATATAGATTCAAATCATGGAAATCGGATACTATAACGGAAATTTCCTCCAAAGAGATAAGATCCACATCAGTCCTGATGACCGCGGATTTCTTTTTGCCGACGGTATTTATGAAGTGACAAGATGGTATGAGGGATTCTTTTTCGACATGGAGGGCCACATGACAAGGCTGAAGAGAAGCATGAGGGAAATACGATTAGAGTGGCCCGAAGCGGATTCATTTCCCTCAATAGCTCAGGAGCTTATAGCACGTAATAACCTGAAGGATCTTCCTGTCCTGGTCTACCTGCAGGTCACCAGAGGTGTTGCGAAACGCTCGCATGCTTTTCCGTCACCTGCTAT
>CAZHRV010000257.1:0-4468 GCA_964535035.1 uncultured Rikenellaceae bacterium
TGTCGCAAATCATAAATTATATATTTTCTCACCTTCTCCCATTCACCCATTCTCCCCTTCACCCCCTCTCGCCCTCCCGCCATCCATCGTCCTCCGTAGCCTTGGCGAAGAAGGATCTCCCCCTCATTCTTCTTCGTCCCAACATTCTCGCCATTAATCAAATAAGTTCATTTATGCTTGGTTCGTGCCATATTTTATGGTAAATTGTTTCGATATTTCCTTATACCTGATCAAGATGAAAGGACATCTTCATAAAACACAGGTTTTTATTTTTTTCCTCTTTTTGCTGAACCTTAACCTGTTTTCCCAATCCTTTAACGAACAAACTGATCTCTCTCTCCCGGATATAGAGCAGTGTTCTGTAGTATGGGGTGATTATGACAATGATGGCTACATTGATATTTTGATGACAGGCTTAAGTTTTGAAGGAAGGATTGCCAAGATCTATCGTAATAAAGGTGATAATATTTTTGAAGAACAGGCTGAAATTAGTTTGCTGCCTGTGACAAGTGGCTCTTCAGCATGGGGTGATTATGACAACGACAATGATCTGGATTTAATTATTTCCGGATACCATTATGAAAATGAAGTTACAAGTTACATTACTAAAATATATCAGAACAATGGCAATAATAATTTCAACGAACAAACTGAAATCATATTACCTGGTGTATATAACTCTTCCATTGATTGGGGTGATTATAATAATGATGGGGATCTTGATATTCTTTTAAGCGGTTACTCGACCAGTGGATATATTTCAAGAATATTTCGAAATAATAGAGATAATACATTTACTGAACAGACCGAGATATTATTACATAATGTTTGGTTTGGGTCTTCCTTGTGGGGTGATTATGATAACGATGGTTACCTTGATATTTTATTGACAGGCAATGATTATACAGGTATATTTCGTAATAATGGCAATAATACTTTTACCGAACAAACCGATATTGATTTAATTGCGCTCTCTTTCAGTTCGGCAGACTGGGGTGATTACGATAACGATGGCTACTTGGATATTTTATTGATAGGACAGGACTCTCAGGGGCTTAGAATTTCGAAAATTTATCGCAATGATGGAGACAACAGTTTCACGGCACAGGATCAGATAATTTTAACAGGTTTATCATTTGGTACTGCAGACTGGGGTGATTATGATAGTGATGGCTACCTCGATATTATTATTTCAGGAAGCTTTGACTCATACTCTGACAGCACGATTATTTATCATAATACAGGCAGCAATGGATTTACTGAAGTTACAGGCTTAAATCTTCCCGGTATCAATGTTGGTTCAGTTGCATGGGTTGATTATGATAATGATAATGACCTGGATATTTTCCTTAGTGGAGATATCTACTCTATTGATAGGTACACAGGGATTTATAGGAACGAAACTACAAATACAAATTCTGAACCTGCAAGTCCTGATGGTTTGAATTCTTACTGGGGTAATGAAGGTTTAATCTTCAGCTGGAATAAATCATCAGATGACCATATTCCGGCCGAAGCAATAAGTTATAACATAAGAATAGGAACAACTCCCGGTGGATCTGAGGTAAAATCCGCGCAGAGTCTTCACGACGGGAAATCGCTTTTACCCAAGACAAATACACTGGTAAATGATACCTGTAATTTCTATATACTTCCTTTTAATAAGTATTATTGGTCGGTCCAGGCAGTCGACAATACTGGCCTGTCCAGCAGTTTCGCACCTGAGGAAAACTCACCTCTGGACAGTATCCAGGCAGGTGATTTACAGGCTTTTATTAAACCAGGTAACTCTTTGCTCGTACGCTGGACTAACGGGAACGGATTCAGGCGCGTCTTATTCGGCAGGCTGTCGGATACAGCAGAAATTGCAAAACCAGTTGACGGAACAGAATATTTTGCTGAACCATATTTTGGGAATGGGGATAAAATAGGTACAACTGGCTGGTATTGTTTATACAACGGTTCGGCAGACAGTGCCATAATTTATGGATTGAGTGAAGGATACAGCTATGATCTGCAGGTTATTGAATATATTGAGGTTGATGGTTTGCCAGTATACTTCACGACAACCGGGAATGGGAATCCGGGTATTTTTAGCTCGTCATTATTCTCAGAAATGACAGGTACAGGGTTAGCAGCAATGTCTTCCGGTGCAATAGCAAATTGGGGAGATTTTAACAACGATGGTCTTCTTGATATTTTGTTGTCGGGAACAGAGGGTGCTAAAGTGTATATCAATGATGGCAACAGCTTCTTTGCCGAAAAGGCTTATTTATCTCCCGGGACATTATATAATGCATTTCAATTAATAGCGGACACAGATAATGACAATGATCTTGACATCATTTTGGGAGGTATTGTAAATAGTGTGGACCCGTTTATAAAACTGTTCAGTAATAGTGGTGATGGGACTTTTACAGACCTGGGAGAAATTTCTTCTGTATTTTCAGGTTATGGTGGTGGCCTCGAGTGTGGCGATTATGACAATGATGCCGATATAGATATCATAAATTGGGGACGATCAATTTCTACACTTAAACCTTATACATCTGTCTTCCAAAATGACAACAATAATTTCATTGAACAGACTGATATCGAACTTACCGGAGTGGTCTGGAGTTCTGTTGTTTTAGGTGATTATGACAATGATTGTGATCTGGATATTCTGTTAACCGGATCAGAACAATTTTTCCCTCCGCCATATGTGCCTGTTACAAAAGTATACCGTAACGATGGGAATGATCTGTATTCTGAACAGACAGACATCAACTTGTTGAATGTCTGCTTTAGCTCAGCTGAATGGGGTGATTATGATAATGATGGCGATCTTGATATTGTTTTAAGCGGTGAAAGTTCTGATACTTTAAATAAGAATCCAATATCAAAGATCTATCGGAACGATTACAATAATGTTTTTACTGAACAATCCGGAATATTGTTGCCAGGTATGTATAGTAATGCTGTCGCCTGGGCTGATTGCAACAACGACGGGAACCTTGATCTTTTATTAGGCAGCCATTTATTTTTAAACAATGGCAATAACACCTTTACTGAACAAACCGGTGTCGGTTTATCAGGGGCATCCGGCAGTAAAGCAGACTGGGGGGATTTTGATAATGATGGTGACCTGGATTTACTGATAGGATCAAAATTCTTCAGGAACAATACATTTATGAGGGCAGGAAGCTATTTTCCAAATACTAAGCCTGAAGCCCCTGTGAACTTAAAATCCGTTTTAAAGCCTGATGGCATTGAACTGACATGGGCTCCGGTCAAAAATGATGAAACTGACTATAAAACCATGACCTATAATGTAAGGATTGGTACATTAAAAAGTAACTCAGATATTTGTCCCCCGCATTCAGACTTAAATATTGGGTATCGTAAGATTGCAGCAAAAGGTAATGCACAACTGGATACTGTATTTTATGTTAAAAATCTTATTCCCGGTAAATACTATTGGGGTGTCCAGGCTGTTGACCAGGGTTTATTGGGTGGAGAATGGTCAGTAGTCGATTCATTTGAGGTTAAGAATGTCCAGGCATTCTATGATGCAGACGAAGTTTGCCTGGGTTATCCAACAATATTTACCGACCAGTCTGTTGCCACCGATGGTATTGCTTCATGGCACTGGGATTTCAAAGATGGGGAAACTTCTTCTGAACAGAATCCTGTTCACTTATTTTCAGCAAGTGGTACGTATAATGTGAAACTGGTTATTACCGATAATGGTGGTGTAAAAGACTCTCTTGAGAAAAATATAATAGTAAAGCCAAAGCCAATAACAGGTTTTTCTGCTCCCGATGTGTGCCAGGGAATACCTGTAACTGTCACAAATATAACAGACAACAACGGACTTACAATTAGCTCATGGGGCTGGGACTTTGGCGATGGCAACACATCAACAGATCAGCAACCAGCTCCGAACCCGTACCTTGCTGCCGGAGATTATTCCATAAAACTTAAAGCAATTGCTTCAAATGGGTGTGCTGATTCTGTCACAAACACTGTATCTGTAGGTGCCTACCCTGTTGCAGCGGTAACAGCTAATGCCCCTCTTTCATTCTGCAAAGGAGACAGTGTTATTCTCTCAGTTCCATATAATACAACCTATATCTATAATTGGATGGCTGGAGGTACTGGTCTTACTAATGGTGATTCCTGTAAATATGTGGCAAAATTTACAGGAGACTATTCTGTTACTGTAGTGAATCCGAAAGGTAATTGCACAACGATCTCTTCTGTTGTTTCTGTAACAGCTCAGGATGCTCCAAATGCCCCATCGATATCCGTTGATGGAGATACTGAATTCTGCCAGGGTGACTCAGTGATTTTAAGTGTAATAAATACACTTAATGATAGTTACTGGTGGAAACTTAACGGCGGTGCGGTAGGTACAGATTCAAGTCGTTACGCAGCAAAGAGCAATGGTAAGTATACTCTGACCGTTACAAATCAAAGTGGTTGT
>CAZHRV010000258.1:0-11706 GCA_964535035.1 uncultured Rikenellaceae bacterium
TGTGGCGTCATATGAATAATCCCCGGCTTCAGCCGGGGGTAGAGACCGTAAACATATTGGAAAACCCCGGTGGGGTTTAATAATACAGGGATTGCCATCTCCGTTTCTCTCCGATGGCGATCCTGGGGGACCGCCAAAAAGGAATAAGCCTTTCATTCGCTTCGCTCATTCAGGGCTATGTTTTTTCATTGCTTATGAAAGCAAGCTTTCAACGCAACAAAAAAACATAGCCCTTCCGCTATTGCGGAAAGGCTTATACCTTTTCGGGTGGAAGATGGGATTCGAACCCACGACCTTCGGAACCACAATCCGACATTCTAACCAACTGAACTACATCCACCGTTTAATGAATTGCAAAATTAATCCCAAAATTCCTATTCACAAAATTTTGGTTTACTATCTTTGAGCGATTTAAAAGAAATTCTACTGCAATGACAATTTTTTGCATATAAAAAGGTTATTAGCAGAGTTAACAAAATTCACCTGTCACTATTGAAAAGATTCAAATTTGTTGACAATATTTCGGGACTTCAGATGTTTCATCTGATGAAATTTGTTATCTTCCTCATCATCAGCATCGTATTTACAAAAAGTTACCTCTCGCGTGCCGAAATAGGAAAATGGGAAATGTTCCTCTTTATTGCCGGCCTTATCAGTTTTTTCTGGGTAACCGGCATTATACAATCACTTCTTCCCCTTTATCACCGCAACAGAACCTACAGGAAAATTGGTGATAACGGTACGGGTAAATCACCGGAGATATTCAATGCATTCCTGTTACTCTGTTTTTTCAGTCTGCTCTTTTTTATTTCAGGCCACACAATAAAAAGTAATTTCTCGGTATTTCACTTTTCTGGCAATGTCCCTTATCTGAATCTGCTTCTTCTCTATATGCTGCTTAGCAGTCCTGTTTGCCTGATCGAATATATCTACCTGCTTAATAACAGGGCACATCGTATCTTTCAATACGGGTTATACACCTTTAGCGCCCAGCTTGTGCTTGTCATCGCTCCTGTACTATTAGGTAAGGATATATTATGGTCGATATACGGATTGCTTATTATTACAGGAGTAAGATGGGTATGGCTTATTATTTTGCTGAGGAGATACGGCCAGATGACTGTTTCCTGGAAGTTCATGAAAGAACACCTTTACCTTGGAACTCCGCTTATACTAACCACCCTTATAAGCGGATCAGTCCAATATATTGATGGAGTGATAGTTTCAGCAGTATATCGTGATCCGGCAATATTTGCCTGGTTCCGTTACGGGGCCAAGGAATTCCCTCTTGCTTTGCTGCTTGCAAACGGACTCAGCAGCGCCATGCTTCCTGAATTCTCTACCCGTTCAATGATGAAGCAGTCTCTCCTGAAGATCAAGGTCAAATCAAAAAAACTGATGCACCTGCTGTTTCCCATAACAATGGTGATCATGCTTTTTACGAGATGGTTCTACCCACGCATCTTTAACCCTGATTTTCAAAAGAGCGCCGATGTTTTCTTAATCTATACATTGCTGATTATACCACGCCTGATCTTTCCTCAGACTATTATCATGGGAAGGAAGAAAACACAAATAACACTTTTAGCAGCGGTACTTGAACTGGTCATTAATATCCCTTTAAGCCTGCTTATGATAAAATGGGGCTATAATATTGTGGGTGTCGTTCTTGCTACTTTGATTGTATATGTTATAGGGAAATTATATCTGACTGGATATGTCTGGATAAAGATGAAAATCAAACCCGCTGAATATATCCCCATAAAGATATTTTTACTTTATTCAGCACTGCTCTCAATTCTGTTCGTCCTTATAGACCACAGGATAATAAATATTCATTGAGGCGGCGACCGGCTCCCGGTAAGCGGAGACTTGATTCAGGGAAAAATCATATATTTGCATCAAAGCAAAAGATCAGAATAATTAATCAATTATCAGATATTTTAGCCATGAAGATAGTTGAGGTCCTGACGTCAGCTGAAAAACAGGAATTTCATGATTTCCCCAGACGATTGTATAAAGATGATCCATACTGGGTATGCCCTCTTGATTCAATGATTGAAGGTGTCTTTGATCCGGCAGGAAATAACACCTTTACAAATGGTGAAGCAATAAGGTGGATACTTATTGATGATTCTGATAAAACAATAGGACGCGTTGCAGCATTTATTGACAGGGTAAGATCTTCTGCCCAGCAGCAGGCAACAGGCGGAATGGGTTTCTTTGAAGTTGTTGAGAAGAGGGAAGCGGCATTCATGCTCTTTGATACGGCAAAAGAGTGGCTTGCAGCTCGCGGTATGGAAGCAATGGACGGGCCAATAAATTTTGGCGAAAATGATAGCTACTGGGGCCTTCTCGTTGAAGGATTCATGCAGCAGGGATTTGGAATGCCATATAATAAGAAGTATTACAGGGATTTTTTTGAATCTTATGGCTTTCAAAATTATTTTGAGCAATACTCATATAACAGGATTGTAAGAGGAGCTGATAATAAGATTGAAAACTTTCCCGAACGTATCATGAAAATTGCTGAATGGCTTTCCAAAAGACCAGGTTACTCTTTTCGTCATTTTGAGATCCGCAACAAACAGAAATACTTCGCTGATATCTGTGAGATATACAATTCTGCCTGGATCTACCTGAAGCAGGATTTTATACCCCTCGAACCCTCTGTGCTTGAAGAATCGCTTGGTAAGGCAAAGCCCATTCTTGATGAAGAGCTGATCTGGTTTGCATATTTCAACGACAAACCGATAGGATTTTTTATACTCCTTCCCGATCTTAACCAGATACTGAAACACCTGAACGGAAAATTACACCTATGGAATATTATTAAGTTCTTATACTATAAAATGACAAATGAAATTACCAGGGTCAGAGCAATTGCGGGAGGTGTATCTCATTCACACCAGAATACCGGTGTCGAATCAGCAATTTTTTACCAGCTGTACCAGGTATTTAAACGTAAAAAATGGATCAGGGAAATGGAGCTCTCCTGGTTGGGCGATTATAATCCGAAAATGCTGGCAATATATGAGGCACTCGGAGCAAAAAGGGCAAAAATTCATGTTACATACAGATATATGATAAATAAAGAGCTGAAATTTAAAAGGTGCATTGATGAAATTGCTGAGGAACAAGAAGTTAGGGATGCCTGAATGTTGGCAAATTTGTTTGTAAAATAATAAAATAGGAATTCTGTTTGTAATTTAAATATTGTTCATTAATTTTGCAATCCCTCAAAAGAGACACTTTTTAAAGAATAATAAAAACAGCAATGAAACAGGGAATACATCCGGAGAATTACAGGCTAGTGATATTTCAGGATATGTCGAACGGTTACTCTTTTCTCAGCAAATCAACAGCTCCTTCAAAAGAGAATATAAAATGGGAAGATGGGAATGAATATCCGCTTATCAAGCTTGAGATATCAAATACATCACATCCATTCTATACCGGGAAAATGAAACTTGTTGATACAGCAGGAAGGGTTGATAAATTCATGAACCGATATAAAAATCATATCGATAAAAAGAAAGAGAAGTAATAATGACAAGATAAATTATAAAGGGGCTAATAAAGAAGTCCCTTTTTTATTTTTATTCCGGCACAAATACTGAAGGTCCCGTCTTGCATCTTAATTGTTTAAAATAATCCGTAAATTTGCACTTCCGGACATAAACATGGCACAAGACAAAAGACAAAAGTCGAAGTGAAACGAAGACCCAGAGCGAAGCGAAGGGTCGGGGGGTAAGTACATGAAGTAAGAAGTAATAAATAAAGAATTTCTAAAGAGAGAAAAAAGGATATTAAAGAGGAGGCGATGGAAAGGAAATTCAGAAAAACGATTAATGAAAGTTTACTCCCTGATATGATTGATGGTGAAGGAGACATAATTCCTATTATTGCCGATGGTGAAGATGGTGACCTTGAAGATGTTAAAGTACCTGAGACTATTCCTATATTATCGTTACGCAATACAGTTCTCTTTCCGGGAGTGGTACTGCCTATATCAATAGGACGGCCGCGATCAATACAGCTTATCAAGGAAGTCTACAGGAATGATAAGATCGTCGGGACTGTTGCACAGAAGGATTCCGATATGGAAAATCCTGGTTTTAAGGACCTTCATACTGTAGGATCAATAGGGCAGATAGTAAAACTGCTCGAAATGCCTGATGGTTCAACCACTGCAATTATTCAGGGCCGCAGGAGAATGGTACTGGATGAACTCATCTCATCTGATCCCTACTTCATTGCCAGGATCAGAACTATACCTGAAAGAAAACCTGAACCGGCAAGCAAGGATTTTGATGCCATTGTCAGCTCACTGAAAGATCTCTCGCTGAAGATCATAAAAATTAATCCCAACATCAGCCCGGAAGCCTCTTTTGCGATAAAGAATATTGAAAACAACACATATCTGATAAACTTCATCTGCTCCAATACTGATATAAAGGTTCTGGATAAGCAAAAGCTTCTGGAAATTAACAGTATACGTGACAGGGGCTTCATGCTTCTCGAATTTCTTGTACAGGAGATCCAGTTGCTGGAGCTAAAAAACGAACTTCAGTCAAAGGTAAAAAGCGACCTTGACCAGCAGCAAAGAGAATTTCTGCTGCATCAACAGATGAAGACCATACAGAATGAACTGGGAGGCAATCCCCTTGAAAAGGAAATTGAGGAATACAGAAAGAAAGCTGTAGCAAAAAAATGGACAGAAGAGACCAGGAAAATTTTTGATAAGGAACTTGACAAGCTGCACAGGCTTAATCCTGCTGCTGCTGAATATTCTGTACAGGTAAATTATATTCAGACCCTGCTTGATCTCCCATGGGGAGAATACACACAGGATAACCTTGATCTGGCTAATGCGAGAAATGTGCTTGATGACGACCACTTCGGACTTGAGGAGGTCAAGGAAAGGATACTGGAACACCTGGCAGTGCTTAAGCTTAAAGGTGATCTGAAATCCCCGATACTATGTCTTTACGGACCTCCCGGCGTCGGAAAAACATCTCTTGGCAAATCCGTTGCCAAGGCACTTGGCAGGAAATATGTCAGAATGTCATTGGGAGGATTACATGATGAGGCTGAGATAAGGGGCCATCGTAAAACTTATATAGGCGCAATGCCGGGACGGATAATACAAAACATAAAAAGAGCAGGATCCTCAAATCCGGTGTTTATTCTTGATGAGATAGACAAGGTGGGACAGGATTTCAGAGGCGATCCCTCTTCTGCACTGCTTGAGGTCCTTGACCCCGAACAGAATACCACATTCTTCGACAATTTTCTTGAGATGGAATACGATCTGTCAAGGGTACTGTTCATTGCCACAGGCAACACGCTGTCAACAGTGAGCCCCGCACTCCGTGACAGGATGGAAACCATTGAAATAACAGGTTACCTGGTTGAGGAGAAGCTTGAAATAGCTCGCCAGCACCTTCTTCCCAAGCAGCTTGAAAATCATGGTGTTAAGCCGCATCAGCTAACAATCGCTGACAACATAATGGAGAGGCTTATTGAGAAATATACGAGAGAATCAGGTGTAAGGGAGCTCGATAAGCGCCTGGCAAAGATTGTAAGGGTAACAGCAAAGAATATTGCATCCGGAGCAAAATACAATCCTGCTCTCTCAGAAAAGGTAATGATTGAAACACTTGGCCCTCCGAAATATATCCGTGATATTTATTCCGGCAATGACCAGGCAGGAGTTGTTACAGGATTAGCCTGGACAGCATCGGGAGGAGAGATACTATTTGTGGAAACAAGTATCAGCAGGGGTACAGGCAAATTGACTCTTACAGGTAATCTTGGTGAGGTAATGAAAGAATCTGCAATTATTGCTCTTGAATATCTGAAGGCCAATGCGGAATTGCTGAATATGCCGGATAATTTCTCCGACAAATGGAATATTCATATCCATGTACCTGAGGGTGCTATTCCCAAAGACGGGCCGTCAGCCGGTATAACAATGGCAGCTTCAATAGCATCTGCTTTTACCCAGCGAAAAGTAAAGAAATACCTTGCAATGACCGGTGAAATAACCCTGAGAGGTAAAGTACTTCCTGTTGGTGGTATAAAAGAGAAAATACTGGCCGCAAAACGGGCCAATATAAAGGAAATAATCTTATCGGAAGAAAACAGGAAGGATGTTGAAGACATTAAAGAACTTTATATCAGGGGATTGAAATTTCATTATGTAGAAACAATAATGGGCGTGCTTGATCTTTCCCTGTTAAAACAAAAGGTCAGGAATCCGAAAAAAATATCATTCGAATGAACAGAATTGCAGTTTTCCCCGGCTCATTTGATCCATTTACTATAGGACATGAGGCTATTGTCAGGCGTGCCCTGATCCTCTTTGATGAGATTATAATAGCTATCGGCGCCAATGCACTGAAAAAGAGCTATTATTCACTCGAAACCAGAAAGTCAATGATATCGCAGGTATTTAAGGGTGAACCCAGGATCAAGGTTGACCATTATGAGGGCCTGACTGTTGATTATTGCATAAAACATGAGGCAAAATATATACTCAGGGGTCTCCGTACAGCTGCGGACTTCGAATTTGAAAAGGCAATAGCCCAGGTTAACAAAGCTCTGGTGTCTGATGTTGAATCCGTTTTTCTGCTTACAGTCCCTGAGCATGCTGCAATAAATTCAACTATTGTACGTGATATTATCCGCAGCGGAGGCGATGCTTCCATATTTGTACCGGCATCAATAAATCTAAAAGATTATAAGGGAGAGGAGGTCAGTCCTTAAAGATTGATGTGTTTATCATATCCGTCAGCGAGAGCCATGCCTTATTTTTTATTTTGCTGATCTCTTTGGGACGAAGCCATTCTACCATCGTAATACCCTCTTTTATCTGTGGTTCGGTAACCATTACCCCGTCATATTCCATCAGGAACCAGTAAGTTTTTTTAAGGTATGAGATTCCCGCCCAGCTATAGGTGTGGTAACTTGGCTGAAGTGGTTTCACAATTTTATGACCTTTGATTCCACACTCTTCTTTTACTTCTCGCATAGCACATGCTTCCGGTTCTTCACCCTCCTCAATATGACCTTTCGGAAGATCCAGCTTACCCTTTTTTTCGATGAAAAGATATCTCCCGGAAGTGTGTTTTACCAGTCCTCCGGCAGCACCTACCTCTGTGAAATAAATTCTGAAGATCCTCCAGATGTGTTTAATATCAGTACCATAAATGTTTATTGAATGCATACTCGTATCTGACTGAAAATCAGATATTAATTTATAAAGTTCATCGGTATCGCGGAAATTGTGGAATAACCCGTATTTTTGTAACCGGTCAGGTTCAGGGCTTATCAGTATGAATCTGTTTTCGAAATGAACTTTATACATCCTTCTATGGAGAAAAAAGCAAAAAAAATAGCCGAATATCTTTTACAAATTAAAGCAATTAAATTGCAACCATCAAATCCTTTTACATGGGCTTCGGGATGGAAATCTCCAATTTATTGTGATAACCGCAAAACATTGTCATTCCCGGAGGTAAGAACCTATATTCGTGATTCATTTGTATCGCTCATCAATAGTCTGCACCCTGAAACTGAAGTGATAGCAGGTGTTGCCACTGGTGCAATTTCACATGGTGCTCTTGTGGCTGATAAACTGGGACTGCCCTATATCTATGTGAGATCCGGTGCAAAGGATCACGGACTTGGGAACCAGATAGAGGGCTTTTATCAGAAGGGGCAGAAAGTGGTTGTGATTGAGGACCTTATATCAACAGGAAGAAGCAGCCTGAATGCTGTAAGGGCTCTCAGGGAGGCTGGCTGCGAAGTGCTCGCGATGACGGCAATATTTACATATGAATTTAACAAAGCCTCCGACAGTTTTGCTGCCGAAAAATGCACCCTTCATACACTGTGTAACTATTCTGTTCTTATCGAAACTGCAGTTAGAACAGGATATATAACCGAAGAAAACGTTGAAACATTGAAAAAATGGCGTGCAGATCCTTCAGTCTGGGGGATCTGATAAACCCATCCCCAACCTCCCGCTATCGCGGGACAGGCACTTCCCTTAAGGCTTAGGGAAGCGGAGTTACTAATTGTACATAAATTTATTCCTCCCCTTGATTAAGGGGAGGAGCAGGAGGAGGGATTAAGTGTTACAAAAAAAATGTAAACCTAAAAAAATCAGAGCTTTACAATATGACCATTATGTCAACATTTAACAGTCGACCAGCTGAACTCAAATGCAGCGCAGAAGAGTTTTATTATTTTGTTACAGATATAAGGAATTTAAGGCAATTTATTCCTGCTGACACTGTCAGTAACCTGATGGTGGAGCAGGACTCCTGCAGTTTTGAGGCAGGGATACTTGGCACAGTTAAAATTCGGATAACGGAAAAGGTTATATTCAGCAGAGTTGTATTCACAGGAGGTGCCGTGCAGGTAAAGAATTTCTCACTTGTCATGGATATCAGAGAGTCATCCGGCAGTTCAGCTGAGGTAAATGTAACAATTCTTGCGGAAATGAACCCGTTTCTGCAGATGATTGCCGCAGATCCGGTGAAACAATTTCTTGAGAAACTTACAGATGAAATGGAGAGGTTTGACGGCTGGAGCGATACTAAAGAACAAAATCAATCTCTCTGAATGAAAATTCCCTGATTTTTCCGTTTTCTTGCTCTATACTGAGGAGACCTGAAGACGAGATATCAATTATTTTCCCTGTGAATTCTTTTTCTTCTGCCGTGTAATTATGGGATTCATTGAACCTGTAAAGACGGTTGATATATTCACCGCGAAGTTCATTTCTATTCCCGTAAAGAAGCTGCTTGTATCTCCTGTCAAGGTCGGACAAAAGTTCTTTAAGACATGTACCAGTATCATATTCTTTACCGGTAAGGAGTTTTAACGATATCGGATTCGGAATCTCAGGCGGGAATTTTTCCTGGTTTATATTAAATCCTATTCCTGCAACAGAGTTTTCGATAGTATCTTCCATGAGAGAGTTTTCTATCAAAATACCTGCAATTTTGTCATTTTTGAGATAAATATCATTTGGCCATTTTATTTTACTGCCATCATGGTGCCTGTCGATGAAATCACATAATCCGAGCGATATAGTCATTGAAAGAAGAAACTGTTCCATGGGACTCACTGACAACGGGTATAGTATTATGCTGAGCAACAGATTTTTACCCTCTTCGCTTTCCCACCTGTTTCCCGGCTGGCCTTTGCCGGAAGTCTGAAAATCTGTATAAATGACCGTGCCTTCCGGAAGATCATTCTTCCTTAAAAGCTCTGTTGCCACATTATTTGTTGATGACAGATTCTTATAAAAATAAAGATTGGATCCTAAGATCATGGGTTCAGGCAGTTATCAATTCTATTATTCCTTTTTCTGTATCAAAAAGAGCCGATAATTTTATAATGGCACTGAAATTGCAAAAAAGAACATCTATAACAAAAATACAGATAAAAGTTTGTATTTTTGCGGGTTGATGTCTATTTGATAATAATTGATGAAGAATAGAAGAGAAGGAGCTGAAGTTCTATTAGATAGTGTGGCAAAAGGGATTTTTGAAAAAAAAGGGCAAGATGTTCTGAAGATAGATTTACAAAGCCTTGAAAACAGAATTGCAGATTTTTTTGTTATATGTCACGGGTCTTCACCAGCACAAGTTGACTCAATCTGCGATTCAGTAGAAGATACCGTAAAAAAGAATACCGGGGAAAAACCATTGCATATTGAGGGGCTGGATAATTGTTACTGGGTGCTGCTTGATTATGGGAATGTGGTTGTCCACATTTTCCTTGAGGAATACAGGAATTTTTACAGCCTTGAATCACTCTGGGCAGATGCCCTGATAGAAGCAGTGGAAGATAAAATAAAGTAAGTAGAGTCTTATGGCAGAAAATACAAATAAACCCACACCGGGCAAGAATGATAAAAATCTAAAACCTCGTTTTAATACGAACTGGATTTTTGCAATCCTTGCCATATCCATTATCCTCTTTGAGATCATTTTCAGTGGCAGATCAGCACAGAAAGCCACTACTCGCATGATGAGGGACATGATTGATCACCATGATATTGAAAAGATCGTTGTGGTTAACAGAGAGCAGGCTGAAATATACCTCACAAATATAGCGCTTGAATCAGGCCGATATCCGGGTTCGCAGAAAAAAGGAGGATCAATAGGTCTGCAATCCCCCAAGCCTCATTTTATATATACTATCGGGGATATTGGCAATTTTGAACCATCCTTTATGGAGATACAGAAAGAGGCCGGATATACTGATGGAGAGCTTATCTATCCTGAGTTTATTACCAGGAAGAATTATTTTACAGATATACTCTCCTGGCTGCTTTTTCCGGCATTGCTGATTATTGTCTGGTTGTTTTTCATGCGTCGTATGGCAGGCGGAGGGGCAGGAGGTGCCGGGGGGATCTTCAGTGTTGGTAAATCACGGGCTCAGATCTTCGACAAGGAATCAAATGTCAAAATCAACTTTCATGATGTGGCAGGCCTTGAGGAGGCCAAGACTGAAGTAATGGAAATAGTTGATTTTCTTAAGAATCCAAAGAAATATACACAGCTGGGAGGCAAGATACCAAAAGGAGCGTTGCTGATCGGTCCTCCCGGAACAGGAAAAACTTTACTGGCAAAAGCTGTGGCAGGAGAAGCTAACGTTCCCTTCTTTTCAATTTCAGGCTCCGATTTTGTCGAAATGTTTGTAGGGGTGGGTGCCTCAAGGGTCAGAGACCTCTTCAAGCAGGCCAAGGAAAAAGCTCCCTGCATAGTATTTATTGATGAGATAGATGCAGTGGGCAGGGCCAGGAATAGAAATGTTAATTTCGGCTCTAATG
Source organism: uncultured Rikenellaceae bacterium (assembly GCA_964535035.1). Classification (GTDB taxonomy): domain Bacteria; phylum Bacteroidota; class Bacteroidia; order Bacteroidales; family VadinHA17; genus LD21. The sequence continues at coordinate 10,856 of CAZHRV010000258.1, forward strand.
ACGAGCGTGAGAACACTCTTAATCAGCTTCTTACAGAGATGGACGGGTTTGGAACAAACATAGGTGTAATCATACTGGCAGCTACCAACAGAGCTGATATCCTTGACAGGGCCCTTCTTCGCGCCGGCCGTTTTGACCGCCAGATTCATGTAGAACTGCCCGATCTTACTGAAAGAGAGGCAATATTTAAAGTGCATCTTCGTCCAATAAAGATAACAAAGGATTTTGACATAGCTTTTCTGGCCAAACAGACTCCCGGCTTTTCAGGGGCAGATATTGCCAACGTGTGCAATGAATCAGCCCTGATAGCTGCCAGGAAGAACAAAACCGTGGTCGAAAAACAGGATTTTCTTGATGCCATTGACAGGATTATTGGTGGCCTCGAAAGGAAAAATAAGATAATATCTATGCAGGAGAAAAAGACAATTGCATACCATGAAGCCGGTCATGCAACTGTGAGCTGGCTTCTTGAATATGCAAGCCCGCTTGTGAAGGTAACCATTATTCCACGCGGAAGAGCTCTTGGAGCTGCATGGTATCTTCCTGAGGAAAGACAAATAACCACACGCGAGCAACTGCTTGATGAAATGGCCTATGCTCTTGGAGGACGTGCTTCTGAGGAATTGATCTTCGGAAAAATATCTACAGGAGCACTCAGCGATTTGGAAAAGATCACCAAACAAGCCTATGCAATGGTGTCATTCTTCGGGATGAGCGACAAGGTTGGTAATGTAAGCTTCTATGATTCATCAGGACAGTCTGATTTTGGCTTTACAAAACCATACAGTGAAAAAACAGCTGAGGTTATTGATCAGGAGGTAAAAGAGATAATTGACGAATCATATCTAAGG
>CAZHRV010000259.1:0-2655 GCA_964535035.1 uncultured Rikenellaceae bacterium
CAAAGATCTGCATTCCAAAGGACTGAAAGCATGTCTTTCTGATGGTTGTGATCCGGCAACTTATGAAAAATTAAAGATGAATGCCTCCAGCTACGTGGTTGTTGATACAGGATCAGATGAATTGAATATCCGGATTTGTGAGATGTTAAGGAAAGTGTACAATCATGAAAGGATCATTTCGATGGCAAATGAATGGAAAATTGAACAACAACTTAAGAATCTGGATATTAACACCATAGATGTCAGGAGGGTATTGGCAACCACAATCGAAACACTTATCGTAAGGCCCGCTACTTACAATGCCCTTGTTGAAACATTTGAGAATTTTAATGTGGAAGAGATTCCCGTTGTCAATTCAGATATAGACGGACACCAGATACAGGAAATTCCTTTCCACAAGGATGCTATCCTGATTATGGTGAAAAGAGGCACCAGTTTGTTTATTCCACACGGAAAAACATATATTAGAACAGGTGATATCCTGAGTATCTTCGGAACAGATACAGCCCTGGAGAACACAAGGCAAATACTAGTGTAAGCACGACAAAGAAGTCACATATGAAAGTGGTAAAAAGTTGATTTTTTATTATCTTGCAATCTTACACAGAAAAAACTTGTAACCGGTTTAGTAAATTAACTTCAGAATTTACTACAGGCACTGATTCTATTCAGGATTTATCGCTTACATACATTAATCGGTTGCAGATAATTAAAAAAGTAAGCGAATGACTCAATAATTAAGATGGTTGTTAATTTAATTAAATTTTACTATGAAAGACACAATTAAAAATTGGGGTGAAGCAATATTCCCATGGCTGTTGACGCATGGATTAAAGATTCTGATAATTGCTGTTGCAGCCTGGCTGCTGATTGTAATTTTAAGCAAGTTAATCAGAAAAGCTGTAAGAATTGCAGTAGTAGCTGACAGCAGTATGGAGGAAGAGGCAGAAAAAAAACGTGAAGATACCCTCATTCAGATTCTTAACGGTGCTTTAAGAATAGTGATTATATTAATCGCCTTTATGATGATTCTCCAGGAATCAGGTCTGGAAATAGGCCCGATTCTTGCAGGTGCCGGTATAGTAGGACTGGCCTTTGGTTTTGGAGGACAATATCTTATCAGGGATATAATTACAGGATTGTTTATTATCCTTGAGAACCAATACAGGATCGGAGATGTTGTAAATATTGATGGAACCTCCGGATCAGTAGAGGATATAACCCTGAGACTGACCACATTACGTGATTTAAACGGGACGATGCATCATATCCCGCATGGCGATATTAAAAGAGCATCAAATCTTTCAAAGAAGTTTGCAAGGATAAATCTCGACATGGGTGTTGCTTATGATACCGACCTTGAACATGTTATCAAGGTAATAAACAAAACCGGTAATGAACTGGCGGAGGATCCTAAGTATAAAGAGTTCATTCTCAAACCTCCTCAGTTTTTGCGTGTTAATGATTTTGCAGACTCAGCAATAATTCTAAAGATACTTGGTGATACCAAACCTCTTAAGCAGTGGGAGATAACAGGTGAATTAAGGAAACGATTAAAGGTCGCATTCGATAAGGAGGGAATTGAAATCCCATTTCCGCAAAGAGTTATATATCAGGCAAAAAAATAAGTGACCAAATAATATGAACAGGTATAATTTTGGCGTAATAGGGAATTGTTCCTACCTGGCTTACATCGATACACAAGCTAATGTAAACTGGCTCTGCCTGCCCAAATTCGACAGCAGTTTTATCTTTGGCTCCCTGCTCGACAGGAATAAAGGAGGAGAATTCAGTATAATACCGAATGATAGCGATTACAAGTCAAAACAGTATTATATTAAAAACACCAACATCCTGGCAACCGAATTCAAAGTAAAGGAAGGAAGGTTCAGGGTTATCGATTATGCACCACGTTTCAACCAGTACGAAAGATATTTTAAGCCCCTTATGCTGTTCAGAAAAATTGAGCTTCTTGAGGGTGATCCGCTTATCATTGTAAAATGTCATCCTGTTGATAATTACGGGAAACTTACACCGGAAATTTCTGCAGGCAGCAACCATATCCGATATCTGAATTTAAGCAGCCAGATACGGCTCACAACCGACATTCCTCTTAATTATATCCTTAATGAAAAAGCATTCCTGCTAAATGAAACACGTTATTTGGTCTTCAGTTATGGGGTTCCTCTTGAAGCACCCCTGGCAGAAACAGCGGAATTATTCCTTAAGAAAACACAAACCTATTGGATAAACTGGGTAAAATCAACTTCCATACCATATATTTACCAGGATGAGGTTATACGATCAGCACTGGTATTAAAGCTTCATCAATATGAAGACACTGGTGCAGTAATAGCTTCCGGATCAACAAGCCTGCCCGAAATTGACCAGGCACACCGGAACTGGGACTATCGTTACTGCTGGATGAGAGATACATGTTATACGCTGAATGCTTTTAACAATATTGGCCACTTTGAGGAGCTTGAGAAATATTTTGATTTTATACAGAATGTCATTCTCAATGAGAAACAACAGATCAAACCGTTATATACTATAACAGGAGACCGGGTCCCCGATGAAAAGGTGCTTCTTCTCGAAGGTTATTTAAAGAATAAACCGGTACGAATTGGTAATAATGCCATTTACCAGACACAG
>CAZHRV010000260.1:0-2270 GCA_964535035.1 uncultured Rikenellaceae bacterium
AGAAGCTGGGTGTTTAAGACACCAAAGGGTAAATTCTGGATACACGGTAAAACAGAGAATCCTCCCTGGCGCAGACCTGACTGGTCTTTTATTGAAGAGGGATTGCCTATACCTCCTCAGGACCATTATTCCAGGTGGGAATACGGGGTACTTGGCGACTATGCACTTTCCCTTGGTGACGGGTACCTGATCCACGGGACAATCTACAAGAGGTTTCTCGGTATGCCGGTCACTCATGGATGCGTACGCCTGAATGATAATGACCTGGAAGCTATCTTTAATACGCTGAACATAGGTTCCAAAGTTTATATTTTCTGATCCGGAGAAATTAAACTGCCATGGAAACAGGAAGAATATATACATCATCTGACAGGAGAGCCAAAATTATTGCATGGATAGTTATTGTCATATTCTTTCTTATTTATTATGCAGTAATGGCAATGCTTGCTCCTGCAAAAAAGATGAAGGCACTGAAAAGTGAATATGGTTACAGGCAGGATGAGAATAATCCTGTTGATGAGAGAATATTTTCAGATTCAACATATCTTGATTGTTTACGCAATAAATCATTCCTCCAGTCAAGGGTGACTATAGCTGCAACCGACTCCATCTATCTGAGTATCAGTCTTCCTGACAGTACTTTAAATCTGGAGATCTGCGGGGTGACTGTCCACAGGGCACAAATCAGGAGAATTAATATCAGCACTATTTTCAGCGGAGGCGGCAATTATGTTATTTTGTCAATGCTTTCAAATCCTTTTACCATAAGTAAGAATTTTTCATCCATCGAAAAGGAACCTCTTATGATCAAGATGGCGCCAAAGGATACATCCGAATATGTACCTGATATTATACCTGATACTGCTGATTATGAGCCGGTGAACTACATAATGGAAATGGATAATGGAATAAGGCTTTATATTTACCAGGAGGATAAATTAAAACCCGGTGACAGTTTATATCGTTCGTTATTCGATATCTATCATAGGATGCGTTATGCCGCGAAAACATTCTTGAGAGTTATCACCTTCAGAATACCTGAGTATCAGCCATATATTAAGCTCAGAATTCCACGGTCCGATGCAAAGATTATCTACAGGGCACTTCCGGAGAAGGGACAGATAGCTCTTTACCCCTGAACATGCTTATGCCTGAAGAGTATGGCGAAGAGGATTGCCACCACCAGGGCATAACCCGTAAAGGCGAACCAGATACCCTTCCAGTCGAATGCCCCGCTTCCCAGGGTAAAGTATTTGTCAATCACGATCCCGCTTATCCTGCTGCCTAAGAAAGCACCGAAGCCGTTAGTCATCATCATGAACAGACCTTGGCCGCTGGCACGAATGTCGGGAGTACACTGGTTCTCAACGAAGAGTGAACCGGAGATGTTGAAGAAATCAAAGGCCATACCGTAAATAATGCATGAGAGGATGATCATCCAAAGCCCTTCAGCCGGGTTCCCGAATCCGAACAGGCCGAAACGGAGAATCCACGCCACCATGCTCATCAGCATCACCTTCTTTATCCCGAACTTTTTCAGGAAAAAGGGAATGGTAAGAATAAAGAGGGTTTCGGAGATCTGTGAGACTGACATTATTATTGCGGGATACTTAACAGCGATAAGGTCTTTGTACTCCGTTATGTCGGCGAAATCGTGCAGAAAGGTGTCGCCGTAGGCGTTGGTCAGCTGCAGAGCACCGCCAAGCAGCATGGCGAAGATGAAGAAGATAGCCATCTTAGTACCTTTGAAGAGCCTGAAGGCATTGAGACCCAGCTCTTCTGCCAGCTTCTTCTTGTGTCCCCTTCCCTGTGGAATACACTTTGGGAGCGTAAAGGCATAGAGACCAAGTAGGAGAGAGGAGGCAGCCGCAATATAGAACTGCATGGGTGAGGTTTCAAAGCCCAGCAGACTTACAACCCACAGCGCCACTATGAAGCCAATCGTCCCCCAGACCCTCACTGGCGGGTAATCCTTTATGATGTCCATGCCGCTGTTTTTCATAGAGCTGTATGCCACCGTGATAGACAGGGCCAGGGTGGGCATGTAGAACATCATCGTAAACAGGAGAATCCAGAAAAAGGTGTCAGGATTATTAATGGCCGGAATTAGTGTAAGCAGGAAGGCACCTGCAATGTGAAAGATGCCATACAGCCTCTCGGCGTTGACCCATTTGTCGGCAATGATCCCGGCAATGGCCGGCATGAAGAGTGAAGCCAGTCCCATTGTTGAAAAGATAGCTCCGAAATCGGTCCCCGACCAGTTTTTGTTC
>CAZHRV010000261.1:0-15657 GCA_964535035.1 uncultured Rikenellaceae bacterium
CAAAAGAGTAGCCCCATCCCTTTTTACTATTACATTGCTTGGATCAGTTACCATAACTCCATCAATGATATAACTATAACCATATGAATTGGGTGCTATCGGTCCAAGAGTGACATTCCATAAACCTGAGTCATCCTTCACAAGTTGTTCGCTGACAATCGGTCCTCTTTTCATTACTCCATTTTCAAAAGAAATAGATCCATACCCGGGCATCCACTCCCCGGTGATCTCTATATCATGTGCTTCAGGGGCATATAAGCTGAAATGCACTCTGTTATCTTCCAATATTTCCATTGAACTTCTTGTTGGAGGTGGCTGTGCAATGGTTAAAAATGAAAAAAGAAACATGAAAATTGAAAATAATACTGCTTTCATAATTTTAATTTTTTTAAGTTAACATTAATATGATTTTTATGATACTTATATTGTTTTTCTGGCTTCTCTGTCCGGATCATTCTTCACTTCGCTCACATCGTCCAGGATCATTGTTTCCCCATTTTCAGCTGTATATTTCGGCCAGTACGGCAATTCTCCTCCGTTTGGATTTGCTGTCTTCATAAACTGTACCAGTGAACCTGCCATTTTTATGGCCAGATTCCTCGGTCTTGCTCCGCCACCTGTATGAGAAATCTGAACATCGGTATTATAAAACCAGAATCCGATATCCATAGTATGGAAAGCTCTTAAGCGACCGTCAAATAGCGGTGGGTTCCAGCCGAACCATGAAAGGTACACAGGAGCCTTATTCAAAGCGACCTTTCTATTAGCCAGGTCTATCTCCCTTTTTCTGTTGTTAATTGCCAATGATAAGATCTCAACCGGTTTTCTGTCCGGGAAACATTTTGCATATGCATCAATAGTCGCAGAGGGATCATTTAAAGGCTCACCCATAGCAAATCCCATTTGTGCCATTTCCTTTGCTTTATCTAAAGAGATATCTTCAAGAGATGAATCAAATGAGCTTGGTGATGTTTCATAAAAAGTACTGCAAATTATCATCGGAATGTCTGCTGTTAAAGAATTGGCATCCGGAGTATATGTCTGGCGAGGTATATAATAACCATCAACAACCGGACTGAATCCCATTAACATGCTCTTCACTCCTTTGAATCCCTGGTTTCCTGTTTCATTCCTGAGCTTATTGCCTGCCCTGACAGCAAGGGCATAATAATCCCTCCATGGGATATCCTGAAGTTTATCAATTTGTAAAGAGGATAATCCAGCTTCTTTTAAGACGTAGGATCCAAGTTTTTCACTGTAATCCTTTTCTGCAACACTAAGTAAGGTTCCGCTTAAAAGGACAGCTTTATGAAAAAGCCCTTTTGCAGAAGGCATTGATGTAAGCGTACATACCTTTGCTCCTCCACCGGATTGTCCCATGATCGTTACATTGCCGGGATCTCCTCCGAAATTCAAAATATTATCGCTTATCCATTCCAGGGCTGCCACTATATCCAGTATGCCAACATTTCCCGATGCAGCATATTTCTCACTACCAACTCCTGCCAGATTCGTGAAACCCAGCGGACCTAGCCTGTGATTAAGAGAACAAAATACAATGTCTCCGAAACGACTCAGGTTCTCACCATGATACTCAGGATGCTCAATTGAATTACCGCTTGTAAAACCTCCTCCATGAATCCACAATAAAACCGGGCGCTTTTTGTTGTCCTTGTAACCAGGCGTCCATACGTTTATTCCCAGACAATTCTCACTCACATCATCATAATGCCAGTAGTCGGTAAAGGCAAGATATCTGTTAGCATAGAAGTTTTCCAGCAGCTGAGGTGCAGCATTAGGCCAGTATACTGCCGGATAAATGTCTGTCCATGGTTCCGGTTTTTGGGCCGGCATGAACCTGTTTTTTCCTGTAGTATTTGCCCCATAGGGTATTCCAAGAAAATTATAGATATCCTTATGGATGAATCCTCTTACTTTTCCGAAAGTAGTTTCTGCCACAGCAATATTATCACCAATAAAAATTACCTGCCCGTCATCTTCCTCCTTCATACCTCCTGAAACAAATGAACAGGATGTTGCTGTCAGGGCTGAGGTACCAAGAGCCATTCCAGCGGTACCGGCTCCCACTGTCTGAATAAATCTGCGTCTGTTTGTCTTCATATAATACCTGCTTTTCTATTACTTTTTTCTGTACTCTGTTTATTTTTCTCTAGTATAAATCTATTGAATCCAGTTCCCAAAGCTCCAGTGATTTAACCTTTACCTTACCATGATTCGAAAATACTTCTATCCCCAGACTTCCCGGATCAGGATATATCTTACTTGATATTGTTGTCTCTCCGTTATTCCCGAATACCTCAACAGAACATTTATCTATGAATATATGTAGTTTCGTTATATCTGTCCTTTTTTTCATCGGACCTGAACTGACACTGGGGAATACTCTACTGAATTCATCATACCCGCTTCTTCGCCTGTCTACATATAATTTCTCTTCGGATACATTGTACCCTACTATAGTCTTCTCATCATCTCCAACACATAAGTTCAACCCGAATTCTTCTGCAGAGATATTTTCAAATTCCACAATAAGCTCATAAACATTCTTCCCGGGTTTGAACTTCTTAGGTTGCCATATTCCTTCAAATGTGTATTCCTTAGTCACCTTATATGTTGTCCTCAAAGATTCAAGTTCCCTGACTGGGTTCTGGATAAGACGAATACCTTCGGGAAAAGTATTCAATTCAAGACTCCTGGGAACTGAAATACTTCCGAATACAGGTTCATTTCTATACATATGATTACCCATCCATCCGACCCAGATATCTCTTTTCTCGTCCGGCGAATAATTACTCCATGACCTTGCAGCATAAAAATCAGAGCCCCAATCAACCCAGAAGGCCCTTTCCCATTCCGGATTATAATTACCTTTTACAGGCAGTTTATTACATAACATTATCGCATCACAGTAAATGAATCCTCTGTCAAAAATATTCTTACCCTCGGTTATGTTGTCAACAATCTCAATCCGTGCATTCTTTCCTCTGAATTCAGATACATTCCATCCATTCCAGCTTAGATTGGAGTTGTCGGCTCCCGTCTGTGTCCTTACTACTTTACCGTCTATCAGTAAATTGATACATTCATCATTTGGATAATTACCACCGCCAATAAGAAAGTTAATGCAATTATTAGTTATGGTAAACCCGGGAGATACAATTTTCCCTCTTGCGGAACTTCTGTTATGAGCACTATTGATGATCCTTTTACCTTCACTACCTTGAATGCCTCCTGCATCCGACGGACATTCAATAAATGCATCACCTTCCATCTTCCAATCATCGATACCCCTCTCAAAATCGAATAACATCGTTCCTGACGGTTCATACTTGTCATATGACAGCTCATTTATAAACTGCTGATCAAGTGTAAATCTTTTACCATCAAAGTCACCGATAAAATATTGTCCGTTACATGTCTGAACACTGATTACAAGTACCCATTTTGAATTTGAAGGATTACCATCTACTGCCAACGGGAAGAAGTCAACACAATTCCACGCTTTATTAACAGCACCCCAGGGGCCAAATTCACTTAAATATTCCCAGTTTTTCATATCCTGTGACCCAAAGAATTTGATCTTCTGGATATTTGTTCCTCCCATTAACAGAATCCATTTTTTATCCGGAGCATACCAGAATACCTTGGGATCACCTGTGCCTGCACTATTTTCTATTTTCGGAGTAAATTCGGATTTGATCCAGGTTTGTGCCGTATCCATGCTATATGCAATACTTCTGCTCTGGAATGCTATCAAAGGGGGCTGATCACTTTGTGACAATCCGGTTGTATTATTCCAGTCCACAACCATCGAACCGGATTCAATTGAGACCACCTGTGATTGAAAAGGAGAATTGGGCCCAAATACGTTGAAATTGCCGTTACCCCCGAAAATGCCCACAATCATCTTATTTCTTTCGGTACCGTATTCCGTCATTTTCCAATGTACAAGATCTTTACTGACAGCTGTTCCCCAGTTAAGAAAATATATACCGCCGAAATAAGATAATCCGGTTGGATCTATAGATGGGAAAAAGTGAAATTCCGGATAGTATTTTTCTTCTGATTTATTTATAACATCCTGGCTATAAATGCTTACCCATGTTAATAATAAGATGGCTAATAAAGCACTTGTCCGTTTTTGATTATTAAACATATCATCTGAAAAGAACCGGAACACATTCTGTAAGGTATATTCGCCAGTTAGGCCAGCTATGTCCCCCTGAAGTTTCATTGTATAAATAGTTAATATTATTCTTCTTCAGCAGTGGCAGCAATATTTTTGTTGTACCTTCATAACATAGATTGTCGTCAATACCGCAACCGACCCAGTAAAGTATTGGATCTGCTACCTTTAGCGCCTCCATCTTCAAATCTGTTTCAGGAGGTTGCGGAAATATTGCGGGACCAAATACACCGATATAACCAAATACATCCGGATTATCCAGAACTATTCTGAATGTCTGGCCGCCACCCATAGAATAGCCAATAATAGCCCTGTTTTTGCTGTTAGCCGGCACACGATAATTTGCTTCTATAAATGGAATAATATCCTTAACAATACTTGTTTCGAATTTCCCGTTCATCATATTAAATGCAGACGGGGTACCATCGTTGCCGGAAGGTAGCGTAAAAGGATATGACTCGTATGGTACTGCTGCCTCATCGGCATTACCATTGGGCATAACAACTATCATGGGTTTAGCTTTCCCCAGGGCTATCAGATTGTCCATTATTACATTTATCCTTCCCATGGAGCTCCATGTCTCTTCGTCATTAAATCCCCCATGAAGCAAATACAATACAGGGTATTTTTCTGTACCTTTCTCATACCCTGGAGGAGTATATATAAACATCCTCCTTCTTAGCCCGATGACTGGGGAATCATACCATACCTTCGACAATGTTCCTCCGGGAACATCATGTGCAAAATACAGCTCAGTCTCTTTTCCCGGAACAAGTAATACGCTTTCATGCCCCAGCCAATCCCTCCTGATCTGCAGATTATTCGGGTCAAGTACTGTAACACCGTCAATAATAAACTTGTATCCGTAATACTCCGGCTTTAAGGGGCCAACTGTGAGTGTCCACAAACCCGTATCACCCTTAACCATGTCTTCACTTGCTCCTGTACCTGTCATCCATCCTCCTGTAACAGAAACATCTGTTGCCTTCGGCGCATACAGCCTGAAGATAACCCTGTTGTCGGGTAATATTTCAGGCGATTTCGGAGCCACCGGCCTTGATATAGTTACCCGGCGGGCAGGAGCCGGTGCTTCTGAGGCTGGTTTTGTAACCTGCGCCATAACAGACAATGAAAACAACGATATGTAAAATACAGTAAATACTTTTTGGAACAAAGAATCTTTATTGTTTATCATACTTTTAATTAGTTAGTTGTACTTTAAATCCAATAACTTCTTTTTATTCAATATTACCACGGTCATTGATTACAGCAGACCTTGTGGATACAGGAATCTAAGCCGGTAATGTTTTCCTTGCTTCCCTGTCCGGATCATTCTGCACCTCACAAACATCATCAAGTATCATTGTTTCGCCGTTCTCGGCTGTATATTTCGGCCAGTTCGGCAATCCTCCCCCATCCGGGCTACCGGTCTTCATAAACTGTACCAGCGAAGATGCCATTTTTGCTGACAGATTACGAGGTCTTGCTCCACCTCCTGTATGTGAAATCTGAACATCTGTATTATAATACCAGAATGAAATATCCATTGTATGAAAGGCTCTTAATCTACCATCAAATACAGGCGGATTCCAGCCAAACCATGCAAGGTAAACAGGAGCACCATTCTGGTTGTATTTTACATCACATAAATCAATCTGTGATTTCCTGTTACTTATTACCATCGCCAGGATCTCTATCGGTTTTCTGTCAGGGAAACTCTTAGCATATGCATCAATTATTGCTGACGCATTATCACCAAACGGTATCCTGCTAAATCCCCGGGTTGTTTTTACCATCTCTTTTGCTTCATCCATAGTAATATCTTCAAGTGATGAATCAAATGAACTGGGTGATCTTTCATAAAAAGTACTGCATACTATCATCGCAATATCTTTTGACAGAGGTGAAGCTTCCGGTGAAAAAGGATGTTGAGACACATAGGTCCCGTCGGCTACCGGACTAAATCCACCCATCATACCTGTAAACCCGGATTCCTCTCTCATTTTCCTGCTTGCCCCGTTTGTTAATGCATAATAATCCCTCCATGGCATCTCCTGAAGGTTATCGATCTGTGAAGGAGTCAGGCCGGCTTCTTTCAAGATATATGATGCAAGCTTCTCTGAATTCTCCTTCTCACCGACTCTTAGTCCGGTTCCACTCAAAGCAACTACTTTACCAAATAATCCTTTTGCAGATGGCATGGCAGTAAGTGTACACACTTTTGCTCCCCCGCCTGACTGTCCCATTATCGTTACATTTCCGGGATCTCCTCCGAAATTCGAAATATTATCCCTTATCCATTCCAAAGCTGCCACTATATCCAGCATACCAACATTTCCCGATGCCGCATATTTCTCTCCGCCTATACCGGCAAAATCTGAAAATCCGAGAGGACCAAGTCTGTGGTTCAGAGAACAAAATACAATGTCTCCAAAACGACTCAGATTCTCACCATGATATTCAGGATGCTCAATAGAATTACCGCTAGTAAAACCCCCTCCATGTATCCATAACATAACCGGACGTTTTTTATTATCATTGTAGCCCGGTGTCCACACGTTTATTCCAAGACAGTTCTCGCTAACATCATCATAATGCCAGTAATCAGTAAAGGCAAGATATCTGTTTGCATAGAAGTTTTCCAGCAGCTGTGGCGCAGCGTTAGGCCAGTATACTGCCGGATAAATATCTGTCCATGGTTCAGGTTTCTGTGGCGGCATGAATCTGTTTTTACCTGTAGTATTTGCTCCATACGGAATTCCGAGGAAATTATAGATGTCCTTATGGATAAATCCTCTGACCTTCCCGTTAGTCGTTTCGGCAAGGGCAATATTATCGCCAATAAAGATTACCTGCCCGTCTTCTTCGTTTTTCCTGCTTGCACCGGAAGCACAAGAAGAAACTGAAATTGCAGCAGTTCCCAGGGTCATGCCGGCAGCTCCGGCTCCCACAGTCTGAATGAATTTACGTCTGTCTGTTTTCATTTTCTTGTTAAACTTTGTGATTATATATTCTGAACTTGTTACAAAGCATTGATTTAAAAAAAAGGGAGAAAATATATGAGTAAGACTCATTATCTCCTCCCTACCTTAACCTAACTAACCAACCCAACCGAATGATCTTCAGTATTAACCAAGTCTATCATAATCATGTCTGACGCTTTTTTAGCAAACCAAGTTCTTTTTCAATTTGTTCCAAAGGTTTGCCTTTTGTTTCGGGTATCCAGATCAATACAAAAAGGAATGCCATAATACTTAGTACTCCAAACATCCCAAATAAATAGTGCAATCCCAAGCTACCCTGAATTACAGGGGCCAAATAGACTGTAATGAAAGTACACAACCAGCTAACGGCTGTGGAAAACGACATTGCCACTCCCCTTATCCTGTTCGGGTAAATTTCCGAAATAACCACCCACATGATAGGTGCAAAGGAAGCAGCAAAAAAACCTATATAAACCAGTAAGGCAACCAGGACAGCTATTCCGTTTTGCACCGGTTTTGAAAACTCAAAAAACAGATAAGCTAAAGAAATGCTCATCCCAAGTGCGCCCCAAATCAATAAGACTTTCCGGCCTTTTTTATCTACAAGCCAGAGAGCCACTATCGTCATAAGAAAATTCACTAATCCCACAACAATAGACTGGAATAATGAATTATCAGTGGCTGAACCTGCCGCCTGAAATATGTTTGGAGCAAATATAATGACAGCATTTATCCCGGTAATTTGCTGAAAAGCAGCTAATAATGTTCCAATCAATACAATTTTCCCGGTTTTATTTTGGAAAATATCTTTTAAACTTATTTTACTTTCACTTCTTTCAACTAATATTATTTTCTCCATTTCAGGCAATTCGCTATCTATTAAATCCTGACCACCGATTTTCCGCATTACATTTATCGCCTCATCTTTCCTGTTCTTAGACAGAAGCCATCTGGGGCTTTCAGGTAAAGAGGTTATAAGGAATATCAGATAAATTACACCGAATGCTGATGGAACTGCAAGCATATAGCGCCAGCTGTTTTCACCCAATCCGAACAATATATAATCTATCACATAAGCAAGTAAGATACCGAATGTTATGGCAAATTGATTCATTGAAACAAGTCTCCCCCGATTATAAGCCGGTGATATTTCAGAAATGTACATAGGCCCGACTACCGATGTTATTCCAACTACCAGTCCGGAAAGCAAACGGAAAGTAATCAATAAAACAGCTGAATTTGCTAATGCACAACCAAGAGCAGATATTATATATAATACTGCAGTTGTGATCATTATTTTCTTCCTGCCGAATTTTTCAGTGAAACTTCCGGTAATAAGAGCACCAATAAGGCAACCAATAGTTAAAAGAGCTGCAACAGTTCCTAACCCACTATCACTTAAACTGAATTTACTTTTTATCATATCCACAGCTCCTGAAATCCCGGCCATATTCAGACCAAAAAGTAAACCCCCGTTAATAGCAACAAAAACTATCCAGTATAAGTACTTCTTATTCATGTATATTTCTGTAAAACAACATATTAAACCAATATTGTATTTTGATAGTATTATTTACTAAAGCTATCTGGTATGTAATTCTGCAATGGTGTTATTCATAAATATTCCAACTTGTGTGATTTAATTATTTTCAGAATTTCACTTTGCTTGTATGTTGGTGTCGCCCCTGTCATTGTTGCAACAAGTGCACCCGTAGCACATGCATATTCCAATGATATATCCAGTGATTCTTCAGATAGATATTTGGCAAGGAAACCTGCCAGAAAAGCATCTCCGGATCCGACAGTGTCTTGTACATCAACCTTAAATCCGGGATGTTCAATAAACTGTCCGTGACTATAAATGAACGCTCCGGCAGCTCCACGCGTAACACAAATTATTTCACAATGATATTGTTCTGATAACCATTGTGCCAGATCTTTCTCACTATAATCCTTACCATACCATCCGGCTATAACTTTAATCTCATCATTATTCAATTTTGCTATAGAGGCACTTTCGAGAAGTTTTTCTACAACCTCTTTATTATAATAAGGTGCCCTGAGATTTACGTCGATAAGCTTCAGGCAATTATCACTTTTCAGAATACTTAAAATCGTTCTTCTTGTAACAGAGTGTCTCGAAGCCAATGTACCAAATATGATAACATCAGCTTTGTTTGCAGCATTTTGTAATTCTTCTGATAGTACGATTCTGTCCCAGGCAACATTGTCCACAATTTCAAATCTCACATCATTACCGTCATTTCCCAGATGTACTTCTACCGTACTGGTGGGAAACTTATCGTCAACCTGTAATAATCCGGTTTCCAATCCTTGTTGTTCAAGGTAGTTTTTAAGATCATTCCCCAGATGATCATCTCCAATTCTGCCTGCGAATCTTACTTCCATCCCGAACTTATTCAGGTGGAGAGCAACATTCATCGGAGCACCTCCCGCTTTAGCACCTTCCGGCAGCAAATCCCAGAGAATTTCACCTACACAGAGTATTATTTTCTTTGTTTTCGTAGTTTTTCGTTATTAAAATCAGCAGATACCATCATCAAATATAGATTAAAAATACTAGTTGAATATTAGTATAAACAGTTAAAATATGTTCATAATGGCATAGTAAATGTGCCAGCTATGGTAGTATAACAAACTGTCTGATAATAACTATTCAATATAGTATGAAAAACTGGTCAATTCATTTAAGCAACATTTGAAGGAGAAGAATATTACTAAAATCCATTTAAAAGCAGAAAGCTGAAAGACACAGAGTTTATAACAAATAGAAATATTGGCAAAAATATAATTCCTGAATAAAGGAAATATTGACAGAATAAGATTCAGGTGATTTAAGCTTTATATATTAAGATTTAAAATACTTTTGTATAAAGTAATAAATAAAAATTATCTTTCAGTATGTGGATTCTCCCGCTTTAGCGGGACAGGTTATGTGACCTTTAAAATTAATATTATTTACACATGAGAAGGTACTTATTAATTATACTTATCCTGTTGACCGGATGCGTTAAGGACATGGATCGGAATCCAGGGAAAGAGATGGTCATTGGTTTTTCTCAATGCACAATGATTGATGAATGGCGTAAAACTATGGTTGAGGACATGAAGAGGGAAATTACTTTTTATCGTGACTTAAACATTGAATTGATAGTAAAGGACGCTGGAGATAACAATGATAAACAGATTGCAGATATTAACGAGTTGGTTTCAAAAGGAATTGATCTGTTAATTATAAGTCCTAATGAAGCTGAACCTCTTACACCGACTGTGGAAAGAGTTTTTAGTGGAGGAACGCCTGTGATAGTTGTTGACAGGAAAATAAATTCTACAAAATATACAGCATTTATTGGGGCTGATAATCTTGCTATCGGGAAAGAAGCAGGTTATTTTGCAGAGGAATTATTAAAGGGGAAAGGGAAAGTATTGGAAATTTCGGGACTAAAAGGTTCTACTCCAGCCAAAGAAAGGTCTGCAGGATTCCATGAAATAGTTGACAAATTACCAGATATCAGTACAGTAAAAGTCATTGAGGGTGCCTGGCTGGAGAGTAAAACCTTGAAATTGACAGATAGTTTATTCAGGGTATTCGATGATTTTAACCTCATATTTGCTCATAATGATTTCATGGCAAATGCAGCCTCAAAATCTGCCAGAAAATATAATCTCAAACCATATATTATAGGTGTTGATGGGATGAATACTCCTACCGGCGGTGTTAGTATGGTGATTAACGCATTTATTGATGGTACTGTTTTTTATCCTTCAGGAGGTGATAAAGCGATCCAACTTGCGATTCAGATACTCACTGGAAAACCTTATGAGAAAAACATTGATCTGAGTACTTACAGAATTGATAATACAAATGCCCGTACTTTATGGCTTCAAGGCCAGGAGTTAAATGTTCAGCAAGACAAAATCGATAAACAAAGTGACCAATTAAATATAATGTCTCAGATACTTCAAAAAAGAAGGATATTATTGCTTCTGACTTATTCTACAATAATCCTGTTGATCCTCACTGTAAGTATTATACTTATGTCGTGGAAACATAAGAATAAGATGAATAAAATCCTTGACGAGAAGAATAAAACAATAATCAAACAAAATCAAATTATTACAAAACAGCGTGACGATTCTCTCGACCTGCTTATAGTTGCAGAAGAGGCCAGAGAGAATAAACTACGACTTTTTACAGATTTATCACATGAGCTTAGAACTGTTGTCACTCTGATTATAAATCCTATCCAGGATATCCTTAATCTGGTTCATGATGAATCTGTCAGAAATAAAATTCTGGTTTTGCAAAGGAGTACAGAACGGTTAGCTCGTCTCACTGACGGAATTCTAAAGTTCCGAAGTATAGAAAATAATAAATATCATGTGACTTTTTTCAGTGGTAACATAGCACAGTTCATAACTAATATCATTGAAACTTTTAATGAGCAGGCAGACAAGAAAGATATTAAACTTATTTCGGAAATCGAGAACGAAATATATGCCGAATTTGATATAGGTGTGATTGAAAAAGTCATGTATAATCTTCTCTCAAATGCGATAAAGTTCAGTAACAGATCAGGTGTTGTTACGGTTTCTCTGAAATCTGAAAATTCAAAGATTGTGATTAAGATACAAGACTGCGGAAAAGGCATTCCAAAAAATGAATTACCTTTCATATTTAATCGATTTTATAAAATCAACAACCAAAATTATGCCTCCGAAAATGAAAGTATTGGAATTGGTTTGGCATTGAGTAAAGAACTAATTCAATTGCATGGAGGCCAGATTGCTGTGGAAAGTATTGAGAACAAAGGAACAAGTTTTACTATCTCTATACCACAGTTTCATAACAAACCTGATTCTAAAATTAATAATAAGACCAATCAAGAAATGGACCTAAGTATTGATTTTTCCGGCCGGACTAACAAAAGCAAAACAATACTTGTTGTGGAGGATAATTTGGATTTATTACAGGTGATGACCGATATTCTTAGCAAATATTATAATATCATTTCAGCAAATAATGGCAAAGAAGCGCTTGCTATTGCCATCAGGAAGTTACCAGATCTTATATTAAGTGATATCTTGATGCCGGTAATGGATGGGATGAAGATGTGCATTGAGATCAAAGAAAATCCATTAACATGTCATATGCCGGTTATTCTGTTAACTGCCATAGACTCGGAAGAGAATATGATAAAAGGTTTCGAGATTGGAGCTGATGCTTACATTACAAAACCGTTTAATGAATACCTTCTGTTATCAAATATTAAAAGCCTGATCGAAAGCAGGGAAAAGATGCAACAATTCTTTTGCCCTTCACCTTATTTCAGAGAATTGCTTCAAACAAAAGATATGGCTGAAGGGGATTTTATAAAAGATTGTCTCAATCATATCTATGAAAACCTTTTAAATGAAAATTATACACTGGAGAATCTATCTAAAAACATGAATATGTCACGATCTTCTCTTTACCGTAAGATAATTGAAATAACAAAACTCCGACCGGTTGATTTTATAAAAAAAGCCAAATTGAATTTTGCAGCAAAACTAATATTATCAAATGATACCTTGAATATAAACGAGATTTCATGGAAATCAGGTTTTTCCGATGCTAAATATTTCAGCAAGTGTTTTTATCATGAATTTGGAATACACCCCAGTCAGTTTTCTAAAGATTATCTGAAGAGTAAAGGAGGCATCTCAGTTTTTCCTGTATGCCCCCGTTGAATTATTAAAGATCCTTATCACTATGCCGGCATATCAGGCAGCTTGAAACCGTTCAGGTATTCATGCCTGACAAGGGTTGTCAGGAATTCTTTTGCATTTCTGGAACTCGGATCTTCCCGCGGACCGAATCCACCGGGAGCGGCTTGTGTCTGGCCGCGACCGGATGCTCCTCCTGCAGCTTTTGCAGCTGCAGCAGCCTGGGCCATCATTTTACCGATATCGAACATCTCTGACCAGGTTGATACCTTTTCAATATCTGAAATATTTGTGAACTGCATACTCTCACCATCCCATTCAAGTATCCTGTTGAGTTTCTGGAGACGGACTGCAAGAACACCCATAAGCACCATTTCGTTGAATGGACCTGCTTCTCCGAAGTGAGATGCGGTCTTGTCACGTAGGTCAGGTTCCTTACATGCTGCAACCCAGTCAAGATAATGATTGTTGTCAGGGATAATCCTTAATACTTCAGGTGAATTTGGTTTCCTGCCTGAGAGAAGGTACGGATCAGAGCCGTGGCTTCCCAGAATTAAAGTATCCTTTGAACCATACAGAGCGCAACCTTCACCCTGCCATGTTCTTCCTTCAGGCAGCATATCAGGGATCATCGGGCGGAAGCCGCCGTCATACCATGTTACTTCTACCTCAGGCATTGCCATAAAAAGAAGGTTCGGACGGGCAGAGAAAGTCATTTTGACTATCTGGGCATGAGGACATGCATCTTTCTTCAGTGTGGTTGACTGACCCTGAACCTTTATGGGATATCCAAGCTTCAGGACTTTGAACACCGGGTGCATATTATGACATGCCATGTCACCGAAAGCGCCTGTGCCGAAATCCCACCATCCGCGGAAATTCCATGGGTGGTATGCTGAGTTATAGCTACGGAATGGCATATGGGCAATCCATAAATTCCAGTCAAGAGTCCTGGGAACTTTTTGCACATCTGTTGGAGTATCCAGACCCTGTGGCCAGATAGGACGACTTGACCATACTGCAACTTTGCGGACTTCACCGATCTCGCCAGCCCATGCCCATGCACATGCCTGGCGGACACCGGGGCCCGAAGAGCCCTGGTTACCCATCTGGGTTGCAACACCATACTTTTTGGCGAGTCTGGTAAGCAGGCGCGACTCATAGATTGTATGAGTCAGGGGTTTTTCAACATACACATGTTTTCCCAGTGTCATTGCAGTAGCGGCAGGGTTTGCATGACTGTGGTCAGCAGTTGCAACAACGACAGCATCAATCGATTTGGCCATCTCGTCGTACATGACTCTCCAGTCTTTATATCTCTTAACGCCGGGGTATTTTTCAAAAGTGCCCGTTACAGGTGTATAACCCCAGTCAACGTCGCAGACAGCTACCAGTTTTTCAGTACCGGGTTTTGCAGCCATACCGGACATGCCCTGTTCTGCGGCTGCAACTTCCGGCTTGCAGATACTGCCGATATCACTTGATCCCTGGCTGCCAGCACCAACAAGTGCAACATTCAGGGTATCACTGGGTGCCTGGTATCCCAGTTTTTTACCCATTGCAACTCCGGGGATAATTGTAAAAGCGGCAGAAGCTGCAGTTGTCGTTTTCAGGAAGCTCCTTCTTGTGAAGGTTTTGCCTCCTGAACCTTTTTTGTTAAGATTTTCTTTCTCCATACTGAATAAATTTAAGATTTGACCGTATTAAGTTCTGTAGTTCATTTCCTCGGAAATCAACCTTAAAAATAATTACAAAAAGGGATATTTCTATCAACACATTGAGAAAATATTCTGTCTCCCGTCCATCAATAATTATTTCAGATGTCATCCCGTTGCAGTTCCGTGTTTTAGCACTTCCTTGACTGCAAAAGCCGGACGTCTTGACCACATTTGGCCTGTCAGATTATAATTAACATATATAACAATATAACAATATAACAGGCATTTAACTCCGGCGTTAGTAGTCAATATTATCCGGCAAACTATGGTCAAAGCTACTGGCTTTTCTAGTCTGAGGAAGGAGAGTATTTAATATGATGAAACATTTTAAGCAAAGATGGTTTATTCTATTAATAAATGCATTATAATCAAATATTTACGAGAATATTGTTTTTAATTATAAAATTTTTATATTTACTTCGTTTTAACTATGTATTATTACATTATCCTTCTTTCCACTTTATAAATGTAAATCATGACATTCTGTATCCCAGAAGAATACCACCCTCAATTTGTACCGGAAATAATGGAGCAGGCCATTAAAATGTTGAAAGACCGTTTTCAGGAGGAATTGTCCAAACAATTGAATCTCAGACGAGTTACAGCTCCTCTGTTTGTTTTAGCTGGAACCGGTATTAATGACGACTTAAACGGTGTGGAACATGCTGTATCTTTTCCTGTCAAGTGCATGGGAGAGCGTAAAGCCGAAGTTATTCATTCATTGGCCAAATGGAAAAGAATGAAACTAGGAGCCTACGGTATTCCGGCCAATTACGGACTGTATACCGACATGAATGCAATTCGCAGTGGTGAAGATCTCGATAATCTTCACTCTCTGTATGTGGATCAGTGGGATTGGGAACAAACAATAACGGCAGAAGACCGTAATCTGGAATTTTTAAAGGCTACAGTCAGAAAGATCTATGAGGCAATGAAATGCATGGAGCAAATTGTGTATGAATCTTATTCTCATATCTATCCTATTCTTCCCAAAGAAATAACTTTTGTTCACACAGAAGAT
>CAZHRV010000262.1:0-10423 GCA_964535035.1 uncultured Rikenellaceae bacterium
CTTGCCTGCCACCTTCGCTTTCAGCTACAACTGCCAAAACGCCCGGGATCCCGGTTTATCGGGATGAAGTGAGAAATCTCATGAATTAAAAAAGGCAATCCTGACGGATTGCCTTTCAGATATAACCAAATTGCTCTTATACTGTTTTAAGTATATCCCACATAAAAGCCCTGATACCTACTTCCTCACTAATGGCATCTATCTTCTTTATCTTATCAAGAATTGAATCAGTGAGATCATCTTCAACGATCATCAGCAGGCTCTTGTTGATTTCAGGCCATGTATGTGTCCCAAGGTGAGGTACGCCGGTGCGGCTTCCTCTTCCCTGGACATTCTCCCAGAGCGTATAGCCCTTTATTCCAAGCTTATCCAATAGAAACTCAACTCTTTCGGAGTGAGCCTGGTTGTATATGATCATTACAGCTTTCATAATTTCTGATTTGAGTGATTAAGTATTATTTATTGTCTTCGTCGTTATTCATAAAATTAAAACCGGAATAAGCAATAATGTTTTTATTTCTCTCCCCATGTTTTGCAAATATTGCATAAACAACAGGTACAATAATAAGAGTAACAAATGTTGAGAAGATCAAACCACCAATAACTGCAACACCCATGGGACTCCAAAGTTCCGATCCTGATCCGGTGCTCATTGCAAGGGGCAGCATCCCCAGTATAGTTGTAGCTGATGTCATAATAACAGGTCTGAGTCTTGAACGACCTGAAATTGATATAGCTTCATAAAGTTCATTCCCTCTTTCCCTCATAAGATTAATGAAGTCAACGAGCACGATGGCGTTCTTAACAACAATACCAATAAGCATCACTGCACCAATTCCGGAAATAACACTCAGAGTAGTATTGGTGATGAACAGAGCCAGCGCCACACCTGAAAAGGCAAAAGGAATAGAGAACATTATTATGAAAGGCATTTTCAGGGATTCAAATTGCGAGGCCATAATGAGATATACAAGTATCAGGCTCACCACAATAAGGAATGCAATATCCATAAAGGACTCCATCTGTTCTTCTATCGCTCCCGATATCTGTACCATCACACCTGAAGGAACAGGTGTTTCATCTATTGCTTTCTGAACTTCTACCTGAAGCTCTGTCAAAGATCTCTTATATGGCGTAAAAGAGACACTAACAATCCTTTCCCTGCGTTTCCTTTCAATACTTGGCGGCGACCAGTACTCCTTGATATCTGCAATCTCACCAAGCCTGATGACATTTCCTGTTGGATTTGAAATCCCAATATTTTCAATGTCGGTAAGGGTACTTCTTGCACTCTCTTTAAACCTTACCACGACATCATACTCATCACCTGATTGACGCAGGCGGGTGGCAGTCATGCCTTCAACCCTGTTTTTAACAGCCGATGATACTATTGCCGTATTCAATCCGCTTGATATCATTTTATTCCGGTCGAGAATTATCTGAAGCTCGGGTTTGGATTTGTCGCGGCTAATAGTCACATCTTTTGCCCCCTCAATCTTTCTGATTTTAGTTGCCAGCTCTTCAGCTACAATATTTGTTTCAGCGATATTATAACCATATATTTCAACATCAACAGTATTGGATCCGAAGCTTGACATACTTTCCGAGGTACTCACTGTAAAATCAATAATCTCAGGCAATTTAGCAAGTTCAACTCTCATTTCCTCAGCAATGGTCATTACATTCTTTTCCCTTTCTTCAATCGGGACAAGCCTCATTGAATATGTTATCACATGAGTTCCGCCTGCACCGAATAAGGATGAGAATCCGGCCTGTTCGTCCGAACCGGTTGATGAAGATACAAGATTGACCTCCGGGTATTTCTCCCTGATGAGTTCATCTATTTTATCGGTTGTCTTTATAGTCTCATCCACTCTTGTACCTGTCTGAAGCTCAATTGTTGCAGTAATTCTCGACTGGTCAGCTTCGGGAAAGAACTCTGTATCAACCACGAAAAAAAGGCTCATTGACATCACAAAAATCACAATTGCAATCAGTGATACCACTGTTTTGTGATGGAGAGCCCAGCGAAGGGTCTTCTCATAAAAGCGGTCAAACCAGTTAAGAGCTTTCCTGATACTACCATCATATGTCCAGAACGGTGCATCCTTTCTGATAGGATGCCATTTAAGTAAAAGGGCACTCATTGTGGGAGTAAGAGTTATTGCAGCGAAAACCGATGTTATAATAGTTATCGACACCAGCATTCCAAGCTGTTTAAAGAGTACTCCGGTAAGTCCCTTTACAAATGTAAGCGGGAAGAAGACTGCAACCACTGTCAATGTTGTAACAATAACTGCGAGCCATACCTCATTTGTAGCATAAATTGCCGCCTCCCTGGGATGGCTTCCCCTTTCGACATGTTTTGTGATGTTTTCCAGGACAACAATAGCATCATCCACTACCATACCTATGGCAATTGAAAGTGATGTCAGCGAGATGATATTAATTGACTCTCCAGTGACAAAAAGATAAATAAAAGCCACTACCAGGGAGATAGGAATTGTGACAATTATTATAACAGTAGCCCTCCAGCGCCCCAGGAAGAATAGTACCACAAGAATCACAAAAATTGCAGCATAAAGAAGCGTTTCAGTAAGGTTGCTGATTGAGTCCTTAATAAATGTCGCACTGTCAAATAGCTTTTCTATCCTGACATCGGTCGGTAGATCCTTTGTTAGCTCAGCAAGTGTTTTCTCTATTTCCTTAGTCACTTTTACGGTATTGCCTCCTGATTGCTTCTGAACATACATGGTCATCCCCTGGAGACCATTTATCCTTGTATCGAGTTTTGTTTCACGTATTGTATCACGTACCATGGCAACATCTTTCAGGTATACATTATTGCCGTTATAGCTGCTTACAACTAAATTTTTTATAACATCACTCTCGGGGAATTCACCCTGTATCCTCAGTGGATAATCATTCTGTCCCATTTCTATATAACCTGCAGGCATGTTCATGTTCTCTGCCCGTAAAATACTGCCGATCTGTTCTATTGTAAGATTGTATGCCTCCATCTTTCGCGGATCAACATCAATGTACACTTTACGGCCGGGGACACCTGCAAGACTCACTGATCCGACACCCTCTATCCTGTTGAGGGGATTTACTATTTTCTCATCAAGTATCTTTTCAAGTCCCCTGTAACTCTCTTCTGCAGTAATGGCATAGAAGATTATAGGCATCATACTTGAATTGAATTTCATTATTGTCGGCTTTTCACTATCTTCCGGCAGATAATTCTCTACGAAACTAAGGTTGCTTCGTATATCATTGGAGGCTTCATCGAGATTAGTACCATATTCAAAATTCATAAAGATTACAGAGAGCCCATCACTTGAGGTGGATGTCATCTCCTTAAGATTACTTACAGAATTGAGCATATCTTCTATAGGTCTCGTTATATTTGATTCTATATCAGATGCGCTTGCCCCCGCATAGGTTGTTACCACTCCGACGAATGGCAGTTCCACCTCGGGGTACAGATCCACAGGAAGCTGGGTCAGTGAATAGAGACCTATCACGATCAATGCTGCAAAAATCAGAATTGTCGTTACAGGTCTCCTTACGGAAGTACTGTATATACTCATTTTAATCTGTTGTTAGTCTGGATTTATTCTACTATTTCTATTTTATCATCATTAAGGAGCCTGGATTGTCCTTCCGATACAATCCTGCCATTCTCACTCAGGTTATCTGAAATAATCTCAAGTTTGTCATCGAACCGTTTTCCTAACAGCACCTCAACACGTTTTGCAACACCCTGATCCTCAACAAATACATACCTTACATTGGTGCCCTCCTGCAGAAGCACCGTACTGGCCGGAACGACAAAGGTTTCGACCTCGCCGAGGTCCATTGAAACCCTTACAAACATACCGGGTTTAAGAAGTCCTTTTTTGTTTGGGAGTTCGATCTCGGATATAAATGAACGGGTAGCCGAGTTGATAGTTGGCGCAACAAGCAGTACCTTTCCATTGAAAATCTCATCTTCATATACATCAGCCGTAATTGTTGCGTTCATCCCTTTTTTGATCAGAGGATAATACTGCTCAGAAACGGCTACATTGATCTTCAGAAGATCGACCTGCATCAGTGTTACAATTGCCGCTTTACCCGACATTGTTGTTGGCGCCCCGGAATACATTTCTCCATCTTCAAAATATTTTCCTGTTACAACACCCGTGAAGGGAGCTTTAACAAGGGTATTCTTCTCCATGAAGTCTACATTTGTTTTCAGGACATCATATTGAGTTTTTGTCTGATCATATGTCTGCTGCTTTACACTTCCCGTGCTAAGCAGTGTGTCAAGCCTGTTAAGGTCTTTTTCCAGACTGGCAAACTGAAGTTTAAGCTGGTAAAGCTGTGTACGGTCCATCAGGAAGAGATTATCGCCCTTATTTACTTCATCTCCGTTTTCAACATATATTCTTTCAATCCTTCCCGGAGATGAGGGAACCATATTGACCTCCTCGTAAGGGAGAATGGTAGCTGTATAGTTAATTGTCCTCGCAATTTTGGTTTTTGCCAGCGTTAAGACTTTAACCGGAACTGCAGCTTTTTCATCTGTCACCTCATTTTGAGCCGCAGATCTGTCGGTAGCTGATGAACATCCTGCCAGCAGGATAATACTGAAAAATATTACCGGAATTGTTCTTAAGTATTTCATTATTTAATGTTTTATAGATTTCCTATTATTTATTACATATTATTTAAGAGTTTATCAAGGGCTAGTTTTGTCTGCAGAAGATTCATCAGGGCTGACACATAATTGTTTTCGGCTTGAAGATACTGGCTGTTCGCCTGTGTAAGTTCAAGGCTGGATGCCATTCCCTGGCTGAATTTATTTTCCATGCTCGCATAAACTCTCTGTGAAACTTCAACATTTTCTTTCTGGCTCTTGTACTGAAGGTTTGCATTAACAAGGTTATAGCGCAGCTGTTTTTCCTGGATCTTAAGCTGATCCGAGACCATTTCTTTTGTGTTTTTTGCTTTCTCAAGGTTAAACTTTGCCTTTTTTATTGCCGCATACCGCTGACCGCTTGCTATAATTGGAATTGACATTTGCAGTGCGACAAGCGAACTGTTGTACCAGTTTATTTTTGACACCTCATCCCCCATTCCTGTTTTTGTTGTTGAAATAACTCCTGCCAGGGTTGGCAGAACCTGGGCTTTCTGTGCCTTAAGGCTCAGGGCAGACAACTGTTCCTGCCCTTCCACAAGCTTGTAATTCAAATTATTGGTATAGTCGAATTCCTGTGACAACAGCGCTTCCACATTTATCTCCTTTGTAAAATCTTCAAGGGTCCCCGTAAGTCTGATCCTGGTATCAGATGGCACTCCAAGCTGAAACCTCAACATATTGTAATTAAGCTCTATTGTTCTTCCCAGAGAGCTCCTGGAATTCTCGACCATATTGACATTGGAGACCATCTGATCAACATCAGTTGATTCAGCCATACCGACATTGAACATTGCCTGTGTCGATTTCAGGGTTTCCCGAAGGTTGGCAAGGTTATCGTCAAGGATTCTCAGTGATTCCTCACATACCAGTATCAGGTAGTAGACTGATGCAACAGACTCACGAATATCGAGTTCGGTACTGTTGACGTTGGTCTCTGCCAGCCTCCTGGCAAGTTTCGTAGTCTCTATTCCCACAAGGTATGGAGCATTGAATAACAGCATGCTGGCCTGCAACGCAACAGATGCGTTATACTGGGATCCCATGGTAATTTCTATTTTCTCATCAGGATTACCAAAAAAATCAGGAATCAGGAAGACCATCTGTTTAAGGTTGTCAGTAAAGCCCGCGCTGGATGAAACCTGCGGAAGTCCTGCTGAAACTGTTTGCCAGAACGCCATTTTGGATGCCTCCACATCCAATCTGGCTGAAATTGCCATCTTGTTGTGCTGAATGGCATATTCCTGTGCCTCCCCCAGCGACAGTACCATTTCATTTCCTGCCTCCTGTCCCGATACTGTAGCCCAGGAGACAGCAAAAGCTACCAATGAAGTAATTAAATATTTTCTTTTCATAAAATACGGTTTTATCCTTTTTCTGTTAATTCTTGTGATCTTTATTTTCTGTTATTCTCTTCTTATCATATAAGTTTATAAGATCAAGACCTTTTTGTGTTGATATACCCCTGAGGTAATTAATATAAAAATCTCTGATCACCTTTTCATTGTTGAACTCATCCGGAGATACACCATCATTGTCATTTGTCATTCTGATTACCTCCTGCATGCATTTATCGGTTATCTCAATATCAATATTCTCACGAAAGATCCCTTGCTTTATACCGCGTATTATTATATCCTTGTTATTCTTATAGTATGGGAGCTCTTCGGCTTCTTTAAGTTTCTTAACTATATTATTATGGAATCTCTTCATGTCCAGGCGAAACGCCGGACTCATGTTCCTGAAATGTTCCGTCATTATATCAAGTATCTTAAAGATTGCTTCAATGATATTTTCAGATTCATTTAGTATTTTGTCTATCAGGTTTCTCTGTTTATTTACCATCCATTTCAGGACTCCCTTCAGAAGTTCATCCTTGTCTTTAAAAACTTCATATATTGTTCTTTTTGATATACCCATCTGATTAGCAAGCATATCCATTGTTACTGCCCTTATCCCGTAAGTCCGGAACATGATCGCTGCCTCCTCAAGTATTCTCTGCCTGTAATCCATTAACAAAAATTTAAACGCCGCAAAAATGCAAAAACTATTTTAGTTTTCAAAGTTTTCATAGATAAATTACTGTTACTTTAGGAGAAAAGAGCGAAATTTACCGGTGAATGACATACCCCTCTCCCGCTAAAGAGGTATCTCCCCTAAAGGGGCGACAAAGTTGGTTATTTAATGTAATGCAGGTATAGTGTGAGGAGAAGGAGGATTGAAATAAAATCAATCTATAATATTTTAAATATGAATACTACAAAAAAGACTATTTACCAGGTTGATGCTTTTACAGCCGAACCGTTTAAAGGAAATCCGGCAGGAGTATGTATTCTTCAAAAAGAGGTTTCCAAAAAATGGATGCAAAATATTGCCGCTGAAATGAATCTGCCGGAAACTGCATTTTTTATTAAGGCAGGTGACAAATATAAAATCAGGTATTTTTCCCCTGAGTCAGAGGTCCCCCTGTGCGGTCATGCGACTCTTTCATCAGCTCATATTATATATCAGGAAGGAATTATCAGCAAGGATAAGACCATTACATTTGCGTCGGGGGTTGGAGATCTGTATGTCAGAAAATCAGGAAACTGGATTATCATGAATTTTCCTGCCTACAATGTTGAACCAATGCAGATTCCATCATCTGCAGAAAAGCTTATAGGTATAAAACCTGTAGAACTTTACAGGACCAGTCACGGCTGGACCCTGGCACTTCTCCACAACGAAGAGGATGTGCGCAATCTTAAACCCGATTTCAACCTGATGAAGGGTTCCCCTTTTGGCAATCTTATTGTAACAGCTCCATCTGAGGATACAAATTTCGATTTTTGTGTCCGTTGCTTTGCCCCTGCTCTGGGTATAAATGAAGATCCTGTCACCGGTT
This sequence comes from uncultured Rikenellaceae bacterium, assembly GCA_964535035.1. GTDB lineage: Bacteria > Bacteroidota > Bacteroidia > Bacteroidales > VadinHA17 > LD21. Next base: position 7,569 of record CAZHRV010000262.1, read on the forward strand.
CGGCATATAGTGCCCTGACTCCTTTCTGGAATAAGAAAACCGGGTGTGAGGAATTTGTTTCCCGCCAGGTGTCAAAGAGAAGCGGTATTTTAAAAGTTGCCTTGAAAGGCGACAGGGTTGAAATTGCTGGTCATGCCAAAACAATCTTTAAGGCTGAGTTATATGTGTGAGGAATGGTTTGAAGGTTTGAAGGTTTGAAGGTGTAACGGTATGAGGGTGTTAAGATATTTCACCTGTAAAGGTACAGAAATCCCCTGTACTCCTTTCCGTCATAATCGACGTCATCCCATCCTAATGCCCTGATAATATAGAAATAGACTCCGGGTCGGGCTTTTACTGAAGAATTATTGATATTACCATCCCAGCCTGTCCAGCTCTTAAGGTTCTCTCCATCGCCGCTGAATGCATACACTTTCATCCCGGAACGGCTGAAGATCTCAATACTCAGATACCTTAGTGATTTGGATTCGACCATAAACCTCTCATTGTATGAATCACCATCGGGAGTAAAAACATTAGGGATTATTGCCAGGGATGATGGTTCAACAGTAATAACTTCAGATCTGAGCGAATCGATGCAATGAAGCTCACTTTCAATTGTAAGCAAAACCGTATATTCTCCGGGTTTATAACAGATATAAGGATCAGGATTCTCGAGTTTCGAAAAGAGACTGTCGCCAAAGAACCATTCATATTCATGTCCTCTTATTGACGTATTAGTAAATGTAACTTCGAGAGGAGCTTCACCCTCAGAGGGATCAAATGTAAAATCAGCGTTTACATGGATCGACTCATAGAAAAAAGATGATTCACTGCTGCATGCCAGTGAGTTAACGGTAAGCGTGTATGTTAAGTTTTCAAGGGGAGGTGTGAATATGACAGGATCTATATTCGTCCCCGGATGAGGAATTGGTGATGCCGGATCTGAAGACCACATAAAAGATAATTCGTTACTGAGGTTAAGCGGGGAGCCTGTGCCCTGATCAAAGTAAGGGAATGTACTGACAGTTAAAACTGCATCACCACCAAGTGCCACATAATTGCAGTGTTTATTTTCAAGCTTTGCCTCAGAGAAAGGGGGTTCGTCAAATACTATCCAGGCCACATAACTTGTATCGGAGAAACCTGCACTATCTATTTCCACTTTATACCCTCCTTCAACAAGATTATTTATCGTCGAAGATGTCACATCCGAGTCTGTTTTAATAGCATCACTGAAATTATTTGTGGTTTCACTCCATCGGAACCATGAAAACGTATAGGGACCACCTCCCCCTGTCACAGAGGTAGAAAGTGTTCCTGTTTCCATACCTGTTGTGCTGCAATAAATAAAAATTGGATCATTTGCACCAGGCATCGACGGATAGGTAGTATACCGCGTTGCACCAGCTCCCGGAGCAGTAAGCTGTCCATGCAAAAATAGCGGTAAAAAAACGGCTGCAATGATAAACCAAAAACGCACAGGCAATCTGGAATTTCTAATATTAACGTATCCTGAAACCCTAATTGTATAATACATCACAATTATAATAAAATCTATTGAATTTGGACTTATTGAGACGCGATGTATCCTGTAGAGATGTTATACGCAACGTCTCTACATCCAAATAAATTATAATGTTGATAAAAATTACTTTTAAATTTTAAATATATGATTCGTCTGATACTGTATTTATTAAATTTGCCATGCCCGGAACGCTGTAATTCAAAATAACACATGACCCGCAATTATCTCAACGATCTGAATGAAGCTCAGCAAGAGGCTGTTATCCATACTGAAGGACCGGCCCTTGTCATTGCAGGTGCCGGTGCCGGAAAAACCAGGGTGCTCACCTACCGGGTTGCTCATCTGCTTCAGAAAGGAGTGCTTGCAGGTAAGATACTGGCCCTAACCTTTACTAACAAAGCTGCCGGCGAGATGAAAGAGAGGATCGCAATGATTGCCGGGGCTGAAATAGCCCGTTATCTGTGGATGGGAACCTTTCATTCGATCTTTGCAAGAATACTCAGGATCGAAGGTGACAGGCTCGGGTATAAATCAAATTATACCATTTACGATGCTGTCGATTCAAAGAGCCTGATCCGGACAATAATAAAGGAGCATAACCTGGATGACAATATCTACAAACCAGGTGTTATAGCAGCAAGAATATCAGCCGCAAAAAATAACCTGGTAACTGCCAGTATGTATGCAGCCGATAATTCAATGTATGAAACTGATAAGTCATGCCGCATACCACTGCTTGCTGAAATATACAAGATATATGCAACACGTTGTTTCAGGGCAAATGCCATGGATTTTGACGATCTCCTTCTAAACACAAATATTCTGTTCAGGGATTTCCCCGACATGCTGGCTGCATATCAGGAGAGATTCAGATATATCCTTGTAGATGAATACCAGGACACTAATTATGCTCAATACCTCATTGTAAAAAAACTTGCATCAGGCCACCATAATCTATGTGTTGTGGGAGACGATGCACAAAGTATCTACTCATTCCGCGGGGCAAGGATTGAAAATATCCTGGAATTTAAGAATGATTATCCCGACTACCATCTCTTTAAGCTCGAGCAAAATTACCGTTCAACACAGATTATCGTTAATGCAGCCAATGAGATAATTGCGAATAACGAAGGGCAGATACATAAAAGGGTCTATTCAAAGAATGAGCCGGGAGAAAAGATAATGGTGATGCAGGCCATGACCGACACGGAGGAGGGATTTAATATAGCTTCGGATATTCTTGACAAGAGCCTTTCCCTGCAACTTAACTGGAGTGATTTCGCTGTTCTGTACAGGACAAACGCACAGAGCAGGATATTTGAAGAGACTCTTCGCAGGAAAAACATAC
>CAZHRV010000263.1:0-3660 GCA_964535035.1 uncultured Rikenellaceae bacterium
GGCTCCCAGGCTGTAAGCTCCAAATGCTCCAACTATTATCAATCCGGATTTAAGGTACGATTCAAAAGTTATCAGATGAATTTTTGCCGATTTTTTGAATTTTGTGATCAGTATATAAAGCAATACTGCAAATAATGCACCTAGAACCGGACCCGATATCCATGTTATCACAATTTTCGAAAGGGTACCTGAATCGGTTGTATTGCCGGTAAAAATATTCCATCCGATAATGGCTCCGACTATTGCCTGTGTTGTGGAGACCGGCAGCGAGAATTTTGTCATCCCGTATACCGTTATTGCGGCTGCAAGAGAAAGGGTAAAAGAACCTCCGATTGCATTGACGCTTCCAAGTTTTCCAAGAGTGGCAGAGGTTCCGGCACCCTGGATCACAGCTCCGAGGATAACTGCTATTGAAGCAATGATGGCGGCTCTCCTGAAAGTAATCATCCTTGACCCTACAGCTGAGCCGAAAATATTTGAGGCATCATTTGCTCCCAGGGACCACCCCAGGAATAGGCCGCTTATTAAGAAGAAGAGGATCATGTTATAATCTTAATCGCCATTCTGGATAGCAGATCCGCAGCCTTTTGTGCCAGGTCGGAAATGTTCTCGATATGATGGATAATATATCTTAGGTGAGCTTTATGTGCAAGATCTATTTCATTCATCTCCTGGAAAATACGCTTTCTCATGTTAAAGGAGATCTTGTCAGTTTCTGTTTCAAAATAATAGACCTTCAGCAGTTTTTCCCTTACCGTATGAGGTGTAATAAAATATGCTCTCGCTGCTGGTATGAGCTCTTCAGCTGCACTTGCCGAGGTATTCACAAGACTTAAAATCTCTTTATTAAGCGAAGAGGGGATCTCGGGTATTTCTACTATGAACTCATTAAGAGATTTCTTAACGGTATCAATAATCTCATCAATCTCATTAAGCAGCTTTGTTACATCAGACCTGTGCTGCGGCAGTATTGAGTTAGTTATCATCTCATTTTCGATGGATCGTTGGAGCCTGTCAGCATTATTTTCAAGTGTATCAACTTTTTCAAGATGTCGCATGAAAGACTCCATATCCTTTTCGATATATGATTTAATACCCTCGCGGAAGACAAGTAATCCGATTTCAATGCTGTCAAAAAACTCACTGATACTGATAATCAGTTCCTTTGTTGTCCTTTTAAAAACGGCCATGTTGGTTATTGGTTATTGGTAATTGGTAATTGGTAATTGGTAATTGGTAATTAGTGGTGGTAGCTTACTTTATCAAATATATAAAACTATTCTATAGTGTCCGACAAATATTTTGAGATTCCTCACTTCGTTCGGAATGACATTTTAAGGTGCGTTATAGGTGAGTGCAGGTCATTCTGAGCGGATCCGCAGGTAAGCGGAGAAGCGAAGAATCTTTTCCTATATACGATTACTTTCTGATTAAAGTATTTAGCCTGCATTATTTATGCGGAAGATAAAAGACAAAAGTAAAAAGATAAAAGTCAGGCATATGTAAACTATTTTCAATAATTTTTTTTGAAAGTTGATTTTTATGATTGTTTTTCATAATGTTTTGAACCTTTTGTCTTTAACCTTTTATCTTTTGTCTTTTTTGAAGTTTATGAATTAATCAGGTTAGGTTGATATTAATTCAGAATTCGATTATTTTTTCTACTCTGCAATTTCTCAGATATTGTTTCAGAATAATCTGAATATCACGATTATCGGGTGCGGGCTTGATACAGTTATGAATAGCTGACAGGCCAAATCCCATATCATTTATATTGAAATAGCCGTAGCCGGCATATTTACCATTTATAATCTTTACTGCACATTTCTCTTCATCATCGCGACCTGTATCAATGATAAAAAAATTTCTTCGTGAAAAGATAAACTCATCAGCGGCTTTGTATGCCCGTTCATTATACTCTTTAGATGATTCACTTCCGCAGCATGCCCCTTTGCAGATACCAACATGATACTGAAAGCATGCTCCATCTGTTTCATATAATCCGGTCAGTTTCTGGCACAGACCATAGGCCTCAACAAGTCCTTCAAGCTTCGATTTCGCCTTTTCCCTGCTGTTGAAGACCGACAGCGGATTTTCACCTGAATTTGTCTGTCCGAATCTGAAATTGAGATATCCGTTGTCATCTGTGAAACTGAAAATAGCCCATTGGAAGCCTGATCTCCTTTGTAACCTGTTGTAAAAGGGTTTATTTTCCTTAATCTCAAACGACTCCCTGAGCAGTGCAATGAGCTCACTACCAGTGATATCCCATTCAATATCGGTAATTAGGTCACGCATTTCCATAGCCCGGTTACTAGTATTGTTTGAGAGATGAGTGTTTATCCTCTGATAAAGGTTCCTGCTTTTGCCTATATAGATCAGCTCTCCGTTTTCATTATAGAAATAATAAATTCCCGGATCTTCAGGGATCAGGTCGATTTTAGAAATATCGAGGCGGGGATTAAGCTTTGATATTCTCGTATTCCTGATGAGATTTGATCGTTCTCCATATATCTCCCTGTCCTTATCAAGTAGCATTTCAAAAAGTTTCACTGTTGCCAGCGCATCACCTGCAGCTCTGTGTCGTCCGTTAATCCCTATCTTCAGGTCCCTGCATATATTGCCCAGGCTGTATGACCGGTGTCCCGGAAACAGTTTTCTGCTGAGGGCAATAGTATCGATAATTTTTCTCCTGTAATTGAATCCCAGCGACTTAAACTCCTGTCTTATAAATGAATAATCGAATCGAGCATTATGTGCAACAAAAGCCCTGCCTTCTGTAAGCTCGACAATGGTTTTTGCAATTTCATAAAAGCATGGTGCATCCTCGACCATCTCGTTTGTTATGCCTGTAAGGTTTGTTATGAAATAGGGGATGTTTCTTTCAGGGTTGACCAGGGAGACAAATTCACCGGATATTTTTTCTCCATCGTGAAGATATATGGCAATTTCGGTGATCTTTTCCATTCTGGCGCTTCCGCCTGTGGTCTCAATATCGATTATTGCATACATAAAACCGTGCAATTTCCACTTATTGCGAATATAATCAGAATTAAGGTGTGAGTGTTTATTTGTTTGTATTTTTGTCAGGGAATTAAACCGGCCATCATGAATGAGTGTTACGGGAATAAATTTATCCTCAATGGAAAGATAGAATCGTCCGATTCTTTCGATAATTCTTTCGTGTATGACGGAGATTCTATTTATGAAGTGATAAGGATGACCAGGGGTTCTCCGGTCTTTTTTTACGATCATATGGAGCGGCTTAAATCAAGTACAAGGCTGCAGAAGAGAAAAATGCTTGCCGATACTTCCGCCTTGAAGAAAGATATTATCAGTCTGGCTAAATGGGATAATAAAAAACATATTAACCTTAAGATTGTTTATAACTACAACAAAGGGGAAGAGAATTATCTTGTATATTATATTGAACCAATTTACCCTTCTGCTGAACATTACAGGAAAGGCGTAAAGGGGATTCTTTTCTATGCCGAGAGACCAAATCCCGCATCCAAGGTCATCAATCACAGGCTTCGATCATCAATATTTCATAAGCTCATCCTGGAGGGCGCTTATGAGGCCCTTCTTGTAAACGAAAATGGGCTGATCACCGAGGGAAGCAGGACGAATATTTTTTTCATGAGGGATAATACCCTGGTG
>CAZHRV010000264.1:0-39198 GCA_964535035.1 uncultured Rikenellaceae bacterium
GTTACCGACGAGATGCTTCAAATGATTGATAAAGCTGAGAATCTCCTCTTTGAGAAAGGTTACCCGGGAGCACGGGTAAGAGTGCATGGCGATGTAGCAAGAATCGAGTGTCTTCCGGGATATGTTGACAGGATTTTTAATGACCCGCACAAAGAATATATTATAAGTGATCTGAAAAAAATAGGATTCAGATACATATCTTTGGACCTTGAAGGTTACAGAACCGGCAACATGGATCCTGAAAAAGAAAAACTATGACGGGAAGAGAACTGGAAAAATTGCTTAAAGAGGTAAGTGAAGGAAAAATAAGCACTGAAGAGGCTCTTGAGAAGCTGAAGACTTTCCCGTATTCTGATCTGGGATTTGCAAGAATTGATCATCATCGTGAAATAAGAACAGGGTATCCTGAAATAATATACTGTTCCGGTAAGACAACCGGACAGGTAATGGAAATATTCAGGGTAATGGCCCAAAAGGAGAATAATGTAATAGGAACAAGGGCAAGCCGGGAGATGTATGATGCAGTAAAAGCCCGGCTTCCCGAAACAGTATATTTCGACAAAGCAAGGATCATTTCATATCAGAAAAAAAAACCTGATTGCCCTGAAAGCAATATCGCTGTCATAACAGCAGGAACATCCGATATCCCGGTTGCCGAGGAAGCAGCCGTTACTGCTGAACTGCTTGGCAATAAAGTAATAAGGTTCTACGATGTTGGTGTTGCAGGCATTCACAGGCTAGTGGATAAACTGCCGGAGATAAGGAGCTGCAGTGTTATAATTGTTATTGCCGGAATGGAAGGAGCTCTGGCCAGTGTGGTTGGAGGGCTTGTTGATAAACCTGTAATTGCAGTACCGACAAGTGTAGGCTATGGAGCCAGTTTCGAGGGACTGTCAGCACTGCTTGCCATGCTGACAAGCTGTTCTGCCGGAGTAACCGTTGTAAATATCGATAACGGCTTTGGTGCAGGCTTCTCAGCAAGCATGATCAACAGGATGAACTATGACAGGTAAAATATTACTCTCTACTGCTTACCTGCCGCCAATAGAATACTTTTCATATATAAAAAAAGCTGAAACGGTATTCATTGAAAGAGAAGAAAATTATCTTAAGCAATCATACCGGAACCGCTGCTATATTCTTTCTGCTGGCGGGCCGCAGCTTCTGACCGTGCCGGTTTATAAGGGAAGCTTCCATAAAACTCCTGTTAAAGAAATAAGGATCGATTATTCAAAAAGATGGCAGCATATCCATTTGCGGGCTTTATCCTCCTCGTATGAATCATCCCCCTATTTTATTTATTATTTTGAGATTATTGAAAAGATAATTCTATCCGATTATGAATTTCTGCTTGATCTTAACATGTATCTCCTGAAGGCAATTCTGAAAATGATGAAAATCGAAACACCCGTTTTATACACATCTGAATTTCAGCTTATTGGTATATATGAAAATGATTTGAGGTATAAAATAAATCCGAAGAAAACATCATACTATCAACAAAAAAGATACATACAGGTTTTCGATTATGACGCAGGTTTTGTAGCCGGACTGAGCATTATGGATCTGGTATTTAACATGGGTCCTGAAGCTTACAAATACCTCTAAAAGAAAGTCAAACAAAGCATCAGAAACCAAATTTATAACCAAATGTAACTGTATACATGTTCCTGGTTATGCTCATATCTGATATAAGTGATTCAACGCCTGAACTGTAAAGAACATATTGTTGCGGATTCATGATGGTGCTGAATCCAAGGTCGACATAAACATTCTGTTCCCTGAATCCTGCTCCGAGTGAAAACGAGTTATAATCAAGGTCCCTGTTGAGTTCTTCATCTGCCCAAACTTTTCCGTAGTAGCCATATCCCCCTCTCAGGTATAGTCTGTTTAGTCGTACCTCAGCTCCAAGGCGAAGGTTAGAAGCTGCTCTCAATGTACTTTTGATGGTTGCATTTTTTTCGCTGTAGTTGTAATCATCACCGGTATCGGAGAATTTGGCTGTACTGTAGTCAATAAACTCATAATCAACGCTTATCAGAGCCAGTTTTTTGAGTTGAACTGCAGCTCCGGCCATAGCCCTGAAAGGTGTTGTAAGAGCGTAGCTGTATCTTAATGGTTCATTGGAAGGACTATATTTACCTCCATCGGAAAAATTCGAAGTGATATTGTCATAAACGTATTCGTTTATCTTGTACAATGTTGGTGAGTGGAATGCAAAACCCAGCCTGAGCATTTCCACAGGCCTGTAGATGGCGCCTATTTTCAGTCCATAACCTGTACCTTCATTACTGTAATAAAATGTATAATTGAAGTTTTCGAATTGTGACGGCAATATTGCATCAGTAATCTCAAGATGTTCATACTGACTGGTATAGCTAAGGTGACTGATTCCGAATGTTGCCCCTACAAAAAGCCTGTTAGAGAGGTTGACACCTGCAGAAAGCGCATGTTCCCCGGTATATCCTTCATAAGAAACAAGCCTTCGGGTGCTTTGCCCGTATATTGAAGGAGGATTGTCACCATAATTGGAGTAAACTGTTCCGTAATGGGTATTTGAACCGGGAAGTGAATCAATGATCCATGCATTCCATGCAAGATATGCAGCGGGTGCAAATTCCGCCAGTTCATCCCTGAATAATCCCTCTGCATTATCGGTCCAGAGATCTGCCAATGAGCTGTTATCACTTATACCGTCAATGATAATGCTCTGGTTAAGATTATTTGTTTTGTTGAAAGAGTAGCCTATATTCAGGGAGATCAGTCCCGATTCGGAATTGTTGTTAATTATATTTGCTACTATTCCTGCCTGGGCCAGGTTAAAATTATAGATATAATCTGATGAATTTGCACCGTTTAGTCCCGCTATGGTTTTTATGTGGAATAGTTGTGGTGTAATGCTTATCTCTGATGAGCGGAACACACCAAGGCCGGCAGGGTTCTGGCTTAATGAGGAAATATCACCGCCAAGGGCTGTAAATGCCCCTCCCATCGACATGAACCTTGCTGTTCCTGTATAAAAATGTTGTGAATATCTTAATGCATCATCGGCATTCTGGGCAAAACTCGTTGAGAGCATTGCGATCATAATAACAAATACCAAACTTAATTTCTTCATAATTGTCAGTTTTTACTTAGACCAATCCCACCACTCCATTAACAGAATGAACTAATTTACAGGCATAAATTTCATTTACTTTTATCTCCTTCCGCCTGATGAACCTGAAGATGATCTGCCAGAAGAAGAGGAACTGGATGAGGATCCTGATGAGGAACTGCTTCCTGATCCGGAACCTGAAGATCTGCTGCTATATGATCCTGATGAGGAGCTTCTTGAACCTGAAGAGGAGTTATATGATCCTGATGAGGAGCTTCTCCTTGAAGGAACTGAATAGCTGTTTCCTGAACTGTTATACGTCCTGCTTTGTCCGGCTGAAACTGAGGAACTGGTTCTTGATGTAGTACTCTTGTTTGTACCTGAGTAAGATGAACCAGATGATCTCTCTGTGCTTACCCTGCTGTTGTTATAAGAGGGCCTGGTACTCATACGAGGATTATTATAGCTCGGAGTATAGGTTCTGTTCACTGAATTATATTCAGGTCTTGAAACTGTTGTTGTTCTGGTGGCAGAGCTCCTGCCCGGGGATGTATTTGCGCTTTTGGTAACATCTTCTCCCGTCCTGGAATCTGCAGCATTCAACACCTGACGTCCATCGGATGTTGTAGAAACAGTTCTCCTTGAATCAGCAGCAGCAGGGGTTGTGACACCAGATGATCGTCTTGCAGCATCGGCGGTTGTTCCTTTTGACAGGTAACTGTCGCCACGTCTCGAGGATGCAGCGGAAGGCATATTGCTGTTCCACCTTGTAGAATAAACACTTTGCCTTTCCCTTCTTCCATAATCTGCATAATTCTTTGAATCTCTGTTATAAGATGCATTTGAATAATAACCCCAGTTACTGAAATAAGGATTATAGTATGAAGAATAAAAAGGATTATAGAAACCGCCATAATAACTTCCGTAGTAGTATCTGGGATAAAATCCTCCATAGTATCCATTATATCCGTAATCGTAATAGTAGGGATCATAAAAGAATGGATCGGAGTAGTATGGATAGCCGTAACCGAAACTCATTGAGGGGAATCCCCAGCTGTAATAGAAGGGATCTCTCCAGTAGGGGTAGAAATAATTACCGTAGAACCTTCTTAATCTTCCTGAGTAAGAGTAATTATCATAGTATCCGTAATCCCTGCTGCCGTAATAATCGTTCATTATCGCCTCGTCATTACTGACTGCATCAGAATACTCGTTTGATACCAGGGTATCGGCAGAATAAATGTTATCGTAATAATCATCGGCCCTCAGATCACCTTCAGCGATCTGATTTGTTACGGGGGATTTAATTCTGGTTGCCGGTCTGTCAGAAGGCAGATAGTAAAGGTCATCATACTCAAAGCCTGAGTAGAGCCCTGATGAACAGGAACCCAGTACCAGGAGTACCAGAATTGATATGTAATTTACTGCTTTCATCTTCGATTCCCTCTCTTTTTGTTCATTTCTTAAATATGTGCAAATATTGTACCAAATTGCCTCATATAACGATCAAGATTTGCCAAATATAGTGAATTATAACTCCATACCTATTTTAAAGGTTTATCAAATATAATACATTTTTTAACCTATTGCTTCTATAAAAACAAAAGAGGACATGCTTCTGCATGCCTCTTTTTATTTAATGTTACAGGTTATTACCTCCTGCTTCTCTTTGAGGAAGATTTTGATGAAGAATCCGATGACTTTGATGCGGATCTTGAAGAACTACTTCCTGACCTGGATACTGATGTTCCTTTTCCGGATGATGAACTTCGTGCCCTGGAAATTGTTGTACTGTTTCTTGAGGGTGCTGAGCTTTTCGATGGGGAGCTTATGGTCCGTCCTGAACTTGCACTGCTCCGCGAAACAGTTCCCGTACTCCTTACCGGTGCGGAAGTTGTACTCTTTGTTACCTGGGTCCGTGACGGCGTGCTGCTCACATCATTACTCCGGGTTCTGGTTGTTTGAGTGTTGTCAATCCTTGCAGGGCTCTTAGTCTGGCTCCTGGCAGGTGCGGTTTGTTCAATCCTTCTGTTTGCCGGAACTGTAACAGGTGCTACCCTCTCCTTATTGCCGGTTGCGTTACCTTTATTGTCGAAGTTCCCGCTATTGCCGTCATCCTGGCTGTGCCTGTTATTTCCGTTATTACCGGTGTTGCGGTCGTTGTCATCAAAATTACCACTATTACCGTCAAGCCGGCTGTTATTATTGTTTCCGTTATTGGAATTGTTGTTATTGCCTCTGTTACCGTTGTTACCGTTGTTACCATTGTTACCATTGTTGTTGTCAATTCCGCTTCGTGATCCGTTTGAAGAAGCTCCGGTGCGTCTTGAAACATCTCCTGATTTTGATCTGTTAGATTCCCCGGATCTGTAGCGATCAGGAAAATCTCTTGAGGAATACCTGGCTGCATAATTATATTGGTAGTTATAATGTGTTTGGTAAACAGGCCTGTTGTAATTGTAGTAATTCCTCCATCGGGGTCCGATATTTATATTGATTATAACAGGTGAGTACCAGCTGTAGTAAAAAGGATCGTAATCCCGGTACCAGGTACTTCCGTAGTAAGGATCATACCACCCGTAACTGTAAACAGGGTATCTGTAACTATACCCTGATCCAAAGCCAAATCCACCACCGCCATAGATGCTTATGCCCCACGAATATGGTTGGAAATTATACCAGTAAGTTTCAGTAAACACAGGAGAATAATAGTCAAAAGCGGCATATGACCTGTGAAACCTGTTTATACGTGATGCGAAGTAATAATCACAATCATCGTAATAGTAATTATTGATTACCATTCGGGCGTTATCATTTCTGAAGCCACTATTATCAGCAAACTGAGCTGCCATCGGTGAACCCGCTAGCAGCAGGGCTGAAATTATTCCGATGTAAAATTTTGCTTTCATGTTGAACCTCCTGTTTTTTTTAATGATAACTAAAGTTTTTATCTATTTTTACGCTTTCTTTTCTATTCAAAGATAATAAATCAAATAGTGTACCAAAACTATGGCAAAGTTTCTTACAAACAGGGATGAAAATTATGCACAGTGGTATAATGACCTGGTAATCAAGGCAGAACTTGCTGAGAACTCAGTTGTGAGAGGATGCATGGTTATCAAGCCGTACGGCTATGCAATATGGGAAAAAATTCAATCGGAACTAGACAGAATGTTTAAAGCAACAGGTCATGTTAATGCCTATTTCCCTCTTTTCATACCAAAATCATTCTTCAGCAGGGAAGCAAAACATGTTGAGGGATTTGCAAAAGAATGTGCCATAGTGACTCATTACCGGCTTAAAAATGACGAGAAGGGCAAGGGTTTAATCGTTGATCCGGAAGCAAAACTTGAAGAGGAACTGATAATACGACCCACCTCGGAGACTATCATCTGGAACTCGTACAAGAACTGGATACACTCCTACAGGGATCTGCCTGTACTCATCAACCAGTGGGCCAATGTTGTAAGATGGGAAATGAGGACCAGACTTTTTCTCAGAACTGCCGAGTTTCTCTGGCAGGAGGGGCATACTGCCCATGCGACACGTGAAGAGGCTATTGAAGAGACCGAAAAGATAATCAATGTATATTCTGATTTTGCTGAAAATTTCATGGCACTCCCGGTTATAAAGGGTTATAAATCTGAAAATGAACGTTTTGCCGGAGCCCTTGATACTTATGCCATTGAGGCTTTAATGCAGGACGGTAAAGCCCTCCAGGCTGGAACCAGCCACTTCCTGGGACAAAATTTTGCCAAGGCCTTTGATGTTCAGTTCACTGATAAAAACGGAAAACTTGATTATGTCTGGGCAACCTCCTGGGGTTTATCAACACGTATGATCGGAGCGCTTGTTATGGCTCATGCCGATAATCACGGGCTGGTACTTCCGCCCCGCCTGGCACCTGTCCATGTGATCATTATACCCGTCTTTAAGAATGCCGAACAGTTAGGTCGTATCTCCGAAACAGTATATAAAATACGTGATGAGCTGCTGGTTAAAGGTATTTCAGTGAAATATGACGACCGTGACAATAACACCCCCGGCTGGAAATATGCCCATTATGAACTTAAAGGTGTACCTGTTCGCCTGGCTATTGGTCCCCGTGATCTTGAACAAGGAACTGTTGAGGTTGTCCGCAGAGATACATTAGAGAAGAAAAACCTGCCGGTAAATAATATTGCTGATTATGTTGTAACCCTTCTTGATGAAATTCAAAAGAATATTTTCAGCAAAGCGGATGAATTCAAAAAGAAAAATACATTTTATCCTGATAAATGGGATGAATTCGTGAAAATACTGAATGATGGGGGCGGATTCATCATGTCTCACTGGGATGGAACAGCAGAAACAGAAGAGAAAATAAAAAATGAAACAAAAGCCACTATAAGGTGTATCCCCTTTGATTCACCCGCAGAGGATGGCAAGTGTATTTATTCAGGCAAACCATCAAAAAGAAGGGTGCTCTATGCCATATCATACTAATTTCAGGATATCGATTAAATAGAATATACCTGCGGTATTGTCTTTGAAAATTATTAAATTAGGTGCTTAAACTGACCTTTCCATGACAGATCTCAATGAAAAGAAACAAACGATCATAAACACTCTTAAAGAGAAATCCGTTCTCAAACAGAAGGTTTATGACAATACACTGGAATCATTCGGTATTGTCAAAGAGATCCTGAAAGATTTTGCTAAAGACGGAAACATCAGTCTTGGCAATATTGATCCAAGAATAAAGCTGGAATATACCGACAGGAGCAGTTTTGATGCCCAGTTAAAGATAGCTGGCGATATTTTATTTTTCAGCATGCATTCAAATATTTTCCAGTTCGACAGGGAACATCCGGCATGGAAGACAGCCTACATTCAGAAAAACAAATACAATGCATACTCGGGAATAATACATATCTATAACTTTCTGTTTGATTCGATCAAATATTCAAGGCAGGATGACCTCGGCTACCTCATAGCAAGAATATTCATTAACCATGAGAATCAATATCTTGTTGAAGGTAAAAGGCAGATGGGAATGCTTTTCAGCAACTACGGTAATGAAGCAATAAACAAGCATTCGTTACAAGTGATAATTTCAACAGCAATTCAGTATGCACTTGAATTTGATCTTCTTGTACCTCCATATGATACTGTAAAAATTGCAACTGTAGGGCAGGCAGAGGCTAAAATCCAGCATTCAAGGGTAATCACCGGTAAACGGCTGGGATTTCAGTTTAACTCAGATGATGTTCTCGAAAAAAATTCAAATGAAACCTGATGTGGAGTTTGAAAGAAATATACAGAAGATCAACCGTGTTTTTATTCTGTTAGCATTTCTGTGTTTCAATAGCCACCTGAATTCCCAAAACCAGACAGATAAAACCACAATCTTCCGGATAAGTTCCGATTCATTGATCAGAATCAGCGATATAAACCAGTCATTTGTGTCGGGTTCCTCTCTGAATATTCCAGATTCTCCTTTACCTTTCGGTATTCCGGCAAATGACCCTGCTTTCTTCTTATTTGACTCTCTGGAAGCTAAGGCATTAAGAAAACTGATAACCAGGACACTGTATAATTTCCTGATTGTATCTCATGAACCATCCTCAAAAAAAGAGATTACAGGATCAAGTGATATTAGCTACCTGGCCTATTCCGGCAGGAAAATCAGAAATATTGAAATCAGGAGGCTTAATGTCTTCGGCTCCAACATTAACAATCCTCTCTCTTTTGATCCTAATAAATTAGAAAAGCTCTTAAATGCAACTCATATTAACACTAATGAACGCATAATCCGAAAAAATCTCCTCTTTTCTGAGGGAGATACTCTTTCCCCTTTGGTCCTCAGTGATAATGAAAGGATTATCAGGCAGTTGCCCTATATTGATGATTCGAGGATAATTGTAATCCCGGTTTCTGATGAGGAGGTTAATATTGTGGTTATAACAAAGGATATTTATTCTCTCGCCGCCTCATTCAATTACAGCAGCATAAAAAAAGGCTCCGCTTCCCTCTTTGAAAAAAATATTTTTGGCATGGGTCATGAATTAAGGCTTAATATGCCTTATAACGCCGATCTTCATGATTCCCCGGGCTTTGGTTTAGAATATAATATTAATAACATTGCAAAATCATTTATAAACCTGAGGCTTTTTTATTTTTACGGGCTTGGTGAAAAGACATTCGGTTTTAATCTTCAGCGCAAACTCATAAGCTCAACGACAAAATATGCCGGAGGTATATCGGTAAGGGAGATGTTCACCACTGAAGATCTCGATACCCTGCCTGTTCCTGAACCCCTGAAATACAATTTTCAGGACTACTGGATTGCCCGGTCTTTTCTTCTGAACAGACAATCTGTAACCAGGCTGATTATAGGCGCCAGGTATACTAACAATAATGTATTCAACCATCCCTACATAATGCCTGATTCCTATCATTACCTTCAGAAGTACAGGATATTCCTGGGTTCGGCATCCTTTTCCGTTCAGAAGTATCACAAAACGAACCTCATATACGGATACGGAAGAACTGAAGATATCCCATACGGAGGATTAATAAACCTTACAGCTGGAAGAGAGATCAATGAATTCAAGCGCAGGATATATGCCGGAGCACAAATGTCGCTGGGTCAGTCAGTAAAAAGCATCGGGTACTTCTACACATCAGCAGGCATAGCAACCTTTTTTAACAAAGGTAAGACTGAACAGGGGATTTTTTCAGTGAAGACAGATTTTATTTCTAATCTGTCTTACCTCGGGAGATACAGAATCAGGAATTTTATCAAACTCGATTACACAAGGGGATTTGACAGGTACTCCGATGAATCTCTTGCATTTGTCCGTGAAGATGGTTTTTCGGGTTTTAATAATGATTCTGTAGGAGGAAGACAAAGACTTGCGATTAACCTTGAATCAGTTCTCTTCAGTCCCATTAATTTCTATGGTTTCAGATTTGCATTTTTTGGATTTGCCGATCTTGGATTACTGTTCGGAACAAATGAATTTGTAATGCAAGGAGAGGTATTATCAAGTATTGGACTGGGGATCAGGATACGAAATGACAACCTTATCTTTAACACAATACAGATCAGATTTGGTTATTTCCCAAATCTGCCTGATTATTCCAGTGTCAATTATATGCTCGTATCAGGAGAACAGTTGCTAAAGCCTGATAACTTCGAACCAGGAGCACCTTCACTGTTAACATACCAGTAATCATCAGGAGAAACCTTCATGCTGAAAGATTTCTTGACATATATTGAAGAAAACCAGTTGGTTAAAAAGGGTGGCAGAGTACTTATGGCTGTCAGTGGAGGTATTGACTCAATGGTGATGTCTGATCTTTTTTTAAAGGCCGGCATTGAAACAGGCATCGCCCATTGTAATTTTTCCCTGAGAGGTAAGGAGGCTGATAAGGATGAAATGCTGGTCAGGAAATATGCAGAAGATCATAATATAGTTTTCTATTCAAAACGCTTTTACACAAAGGAATATGCTGCCAGGCATGGAATTTCAATCCAGATGGCTGCCAGGGAATTAAGATACACCTGGTTTGAGGATATTATGAACGAGAAAGGTTTTAACGTTACAGCTCTTGCACATAACCTGAACGATAATATTGAAACCATGCTTATTAATCTGACCCGAGGAACGGGTATTGCGGGACTTACAGGCATGAAACCATTGACCGACAGGATGATCAGGCCTTTACTTTTTGCGACAAGAATCGAAATTGAAACATATTGTAACAAAAACAACATCATCTACCGTGAGGACAAATCGAATGCGGAAACAAAGTATACCCGCAACAAGATAAGGCACAAGGTTATACCTGTTCTTAAAGATATAAATCCTTCTGTCGAGACCACACTGAATGAAACCGCGTTAAGGCTAAGCGGTATAAATGATATTGTTACCCGCTATATAAATGAAATTAGGCAAAAGGTAATCAGGGAAAAAGACAACGTCATCATTCTTGATATTAAACAGTTACGACCATATCTCAATAACAGGACTCTCATTTATGAGCTCATAAGACCCTTTGGAATAACAGACACTACGCTGAAAGATCTTTTCAATATTATTAACGGAGAAACAGGCAGCCGGATTTATACCATTTCACACATGATCCTGAAGAACAGGGGTGAGTTAATAATATCCGGGCTGAAAGACAAGCAAAATGAGTACTATGAAATAAGAAATATTGCTGAATTAAAAAAAGTGCCATTCGTTATCTCAGCAGAGTTTCTCAGATTATCAGGCAGTGAACCTATCCCTGATGATCAGGAAACGGCCTGCCTCGATTCATCAAAGCTCTCTTTTCCTCTTGCTATAAGAAAATGGCAGTCAGGAGATTATTTTTACCCTCTGGGTATGAGACAAAAAAAGAAGTTGAGCGATTATTTTGTTGACTGTAAATATTCCATTATTGATAAAGAAAAGATATTTATAATGGAAACATCAGGCAAGATAATCTGGATTATTGGAGACAGAATAGATAACAGGTTCAGGATCACCAGGTCAACGAAGAAAGCCCTGGTAATAAAGGTGCAATTAAGGCATTAAGGCTTTAGGGGTTTATTTCCTTATCCCGAAAATCCCCCGGTCAATCATCATAAGGTCGGCAATTGTAATTGCAGCGGCAGCCTCTATAATCACAGGCATACGCAGGGCGATACATGTATCATGCCTTCCCGTTATCTTAAGGTCTTGCATCTCCTTCTCTTTAAAATTGAACGTTCTTTGCTCAATACCTGTTGAAGAGGTTGGTTTAATAGCCACCCTGAAAACGATTTCGTTTCCGTTGCTTATCCCTCCGTTTATGCCACCCGCATTATTTGTAGCTGTTCTTCCACTTTCGTCAATGAACGGATCATTGTGCTCAGATCCACTCATTGAGGCTGATGCAAATCCGGAACCGAATTCAATACCCTTTATAGCCGGAATAGAAAATATTATATGACTGAGAGCCGATTCGATAGAATAGAAAAATGGCTCTCCCAGTCCCTGTGGCGGATTTTTTACTTTGCATTCGATAATTCCACCTATTGTGTCATCCTTAGCAATTGCCTCTTTTACAGCATTTTCAATATTACCAGACCCTCCGGCTGAGATAAGTTTTGCTGAAATCTTCATTTGGGTGGTTAATTTTTTGGCAATGACCCCCGCAATAACGAGTCCCCAGGTTATTCGCCCCGAAAAATGTCCGCTGCCGCGAAAATCACCAAATCCATAGTATTTAATATTTGCTGTATAGTCGGCATGACCGGGACGTGGAATATCAGCAAATTCAATATAGGCGGAAGAATCAGTATCCTTGTTACGAGTGAGGATTGTCATTGGACTCCCTGTTGAGAAACCGTTGAAGACTCCGCTGAGAATCTCGGGAAAGTCTCCCTCCTTCCGTTTTGTAGTACCAGCAGACCCGCTCTTTCTCCTGCTCAGATCTGAAATGAAATCTTCAGGTTTAATTGCAATTCCGGGGGGGCAACCGTCGATAATCACTCCTGTTACGCTACCATGTGATTCTCCAAAAACGGATACCCTGAAAACTAACCCAAATGAATTCATAACTGTTAAATTTTTCGTTTATGCTGCCTGTAAAATTCGATTACTTCTTTAAGCGGTACTTTTCCGATAACTCCTCTGCCGATACCTTCAAGGAAAACAAAATGTATATCGGTGCCTGCTCTCTTTTTATCATGAAGCGTAAGCTCTTCCATTTTTTTGACCGGTATCCTGTACTCCTTCAGGAGCTTATATCTGTTGAGGAGATCGATTATTCTACTGGTTTCATCATTACTGATAAGTCCTTTGAAGTTTGAAAAAACAGCAGCCTGTTCTATGCCTGATGCCACCGCAAAGCCATGTTTTATGGACTCATGCAGCTCCAGGGCATGTCCGAATGTATGGCCAAAATTAAGTATTCGTCTTAAGCCGCTCTCTTTTTCATCCTGTGATACTATTGATGCTTTAAACTTAACTGCCCGGGTAACAAGATTGGAAAGAATCTCCTTATCTCTTGCAATAACCTCAGAATAATTATTTTCCAGCATATTGATTATTACAGGGTCTCCTATCAGTCCGGTTTTTATCAGTTCGGCCAGGCCTGAAAGATATTCCTGCTCAGGAAGTGTCTGCAACATTAAAGTGTCGCATATTACAAATTCAGGCTGCCTGAAACTGCCTATCACATTCTTGATCTTTCCCAGATTGACCCCGTTTTTTCCACCAGTGCTTGCATCAACCTGTGACAACAGGCTTGTCGAAACATACCCGCACCTTATTCCCCGCATGAATACGGAGGCAAGAAACCCGGCAATATCACAGACCACTCCCCCTCCTACTGCCAGGATAAATCCGGAACGTCCGGTTCCTGCCTTTAAAAGTTTTTCTGACAGCTTCTCTATTTCCCTCAGACTCTTACTCTCCTCTCCGGGTTTTACTTTGAGTACAGGGTAACCGGGAAAATTTTTTCCATAAACACGGTGAACATTATGGTCGGTAACTATAACTGTGCTATCAGAGGGCAAAACTGGCAGGACTTTTTTCCACTCTGCACCGATGACAATTTTGGATATTGTACCTGCAGTATTTATAATTATCTTTTCCAAAGTGAAAATTTAATTCAGGTTAAAGCTATTAAATCTCCGCCAACAATCAACCGGCAGGAAGATAATTACAATTCTCATATCATACCGAATTAATTATGCAAAGATAAAAATCCTTAACTTTCCTACCCTATTAAAGGGATTTTTACAGGAATGACTTTACTGGAAAGATACAGAGGGATTATTGAATACTTCAATGTCAGTATGCCAATAGCTGAGACGGAACTGATTTACCAGGATCCGTTTGAGCTGATTGTTGCAGTCATTCTCTCGGCACAATGTACCGACAAGAGGGTCAATATGATAACCCCTGTTCTTTTGAAGAGGTTCCCTGATGCAAAGTCGATGGCAGAAGCGAAGCAGGAGGAAGTATTTGAATATATTAAATCATGCTCATATCCCAACAACAAGGCTAAACATCTTTCCGGAATGGCCAAAATGCTTTACGGTGAATTTGAGGGCAAAGTACCCTCCGATCCGCTTCTGCTGCAGAAGCTGCCGGGAGTGGGAAGAAAAACTGCCAATGTAATAGCTTCGGTTGTTTATCATAAACCTGTGCTGGCTGTGGATACTCATGTATTCAGAGTCTCAGCAAGAATAGGCCTTACCAGGAATGCCAAAACACCACAGCATGCAGAGGAACAACTGACAAGGTATATACCGGCCGATCTTATTCATAAAGCTCATCACTGGCTTTTATTGCATGGCAGGTATATTTGCAAGGCCAGACATCCTCTGTGCGATCAGTGTGGAATTTCCGGCTATTGTAAATATTATACTATTAAAATCAAAAAGGAATAAAATATTTAAAGTAAATATTGATTTGCTTTAAAGGATAAGCAATACAGGTCATTTTTTGTTATTTTTAAATCGGAATTTTAACAATTGCCTGATGGATTATAAAGAGAAATACAAAGAATTAGTCGAGATAAATAAAAGTCTCGAGAAAGAGCTAATGAATCTTCGCTCAAAAATAAAAGAGCAGAAATCTTCTCCCAATAACATGATTTTCAAGGCTTTCCATTCCGCTCCTAATCCCATGGCTCTTACATTACTGGAAACCGGCAAATTTGTGGATATCAACTCCACCTTCCTGGATGTCCTGGGTTTTCAAAAGGATGAGATCCTCGGACATACCCCTGAAGATATAGGACTCTTTGCTGATATTGAGGAGAGCAACAAATATATAAAACTTCTGTCGAAGCTGAAGAAAATAAAAGATTTTGTAATAACCCTGAGAACAAAAACCGGGGAGGAAAAACCTTTTCTCTTCTCGGCCGATACGATCCTGCTGGATAATGAAAAATATCTTATGACTATTTACTCCCCAATCAGCACAAAAAACAATATTACGATCAGAGAGAGTCAGGGAGCTGTCCTGGAAGAGATTTTCAATACTATCAGCAGTTATCTCGCCCTTTTCAGTGTAGGTAAGGATAACAAATTCTACATAATCGACATGAACACGAAGGCGGAAGAGGTTGAATTTGTCGATAAAAATGAGGTATGCGGAAAGAGCCTCGATGAAACACCTCTGGGTGAGCAGAAAAAGCTCGTGGAATTACTCCATCATGTCCATATAACGGGTGATGCACATAAATTGGCTGTTTCCCAAACAGGCGATGATTCTAAAGGTTACTATATGGCTTTTGTTCTAACATCCGGCAATATTGTGATAACATGGGAACCCGGCCATCATCAGAAGAGAAGGGATGATATAGAAAGACAGACTACCTTATTCCAGACTTTTGCGGAAATGCTTCCGGTTATAATTTACGAGGTTGACCTGCAAGGCAGAGTAACCTATGGGAATCAGCTTGGATTGGATCTGTTTGAATTAACCAGGGAGGATCTTAAAAAGAAACTACTTATCTCAGATGTATTCCCCGATAGTTATCAACAAATGGTGACAAATCTTGAATCAATAAGCTTACCAGGGGAGGTTGAGAGTCATGAATATAATGTCAGGAAAAAAGACGGTTCTGTTATACCTATTATAGCCCACTCTTTCGGCGTATTTCATGAGGGCAGGAAAATAGGTTACAGAGGTACTCTCATAGACCTGAGCAAGCACAAAACATATGAGGATCAGATAATAAGGGAAAAAGCATTCCTTGAACACCTGATTGACTCTGCACCCGAAGCAATTGTCCTTACTGATCTTGACGGTAAAATATCAATAATTAATAAGGAGTTTACGGAGCTTTTCGGATACACTACCGAAGAAGCCATAAACAAGAATATTGATGACCTGGTCGTTCCCGATGACCAGAAAAATGAAGCTATAGGAATTGAAGCCCTCACCGCCCAGCCACATAAGGTGGTAAGTCAGACAATAAGAAAAGATAAATATGGCAACAGGATTCACGTCTCGCTTATCGGGACTGTTATCATCGTGAATGATGAACCTGTGGCAATAATTGGTATCTACCACGACATCACCATAGAAAGGAAAAATCTTCTGCTACAGGAGATACTATATAATATCTCTTCCGCTGCCCTCAAGCAAATGGACATCAAAGAGATATACCCTGTTATAGTACAGGAGTTGAGTAAGATATGGGATACCAATAATTTCTTTATTGCACTTTATGACAGGGAATCTGAAACACTCTCCCTTCCCTTCTTTGCCGATGAAAAAGACAGTTTCCAGGAGATTCCCGTTAAAAAAACGATTACAGGCTGGGTAATAAAGAATGAAAAGCCTGTATTGCTGCAAAAAAATGATCTCAAATTGCTCGAAGAATCAGGAGATATTGAACTTGTTGGCACAGAATGTAAAGTATGGATGGGAGTCCCCCTGAAGGTGGAAAACAGTGTTATTGGTGTAATGTGCCTTCAGGATTATAACGATGAAAACAAATTCTCCCGGGATGACCTGTATGTACTTGATTTTATCGCAAACCAGATAGCTATTGCCATTCAACGGAAGATAATGCTTGATAACCTGGTAACAGCCCGTGAGAAAGCTGAAGAGGCAGGACAATCCAAGCAGTTTTTCATGTCAACAATGAGCCATGAGATCAGGACACCTCTTAATGAGGTAATTGGAATTACCAATCTATTACTTCAGGGTGAGCCACGTGAAGACCAGATAGATTATATCAAAACCCTGAGGTTTTCAGGTAATCATCTCCTGACACTTGTAAATGATGTTCTCGATTATAACAAGATAGAATCGGGCAAGATAATCTTTGAAGAGACAGTTTTCAACCTGAACGACTTCATGGAGGAAATTATGAGATCATATTCCTTCAGGTCGAAGGCAAAGAACCTTGAATTTGATATCAAAAAAGAGGGGACTCTTCCGGATGAGGTCATCGGCGACCAGATCAGGCTCAACCAGATACTGTCAAACCTTCTTTCAAATGCACTCAAATTTACGAACCATGGAAGTATAACCATCACTATCAAGGAACTGGGATGCAAAAACAACCAGGTAAATCTGGAATTTGCCGTAAAGGATACGGGAATAGGTATACCAAAGGAAAAACATTCCAGCATCTTTGAGAGCTACATACAGGCATCATCTGATACTACAAGGTATTACGGAGGAACAGGACTCGGCCTTGCAATAGCCAAAAAACTTGTTGAACTACGAGGTGGTACAATAAGACTGGAGAGTGAGCCTGATGTTGGATCAACCTTTACATTTAACATTACCTTCGGACTATCAGTTAAAGGTGAACATGATAAGGCAGGCGAAACAAAAGAAACATACATAGGCCTCGAAGGTAAACGTATTCTTGTAGCAGAAGATAACAAAATTAACTTCTTTGTAGCCAATAAATTCCTGACAGGATGGGGAGCTATAGTGACACCTGCCGAAAACGGACAACTGGCACTTGAGCTTCTGGAAAAAGAGGATTTTGACCTGATCCTGATGGACCTGCAAATGCCAGTGATGGATGGGATCGAAGCTACCCGGATAATAAGGAAATCACAGGATCCAAAAATAAGTAATATCCCTATAGTCGCTCTGACAGCAGCAATAATGTCGGAGAATAATGATAATATCGACGAACTCAATATCAACGACTACATCCTGAAACCGTTCAAACCTCACGATCTTTTCGAGCGAATTAAAAAACATATAAGATAAAGACTTGCGGCAGCCGGCTGCACTGCCGGCACCTGGTCCAAAATTCCCAGTACCGGGGACCTATTTTATACAGTGCCTGCTTATATATTCAGTGGCTCTTTTATTACCCAGGTTAAAGGAATTTCTGAAATCATGACATGCATCCTCCTTCTTGCCTGAGTTGAGAAGCGCAATACCTTTATTAAGCCATACCTCTGAATTTGAAGGATCAAGGTCGAGCGACATGCTATAGTCCTTCATAGCCCAGTCCCACGAGCGTGACAACAGGTATGCATCAGCCCTGTCGATATAACATTCCGGGTCGTTTGGATGGTACCTGAGGTTCTCCGAAAAGTATTTAAGGGCTTTCAGATAATCACCTGTAGCAGTTTCGGTTTTACCTGCCAGACTCAAAGCTTTTTTGTTCTGAGGATACAGGTTCAGGAACTTCTCTATATCAGCCATCGCCCTGTTTGTTTCTCCTGTTTTGCGGTAACACTCAGCCCTTGAAATATACAAATCAGCATCCGGAATCTCCAATGTAATAAGCTTTGAATAAGTAACAGATGCTCCTGCATGATTTGATACTGTGGCCTGAGCTTTTGCCAGCAGCCTCAGGTATTTTTCATTATCGGGATGTGCATTTGTAATCCCGGTCAGAATTTTTATTGCCTCAGCGGGTTTGCCGGCAGAAAGATTAAACAAAGCCCTGGCATAAAGAACCTCCTCATTACCTTTGTATTCACTTTCAAGCTCCGATAATCTGTTAACCGCATCATCATTCATACTAGCAGAAATGTAATATTCAATTTCCGAAACACCGGTTTCAAGACTGGAATACCATTTTTTATTCCAAAACTGGCGCCATTCCGGACTGTTTTCAATTAGTCCATAGGCAGGATCCAGTAGTACTTCCTTTTCACTTTTCCGGAATGGAGAACCAATATTTCTTTCAAGGTGATACAATGAAGTACCGGCATCACCTTTCAGTGCATATATCCTTGACAAACCATAATCTCCCGAATATTGTGTCAGGGAGTTTGCAGTGTTGTAATCGCTTATGGCACTCTGATAGTCCCCCTCCTCAATGTATGCCTTTGCCCGTTCAATATATAACCTGCTGTCCTGTTTTTCCAGTATAGCTGATGAGAGCAGATCAACTGCCTCTGCGGTTTTACCGGTTTTGATCAATGCTCCTGAATGAAGAAGAGTCTCATAAACGAGCTGACCGTTAATGATACCAGTAAGAAAACATGCTGTAATAAAAATTAAAATCTTTTTCATCATCTTATGCCCCAACCTCATTTTGTCTCCTGCGGCCTGACCTTTGCACCCGGCTCCGTAATTACATGGATAAATCCTGACAGATGGAATTGTTCAAGACCTGAGATCCGCCACTCAAAAACATCGCATTGATAAAAATAGACACCCGGTGATACTATTTTGCCTTTATATATCCCATCCCAGTTTAGTCTGGGCACATCTGTTGAGAATATCAGCAGTCCGTTGCGGTTAAAAATCTTAAAATCAACCTTATCCACCAGCGCTGAAGTCTTTGCCAGCAATATGTCGTTAATTCCATCGCCATTGGGTGTGAATACATTGGGAATCTCGTAGAAATTACAGGAGTCAATGCATACCATTACAGATTTTTCGCCTTCGTTGCCTAACAGATCAAATGCCGAAACAGCATAACAGCCTGATAGTATCTCACCCGGATAGTGCCTGTAAAGGAAGGTATTTTTATCATTAATAGTTTCAATGAGTGCCAGATCCTCATCATATTTCATCTTATAATAAATCATATAACCTGCTACATCTTCAAAGCATTCAGGATCGGTGATCCTCCATGTTACATTATTATAGAGAGAGTCGCACTGGCTTGTGACATTTATTTCCGGTGCGCAGGGAGGTTCATTATCGACAGGTATGACACAGGTTATTTCCGAAAGGTTAATAAGGTCTTTAGGCATGTCATTCGTCGCATAACCACCTGTTGATCGTACGTAATAACAATATTCTTTCTCGTTTTCAAGACCGTAATCAATGTAAATCAGCTGATTTGTTGTACCTGCCGAATCAAATTCCATTGTGACATCGTTAAGTCTGAAGAAATCATACCGTGTATTTATCCATGGCACATTCCTGTTGATTATGAATCTTGTCTTACGGTCACCCGGGTTTGCCTCGAGGAATATAGATGATGCTATACCCGGATCACCTACCATGAATTCGGATCCCGAAGTTCTGTTCCAGAGCTCTATTTTATATATAAAGCCGTACGACTGTGTATTTAACAGATTATCAATGAACACAGTATCATTCAGGTCGGTTGTCGGGATGGAACTAATCAGTGAATAGTCGCTTGAGATTATCCCCTGTGCCCTGTAGATAAGGTATTCATATGGTCCGGGAGCAGGAATAGTATCAAGTCCGTCAGGTTTTTCCCAGGCGACATAGATTGATCCGTTAACCGGATCCGTATTTCTAATGCTGACGTTCGTTATTACCGGAACACCTGATACCAGGGTTGATGTAATTTCGTTGGAAGATTTGCTTTCAGTTCCGTTCTTATAGACAGCAACAATTCTGTATGTATACTCCGTCCCGTGCATAAGTCCTTCACCTCCATTTGTATCGATATATGAAAGGGTATCACTGCCATCAACATACCCCACTTTAACGAACCCCGTCCAGGATGGTATTCCCGCCGTGCATGAATCGGGTACGAATGTTGAAGCGCCCTCTCTTCTGTAGATGGCAAATCCTGCAATGGCATCAGTACCATAAGGCAGCCATGTTAATCTGATAAAATTACCTTCGGGAACTGCTTTCTCAAGCTCAGGAGATGGCCCCAGAACCTTAATGCTCATATTGTCAATATCAGAGAGCATCAGTTCTTCGTTATTATCATCCGTTTTAAAAATGATATCATAGGGCTGCCCTCTGACTACTTCATGACATGGCGTCCACCTGAACCTTGAAGAAGAGAAGCCGGGTATTGATTGAACGCCGGTAATATAGGCAGGACATGATATAAGACCAAAAATACCTGATGTTGCCCTGAGAGTTATGGAATCATTATCGGGATCTGTGGCGGAAAAGATAAAATCAACAGTGTCACCCACCTGTACACACATGTCTCCCGGTATATTGTTCACAGGCGGTTTATTGTCAGTGACAAAGACCTCTATCTGCATATCCCGTACTACTACCCCTATCTTTTTGCCATTTCTCCATTCCTGTATTTCCATGGCTACATTATATTTTCCTGTGTCGGCCGGAGTATTCCATATCAGGTCACCGGTTATTGAATCAACACGCAGGTAATGAGTTGCAGGAGGAAAAGTATAGTTTTCAATAGGCTTTCCATCTTCACGGGTACATACTGTAAGCTGATACGAGAGACTGTCGCCATCAGGATCATAGGCAGCGGGATTATGAATAAAGATATACCCCAGGGCAGCTTTGTCGTATGGGGGATTCAGGAGAACAGGAGTACTGTCGAATCCCATGGAGGGATTTACTGTAACGATTGTGGCAATAGAAAAAACCACATTGACGGAATTGGGAATATTCATTACCCCATAGTTCCTGTTTGGATCCTGTACCACTACTCTATATACTCCGGGACCTGGAAATGTATGGTTTATTTTATATACGTTTCTCCGGTAGTAATTGGGAAGCGTCACCTTTTCTATTCTCTGAGCTGTAGAGATTGAATTATCGCCCCAGTTGACATCAAGTTGTTGTCTGTCAGCAAAACTCAGGGTATAGGTAAAGGTCGTAATTGTAAATTCATAAGTCAGATCCGATATTTGAACATAGGTTATCTCACCTGCCCTGTTATGTGTTGCAGATAGAACAAGAAAATTGAATACTAAAACCGCCAGGATAAGTGATTTTCTCATTTTTTTTACTTCCTCCGAATGATTAATTCAGTTTGAATGTCTCTTCTGTTTTAAGGGGGGTCAGCATTACTCCCTTTTCAAAATCATTAATCCTGATTATGGTCATATTTGCCTGATCGCTGTATAAACCGGTCATAATCAGGTTCTTCACCGTAATTAATCTTGGCTTTTTATCCGATCTGTACAGGAGATTCATATTTATCTCGTTATTTTCCAGTGTCAAATTTAATAACTGCCCTTTCAGCCGTTTATTGTTTATAAATATATTAACTTTCTCGTCCAGGTAATTGTTCATCAGATCAGTCGGGAATGAGTTTTCAAGTTGTTTAGCAACGTCTGGCAATTCCCTGCCGGATAAGGAATAATCAAGCAGGAAATCATCATAGTACATCCTTACAAAAACCTTGAGTGAGTCAGTATCTGTGACATGATCAATACTGGTAAGGGTTACATGTACGGGATGCAAGACAAACCAAACCGATAGTGCCAGTATTTTCAACATTTTTTCTCAGGTTCAGAAAATAACAAAACCACAAAAATCAAGCCATTTACTAACCTTCATGGATGCTAACCCGGTCTTTCAGATACTGAACTGTGCCGACCTCAATGAATGAGAAACCAGATCCGCCTGAAAAATTACCTGCAAGCACAACAACCAGGTCGTCATCTCTAAGATCATGTGCCTTTACGAGGTTTTTTAGTGCGATATGGATAAATTCGTCGACTGATGTTCTTCTTTCCTGGTAACTGGGATATACACCATAAGAGAGGGCCAGTTCTCTCATTGTCCGGGTAGTGTAACATTGTGCTAAAATATGGTTGAATCCCCTGTTAGAGGCCATATCCCTTATGGTTCTGCCTCTTCTCGTATCAGCAATTATTGCTTTTGCATTTACCCGCAGCGATGTTTCAACCGCAACCTTAGCCAGGTGGGATGACACCTCTCCTGTTACATTCAGGTATGGAGTATTAAGGTATTTTTCTTTGTTTTTCTCAACCTCCACGGCCACTTTGGTCATTGTCTCAACAGCCTCTACAGGATATTTGCCGGATGCAGTTTCACCGCTCAGCATTACGGCATCAGTCTGTGAGTAAATGGCACTCGCTATATCGCTTACCTCTGCTCTTGTCGGACGCGGATTAGTAATCATTGAATGAAGCATCTGTGTTGCAACGATGACGGGCTTTCTCAGGTAGATACATTTCGAAATTATCATCTTCTGGATTGATGGTATCTTTTCATAGGGTATTTCAATAGCCAGGTCCCCTCTTGCAACCATAATGCCATACACCTCATCCAGTATCTCACCTAAATTTTCAACGCCCTCCTCATTTTCGATCTTTGCTATGATCTTTATCTCACTTTTATATTTGTCTATTTCAGCCTGTACATCCAGAACATCCTGCTTTGATCTTACAAATGAATGGGCAATGAAGTCAATATCATTCTCAGCTGCCATCTTTATGAATGTCCGGTCCCTGTCAGTAACTGATGGCAGGCAAATCTTAACTCCCGGCACGTTTACGCTTTTTCTTGATCCGATTGTTCCATCATTATCTGCCCTGCATATGAGAGAATTACCTTCTTTTTTGAGCGCCTTTAATTCAAGATCTCCGTCGCTTATCATTACCATGGAAGCAGGGGGGACCTCTTCGGAAAACGTTTTCAGGTTCACAAAAAGTTCCCTCTTTGTGGATATTCCAGCAGGGTCTCCTGTTATTTTTATGGTATCCCCTTTCTTTATCTCAATGGGAGTCTCACATATAGTAGTGCGAATCTCGGGCCCTTTTGTGTCAATCATTATTGCGATTCTGTCAGAAACCTCGCGTGCATTCTTTATTATCCGCAAGGCCCCTTCAATATCAAGATGTGCAGAATTGATCCTTATAACATTCATGCCGGCTTCGTACAGATCCCTGATAAATGCAGGTTCACAATTCTTGTCCGCGATGGTGGCTACTATTTTTGTTCTTTTTTTGTTCATCCCTCAACTTTCTTTTGTACCGAGTTTATTTAATAAAGCCTCAACAGCAAGTCTGTAACTGTCAAGTCCGAAACCTGAGATAGAACCAGTACAACAAGGCGCAATGAGACTTATATGACGGAAATCCTCACGGGCAGCTATATTTGTTATATGAACCTCAACGACAGGTGTTTTAACCGATGCAATAGCATCGGCAATAGCAACAGAAGTATGAGTGTAACCTCCGGCATTTAGAATAATACCATCGGATGAAAAGCCTCTCTTCTGGATCTCGTTTATAAGCTCACCCTCAACATTTGACTGGTAATATTCAAAAACGATCTCAGGATAGAGCGATTTCAGCGATTTCA
Organism: uncultured Rikenellaceae bacterium; assembly: GCA_964535035.1. GTDB lineage: Bacteria > Bacteroidota > Bacteroidia > Bacteroidales > VadinHA17 > LD21. Next base: position 24,037 of record CAZHRV010000264.1, read on the forward strand.
GGTAATCATCAAAAGACACCGATCCATATTTGTCAGGTTCACGTTTTCCAAGCAGATTAAGGTTTGGTCCGTTTATGATACTGATCTTCATTTCACTTGATTATTACAGTTTGTAAAAATAGACAAAATAATTATGCATGCGAAATTAACAAGGTAACCTACCTTTGTGTTACTTTGTGAAAACTTGTAAGTATTATGAGTCTCTCCTGGAAGCAGGCAATAAAGGATTTTGAAATATATCTCAGGCTCGAGAAATCGTTATCGGAGAACAGTATTGATGCCTACACCAACGATGTCTTCAAGCTTGAGAAATTTTTCGAAGAACAAAAGGGAGCCGACACTCCTGTTGATGTGAAATACTCCGATCTGAAGGAATTCCTTGCCTGGTTCAATACTGAGAACCATAATGCAAGAACACAATCGAGGGTATTATCGGGGATAAGGTCATTTTTCAGGTTTTTACTTATTGAAGGGGAGATCAAGGAGAATCCGGCATCACTTATCGAATCACCTAAAATTGGACTCAAACTACCTGAGGTACTTTCGGTTAACGAAATTGACAGGATGATTGTCGCCATTGATCTCAGCAAACCGGAGGGACACAGAAACAAGGCGATCATTGAAACGCTTTATGGCTGCGGACTACGGGTATCAGAACTTGTAAACCTGCGTCTTACTGATATACACTATGGTGAAGGATTTGTTATGGTGACCGGAAAGGGAAACAAGCAAAGACTTGTACCGGTAAGCAGTAAAGCCCTCAGGGAAATTGACATTTATAAAACAGACAGGACAAGGCTGCCTGTAATACATGACGGTAATATCCTGTTTTTAAACCGCAGGGGAAGGAAACTGACAAGGGCAATGATATTCACAATAATAAAGGAGCTCGCCCTGAAGGCTGATATCCGGAAAAAGATAAGTCCTCATACATTCCGCCATTCATTTGCAACCCATCTCATTGAAGGCGGTGCCGACCTCAGGGCAGTACAGGAGATGCTTGGACACGAGTCAATCCTTACCACTGAAATTTATACACATATCGACAGAAGTTTCCTTCGCGATACCCTGATAATGTTTCATCCCAGAGCCTGACTATCTCTGTTTTCTTAATTTCTAAAATCAATTTTTTAATATTAACTTTGCGATTCATTTCGAAAATAAATATTAATTATTCAAACTTTTATAACTATGTCAAAACTAAAAAGAGTTTACTCCTTTGGAAAAAAAACTGCAGAGGGTAAAGCAGAAATGAAGAACCTTCTCGGAGGTAAAGGAGCCAACCTTGCAGAAATGTGCCTGTTGGGCCTACCGGTTCCGGCAGGGTTCACAATTACTACCGAAGCCTGTACAGAGTATTATGAGAATAACTGTACTCTTCATCCCGATCTGATGCCGGAAGTATGGGACGCTATGAAGCTGACTGAAGAGACCATGAACATGAAGTACGGCGACCCTGAAAATGCGCTGCTTGTTTCATGCCGGTCAGGTGCCCGCAAATCAATGCCGGGAATGATGGATACTGTACTTAATATAGGTCTCTGTTCGGCAACCATACCGGGTTTTCTTAAAAAGACAAATAATCCAAGATTTGTATGGGATTCATACCGTCGCCTTATTATGATGTATGCTGACGTGGTTATGGAAAAAGCTGAAGGTATTGATCTTGGTGAGGGGAGAGGGATACGTAAGCAGCTTGACGAAGTGCTTGATGAATTTAAAAAGCAAAAAGGATATAATTTGGATACAGAGATAACTGCTGATGAACTGAAATTCATCTCTGAAGAATTCAAGAAAAAGATTATTGAGGTCCTTGGCAAACCATTCCCTGATGATGCAAAAGAACAGCTTGAGGGAAGTATAAAGGCTGTATTCAAAAGTTGGAATGGGAAGAAAGCTGTGTCGTACCGCAGAATAGAAGGTATTCCTGATGACTGGGGTACAGCAGTTAACGTACAGACAATGGTATTCGGGAATATGGGTGATACATCCGCTACCGGTGTTGCATTTACCCGTAATCCGGCTACCGGAGAAAACCTTTTCTACGGAGAATGGCTTATAAATGCCCAGGGAGAAGATGTTGTGGCAGGTATACGTACTCCGAACCCGCTTAACAATGAAACAAAAAATGAACAGAACAAACACCTCCACAGCATGCAGGAGGCTATGCCTCAAACATATAAAGAACTATGCGACATTCGGAATATTCTGGAAAAGTCGTTCCGCGACATGCAGGACATAGAATTCACTATTCAGGAGGGCGTTCTTTATATGCTGCAGTGCCGTACCGGAAAAAGAACAGGTACAGCTGCTCTTAATATGGCTATGGATATGCTTCATGAAAATCTCATTGACGAGAAAATGGCAGTGCTGCGCGTGGATCCTGGCCAGCTTGAGGAGCTCCTCCACCCGATCTGCGATCCTGAAGCAGAGAATAAAGTAAAACCTGTTGTCAGAGGTTTGCCCGCAGGTCCGGGAGCAGCAGTCGGCAAGGTGGTTTTCACAGCTGAAGATGCAGTAGTATGGTTCCGTAAAGGAGAAAAGGTCATCCTTCTACGTGAAGAGACCAATCCTGAGGATGTTGAAGGAATGCGTGCTGCCGAAGGTATTCTGACAGCCCGCGGTGGTATGACATCACATGCAGCTCTGGTTGCCCGCGGATGGGGAAAATGCTGCATCGTGGGTGCAGGGGCTCTTAAAGTCAATTCTAAAGCAAAAACAGCAAAAATTACAGAATCGGATATAGTTATTAAAGAGGGTGATATTATTACACTTAACGGTACAAAGGGAAATGTCTATACAGGAGAATTAAGCTTGATGGATGCTTCAGAAAACCCCAGGTTTAAGGGATTCATGAATATTGTCGATAAACACCGCACAATGGGTGTTCGCACTAATGCTGAAACTCCTGAGGATGCAAAAATCGCCCGTGATTTTGGAGCTGAAGGAATAGGACTTTTCCGTACAGAGCATATGTTCTATGGCAAAGGTTCAGAAGAACCCTTGTTCCTTCTTCGCAAGATGATCCTCAGCGCAAACGTGACAGAACGCCGTAAAGCCCTTGATGATCTTTTCAAGTATGTAAAAATGGATATGAAAGCTACTCTGGAGGCTATGGATGGATTACCAGTAACTTTCAGGCTGCTTGACCCGCCTCTTCATGAGTTTGTACCTCAAAACGCCGACAAGCAGGAAGAGCTGGCTAAAGCATTGGGAATAAATAAAGAAGACATTGAAAAACGCGGAGAAGCCTTGCACGAATCTAACCCGATGATGGGTCACCGCGGAGTCCGCCTGGGAATAACATTTCCTGAAATCACAGAGATGCAGGTAAAAGCAATGCTGGAAGCAACAATGGAACTGATCAAAGAAGGGAAAAACCCACATCCTGAGCTGATGGTGCCGGTTACCTGTGATGTCTCAGAACTTGATGTTACAAAGAAAGTCGTGGATAAAGTACATGATGAAGTTTGTAAGAAGTTCGAAGTCAGCAAGATAGACTATAAGTACGGTACAATGATCGAGATACCCCGTGCAACTCTCCTATCTGACAAAATGGCAAAAACCGCCGAGTTCTTCTCATTTGGAACAAACGACCTCACCCAGATGACATATGGCTTCAGCCGTGATGATATAGGAGGTTTTCTGAATGACTACCTCGACAAGAATATGCTTGCAGCCGATCCATTCCAGACAATTGACCAGGATGGCGTCGGCCAGCTGATAACAATGTCGGTTCAGAAAGGAAGGGCAACAAGACCCGATCTGAAAATAGGCATTTGCGGCGAACAGGGAGGTGATCCTGCTTCAGTCGAATTCTGTTTCAAGAACAAGCTCACCTATGTCAGCTGTTCACCCTTCAGGATTCCGATAGCAAGACTTGCGGCAGCACAGTCTGCAATAAAATTCGGGAAGTAATATACTCCTAATATTGAATAAGAGGCTGTTCCCGTATCGGGGACAGCCTCTTTTCTTTGCATGGCTGCAAACTAGTAAAACCCAAACCTATGTACTATATAAGACCATCATGAATAAATAAACCCTATTTCAAAAGGAGTATTTTTGTATAAATTATCAACTCAAAATGATGCGTATTAATTTTTTATTTACTTTGCATTTCTTATTTCTTTAAATCTATTATTATGATCATATCAAAAGACTTAACTGAATATGGCATTTATGATGCAACAGAAATAGTATATAACCCCGATTATAACGGACTTTTCGCTGAAGAAACCAAACCCGGATTAGAAAAGCCTGCGAGAGGCGTTATTACCAAGACCGGTGCAATATCAGTAGATACAGGTGTCTTTACCGGGCGTTCTCCTAAAGATAAATATGTTGTGCTGGATGATAAAACAAAAGATACGGTATGGTGGAAGTCGGACCAAGCTAAAGTGTCTGATAATAAACCTATACCACAGGAAGTATGGCAGCACTGCAAAAACATTTCAGCCAGACAGCTTTCAGGAAAAAGACTTTTTATTATTGACTGTTACAGTGGCGCAAATGAAAACTCAAGGTTAAATGTAAGATTTGTAACGGAAGTTGCATGGCAGGCACATTTTGTAAAAAACATGTTTATCAGACCAGAACATGAAGAGCTGAAAAACTTCAAACCTGATTTCGTTGTTCTGATGGCTTCAAAGGCTGTAAATCCTGACTGGAAAAGCCAGGGACTCAACTCCGAGAATTTTGTATTCTTCAACCTTACGGAAAATATGGCTGTGATCGGAGGATCCTGGTACGGTGGTGAAATGAAAAAAGGAATATTCTCAATGATGAACTACTACCTGCCGCTCAAAGGGATAGCCTCCATGCATTGTTCTGCGAATGTTGGTAAGAACGGTGATGTTGCAATATTTTTCGGTCTCTCCGGAACCGGTAAAACAACTCTTTCAACCGACCCTGACAGAGCCCTGATCGGAGATGATGAACATGGCTGGGATGACGACGGTATCTTTAATTTTGAAGGAGGATGTTATGCAAAATGTATAAAGCTGAGCAAGGAAAATGAACCTGACATCTACAATGCCATCAGAAGAGATGCTCTCCTCGAGAATCTTGTTATTCTTCCTGATGGAACAATAGATTTCAATAATGACTCAAAGACGGAAAATACGAGGGTCTCCTACCCTATTTATCACATTAATAACATTGTCCGGCCTGTTTCAAAAGCCGGACATGCGTCTAAAGTAATCTTTCTGTCGGCAGACACTTTTGGCGTTTTACCACCTGTAAGCCGCCTTACAGAAGAACAGACAAAATACTATTTTCTCAGTGGGTATACTGCCAAGGTTGCCGGTACAGAAAGAGGCATAATTGAACCTGTCCCGTCATTTTCTGCATGTTTCGGTGCAGCATTCCTCCTGGTCGACCCTATTATTTATGCAAACGAGCTGACGAAGAAGATGAAAATGCATAACGCCGAAGCCTGGCTTGTAAATACAGGGTGGATAAATGGTCCCTATGGAAAGGGAAACAGGATCGATCTTCCATCTACAAGACATATTATCAATGCAATACTCAATGATTCCATAAAAGAAAGTGAATTCGCCACTTTGCCTGTCTTTAACATTAGAATTCCATCAAGTGTGAATGGAGTCGATGATAATATACTTGACCCTTCGAACGGCTGGGAATCAAAAGAAAAATGGCATATTGCCGCTACTGATCTGGCTCTTAAATTTATAAACAATTTCAGCAAATTTACTTCAAATCCCGAGACGGCCACTCTTGTACATTACGGGCCCGGGATCTGAAATAAGTATAAGATTGTTTTTGTGAAAAAGTAAACTCAGTAATGAATATAATCAATATTATTATTGCTGTAATATTCGCTTATCTGATGGGCTCAATCCCCACAGCAGTATGGGTTGGAAAAGCTTTTCATGGCATTGATGTCAGGGAACATGGCAGCGGTAATGCCGGTGCAACAAATGTGATCAGGGTTCTCGGATGGAAAACAGGAGTACCGGTCCTGTTAATAGATATGGCCAAGGGTTGCCTTGCAGCACTGCTTCCGCTTTTCATGCACCTCTCCCCTGCCGGAAGTGCATCTCTTATTAACTTACAAATATTTACAGGATTAACTGCTATAACAGGTCATATGTTCCCGGTTTTTGCAGGATTCAAAGGCGGAAAAGGCGTGGCAACAGCTGCAGGTGCAATAGCGGCAATCCATCCGCCTGTCACACTTGTGTGCCTTGGAGTCTTTATACTTATCTTTATATTCACCGGTATTGTATCAGTGTCTTCAATGACGGCCGGTATAGTGTTGCCTGTACTGCTATTTACATTTTTTAAGACCCCCTCCCTACTTTTCAAAATCTTCTCAATTTTTATAGCAGTGGCTTTGCTCTTAACCCACAGGAATAATATCAAAAAGTTACTAAAAGGGGAAGAAAAGAGGCTTTTCGGGAAAAAGAAGAATGAGGGAGATATCCCGCTTTAGCGGGAGAGTGGGTCAGAATTGTTCCAGTATCTCTATCCTTTTCTTTATCGGCGGGTGAGTTGCAAAGAGTGATGATACAGAGCCTGTAAATTTCTTATTGCCGATCTGTGGATTTTCAATAAACATCTGGGCAACATCTTTTCGCTGCACCGCCTCTATAGTAGGATCACCCGAGATCTTCCTGAGAGCAGATGCCAGTGCAAGAGGATTTTTTGTCAGCTCTGCTGATCCGGCATCAGCAAGGTATTCTCTTTTTCTTGAAAGGGCAAACCTGAATAATGTAGCAACCAGGTAGCCGACTGCCGCCAGTAAAAGAGCAATGATTATCGCAGCTCCTCCTCCACCCTTTTTATTGCCACCCCTTGACAGGCTGCCAAATCTCATGGACCTGAATAATGTTTCAGAGATAAATGCAAAGATCCCGACAAACACAATTGAGATTATCAGAAGTCTGACATCACGATTCCTTATGTGAGTGAGTTCATGAGCTATTACGGCTTCCAGTTCCCTGTCGTCGAGTTTGTTTATGATGCCTCGTGAGAGTGAAACTGCGTATGTTCTCTCGTCTATTCCGCTGGCAAATGCGTTCAGTGAATCATCTTCGATGATGTTCACCTTCGGCATAGTCATACCGGCTGATATGCAAAGGTTCTCCACAAGGTTATAAACTCTCTTGTTCTCTTTACGTTCAAGAGGTTTTGAGGCTGTAGCCTTGTTTATCATCGCAGTATGTGAAAACCATGCTATTGTAAACCAGACAATTACACCCAATGTCACCCATGGAAACGTTCTCAGAAAATTATTATTGACTGCCGGAATCAGATTATATTGTTCGTTGGTCTCCGAAAAATAGTGTGTCTGTCCCAGTGAGGTTAAGAAAAAGAAAAGCCATGTCAGTCCCAGAAATACTACAGGGAACATCATTAAAATCAGGACAGAGTTCGTATTATTCTTCCTGATCTGGCTCTGTAAACCAAAATATTTCATAAGCCGGTTTAGAACTTGATCTCCGGAGGCTGTTCTACCGCTGCTCGCTGATCACCCAGTTCGAACATAGGCTCACGTTTGAAGTTGAAAAGTGCGGCAACTATATTTGATGGGAAAACCTCGGTAGCAACATTGATCTCCTTGGTTGCCGAGTTAAAGAAGCGGCGTGCTGCAGCAATTTTGTTCTCAACATCCGATATCTCATTCTGAAGATCGAGGAAATTCTGGCTTGCCTTAAGATCGGGATAGGCTTCTACCGATACCTTCAGTCCTTCCAGTGCGGTAGAAAGTCTTGTTTCGGCCTGAATCTTTTCATTTATTGTTGAAGCCTTCATTGCATTTGCCCGTGCTTCGGTGACCTCAGTCAGAACACCCCGCTCATGCTGCATATACCCTCTTACTGATTCAACCAGCTGAGGAATGAGATCGTGCCTTTGCTTCAGCTGAACGTCGACATCAGCAAACGCCTGCTCCCTGTTATTTCTAAGTTTTACCAGACGGTTATAGAGAGATATTGCCCACAGGATCAATATAACAATGACCCCCAGAAATAAGAAAAATATAATCATCTTAATTAAGTTTTAGTTAATAATTCAGAATCGTACATATTATTTTTAAGGTTTTAAAGATATTAAATATTGCTATATTTAACGGCACTCAAAATTAATTTCAATATAATTCTAATAAAATGATTGATGCGGAGAAAATGCTTGAGCTTATCATCAGCCGCCAGAGCGACCGGAAATACAGTAACAAACCTGTTGTAAAAGAGCAGATCAACAGGATAATAGAGGCTGGAAGGATGGCTCCTTCGGCTTGCAATGCACAGCCATGGAAGTTCATCGTGGTTACTGATCCGGAAATAATAGAACAGGTTGCCAGAGCTGCCTCTGCAAAGATTTTGGGGATGAATGCTTTTGTAGCACAGGCAATGGCAATAATAGTTATTGTAAGAGAGAAACCCAATTTTTCTTCAAAGATCGGAGGATCAATAAAGAGCAAGGATTATTCGCTGATCGATATTGGCATAGCATCGGAAAATATATGTCTTCAGGCCAAAGCTGAAGGACTTGGATCATGCATGATCGGCTGGTTCGACGAAGATGAAGTAAGAAAGATCCTCGGCATACCGAAGAAGAAACGTGTGGAACTCCTCATAACACTGGGGTATTCGTTAAGCGACCAGCGGACGAAGAAAAGAAAGTCGAAAGATGAGGTTGTAGGGTATAATAAGTATTAATACCCTCATGTACTCACCCCCAAACTATCTCAACCTCTCTAGTGCTGTCTTCATCCTCTTAAATGCCTCAGTAAGAAGCTCTTCAGATGTGGCATAAGATATCCTGATGCAGCTTGGTGCACCGAAAGCATCTCCGCCTACAACAGCAACCTGCGCCTTATCCAGCAGGTAAAGAGCAAGATCACCTGAACTGTTTATTTTGGTTTCGCCGTCCGACTTTCCAAGATAATAGCTTATGTCGGGCATCACGTAAAAGGCTCCCCGGGGTACCCTCACCTTCATTCCCCTGATATTCTTCAGCAGTTTGCAGACAATATCCCGGCGGTGCATAAATGCATCACGCATCTTTTTTCGTGAACCATCATCACTTTGTAATGCAGCCAGGGCTGCTCTCTGGGCTATAGAACATACGCCTGAGGTAAACTGTCCCTGGAGTTTGTCGACAGCCTTTGCTAGCCATAAAGGAGCCCCTATATAGCCAATCCTCCAGCCTGTCATGGCATAACCTTTCGACAATCCGTTTACTGTTATCACCCGGTCATAGATAAAATCAAAAGATGCCATGCTTGTATGTTCTCCCTTGAAGAGGATATGCTCGTATATCTCATCTGATATTATATACAAACCATCATGCTTCTGCACTACCTGTGCAATCTCTTGCATCTCCTCCCTGGTATATACCATTCCTGTCGGATTAGACGGGGAATTGAAGATTAAGAGCCTTGTCTTTCTTGTAATAACCAGCTCGATCTGTTCGGGAAGCACCTTAAAATCGTTTTCCAGAGTTGTCTCTATAACTACAGGTTTCCCGCCTGCAAAGATGATCTGGTCATAATAACTCACCCAGTAAGGCGCCAGAATGATTACCTCTTCTCCGGGATTTACAAGTGACAGGATAACATTGACAAGCGAATGTTTGCCGCCTGCTGAGACAACTATCTGATCAGGAGTATAATCTAAACCATTTTCCTCCCTGAATTTTTTTGAGATAGCCTCACGGAGATCATTATATCCGGGCACGGGAGGGTATTTTGAGTAATTATCATCGATAGCTTTTTTGGCTGCCTCCTTTATATATTCAGGAGTATTGAAGTCGGGCTCTCCAAGGCTGAGACTGATAATATCAATCCCCCGGGCTTTCAGTTCCCGGCTTTTCTGAGCCATGGCCATAGTCTGGGAAACAGACAGGGATTTAATTCTTTCAGACAGATGTTCCATAAGTAATTTCGGATTTCGGATTTCGGATTGCGGATTTCGGATTTATATTTCGGGTTTTAAGTTAAATGATCAATTTAAAAGTACAAAAGAAAAAGTTATGTTTGTATTTTTGTATATAAAATTAAAAAAAAATGGATCTGTTTATGGATATTATTAAAATAACAATTCCCGCATTACTGGTTATGCTTACAGCCTGGCTGGTAATGAGGTATCTTTTAAAGAATGACCAGGACAAGAGGAAACAGGAGCTGATACTCCAGAACAGCCGGACAGTTACTCCGATAAAACTTCAAGCCTATGAAAGGATTGTTCTTTTTCTTGAAAGAATATCGCTTGAGTCTATGCTGGTAAGGATCAGTTCTCCCGGGATGAGCGCCGCTCAGCTTCATTCGTCACTCCTTACAACCATACGAAGTGAATTTGAGCATAACCTGTCGCAGCAGATATACATGAGTCCCCAGGCATGGGAAGTAGTGAGGAATGCCCGTTCCAACATGATCAAGATCATCAACAGTGAAATCGAAAAGATGCCTAAAAAAGCCACTGGCATGGAATTCAGCAAAAGGCTTCTTGAGACGGTCATGGAGCTCGAAAAGGAACCATCCCGAACGGCGATAGAATATATCAAGGCTGAGGTTGGAAGGATGATCTAGATATTTTACCCCCAGGGGTCGTTTCTTAAAGAAGCTCCACACTTCTTTTCACAAATGTGCTCAGATCCTCTCCTTTCAGCATGTTATTTGCCAGCAGTGCCAGGTCAACAAGCTGTTTTACCAGTTTATTCCCGGAGCCATACTCCTCAAGCATGTTATTTCTTGATTTTTCGATTTCGCTGAGCTCCTTATTCAGCTTTTCAAGATCATCCTTTTCGAGCTGGCTTACCTCTTCAGCCTTTTTCTTCTTGTGCTCACTCTCCATGAAGTCAACTTCTTCCTTAATCTTTTTTCTTTCTGCATCATTGGCAGTCAGCTTATCTCCTTTCTCAGCTTTCAGATCATCATATATCTTTAAAACAAGCGGGTGGTTCGGGTTTACTACCAGGTTATAACTTTCCGGCAGCTCACCATAAAAATTCATGCCTCCGCCTATCTGCGACATATCTTTCATTCTCCTCATGAATTCTGACTGGGTTATCATTACAGGAGCTTCATTCTCGTCAAGTGTTTCAAATACAACATTATACACTTCCTTATCGGATTTGTTCTTAACATTAAAGAGACTCCTCAGGTCATTCTTCTGCTCTTCAGTTAATTTTGATTCCTTCGATTCTTCCTTTTGTATCAGCTTGTCTATCACATCAGAATCGACTCGTACAAACCGTGATCCTGTGAATTTTGTTTCGAGATGGTTTATAAGATGAACATCGAGCTGACCGTCAAGATGAAGAACATCATAGCCTTTGTTCTTTGCCTTATCAATATAGGCATACTGGTCGGTTTTATTTGTTGAATACAGGTAAACGATCGTCTTGTTCCTGTCGGTTTGATTCTCTTTGATCAGATTCTCATATTCCCCGAATGTAAAATACTTATCATCAGTGTTTTTGAGAAGGGCAAATTTTGAAGCTTTTTCGTAAAATTTCTCTTCAGTTATCATTCCGTAGTTGATGAAAAGCTTCAGGTTGTCCCATTTCTTTTCAAAATCCCCGCGGTTTTTCTTAAATATCTCATTTAACCTGTCTGCAACTTTTTTAGTTATATGACCTGATATCTTTTTTACGTTTGTATCACTCTGAAGATAGCTCCTCGAGACATTAAGAGGTATGTCAGGTGAATCCAGCACACCATGCAGCAGTGTAAGAAATTCCGGGACGATCCCCTCTACAGAATCAGTTACAAAGACCTGGTTGCAATAAAGCTGGATTTTGTTCTTCTGAATTTCAATATTACTTTTGATTTTGGGAAAATAAAGAATCCCTGTAAGCTTGAAAGGATAGTCAACATTAAGGTGAATGTTAAATAATGGCTCATCGCCCGCTGGATAAAGCTCCCTGTAGAATTTCTGGTAATCCTCTTCCTTAAGCTCAGAAGGTTTAAGAGTCCATGCAGGTTTTGTATTGTTTATTATTTTGTCTTTGCCGGTATCGACATATTTGCCGTCCTTCCATTCCTGTTCCTTTCCGAAGGCAATTTCAACAGGGAGGAACTTACAGTATTTTCTCAGCAGTTCTTCTATCCTGTTTTCCTCAAGAAACTCTTTTGAATCCTTATCGATATGAAGAATTACATCAGTACCTTTTTCTTCCCTTTCAGCATCTTCTATTGAATATTCAGGACTTCCGTCGCAGATCCATTTAACCGGGCGGGCATCCTTCTGCCATGAACGTGTTATCACTTCAACCCTGTCGGATACCATAAATGAAGAATAAAAGCCGAGTCCGAAATGACCAATAATGTTGTTAGCCTGATCCTTATATTTATCAAGGAAATCATTGGCACTTGAAAAGGCGATCTGGTTCAGGTATTTGTCAAGCTCCTCCTGTGTCATTCCAACACCGCTGTCGCTGACCGTTATGGTTTTCTTCTTCTTGTCTACTGACACTCTGATTGTTGTGTCACCTGTTACGGTCTTGTAGTCGCCAGCGGATATCAATGCTTTTAGTTTCTGTGTGGCATCAACGGCATTTGAAATCAGTTCACGTAAAAATATCTCATGATCAGAATAAAGATATTTTTTGATGATAGGGAAAATGTTTTCAGTTGTCACTCCTATTTTTCCGGTTTGCATATCAAATCAGTTTTATGATTGAACAATTAATTATCTGCCCGCCACGTTCAAAAGGTGTGCCATTGAAATTTACTGACAAATAGTCACTCCGATCCTAGAAATATTCCGGGAAACGGAAATATGCCACGATGATCACTATCGCTGCAAGGACCAGGAAAATAAACAGGACATACAATGAGAAATTCCTCTTCTTCCTGTAGATTGTGATATTGTGTTCGCTGAACAGCTTCTTTACCGTATTGTGAATGCGCAGGATACTGTTTGAATTCCTTGGTATATAAGCATCAATATTGAACTTAAGAGTTTTTTTAAGTTCATCCATCTTATCCACCGGCACAAGAAGGATGATGCCCGTTTTCTGATCAGTCTTTTTAATCTCCACGGTTAATCCGTCGATGGTTTCAAATTGCTCTACAGCATCGGGAACCCCAATAATAGCCACTTTGCATGAGCCGTTATCCGCCTCTTTCTGTAAATGTTCGAGAAAATCCTGTTTTGTGTGGAAAGAGACCACTACGTAACGGGAAGTATCAGAAAATCTTTTCTTTACATCCTCCGTAAAGGTACGACGATCATCATAACAGATGAGGTATGTCATTTTTGTTTTTGTCATACAGATCAAAAATACAAAAGAAAGCTATCTTCTCATCCTTGGTTCAAAGTTTTCTTTAAATCGCCACATACCTTTTTTTAGAACATATGCATCAAAAGAGAATTCGGGGACGTAATATTCATAACTATTCTGCCTGACCTGTGAAACAGGAATCAGATGATCAAATATTATTGATTTCCTATTGTTGAATCTCAGTGTTACAACACCATCTGATGAGTAACTAAGGAGTTCTCTGAACCTTTCTTCACCTCCTTTGATAAAACACTCTTTCCCGAAGATAATTCCACCCTGTTCAGTAAAGGCCAGAACGTCAATTATCTTGGTGGAAACCAGTAAATTAGTGTAATCAAGGCCAAGAAGAATATAATAGGTTTCCCTTTTATATCTGAAAGGCTGAACAGCATAATAAAGTGCACCATACCAGTTGTCCGCCGAATAAGTTGTGTTAATTGATGGTGGTTCATCCATATTGACTCCTGTCAGCTTAAAGACCTGGTTCGATTTTCTCTTATTCCCCTTTCTGATAAGGTAGCAATAATATTTATTTGTACCGTCAGTGAGGTTTAGGTTCCAGGTAATTATTTTCAGCTGTGAATCGGGAGATAATATCTGTCCAAGGTATCGAAGATCAGTAAACCGGTGATCTAAAATCCACTCTGATGCAATGTATCTGTCGATAATTTTTATTATCGAATCGTTGAGTCTTATTCGTTCTTTATCATTTCTTGTATCCATGATTCCATTGAATAGTTCCTGCAGGATCTCCCCGGAATCTGTCTGCTGGCTTTTAACCTTCATAGCCGGGACCAGGAACAGTGCTGTGAGGATAATGTAAAATACTTTTTGTCTCATCCTTTACCTCTGTTTTTCATTGCATCATCGAGAAGCAATTTTAACTGCCTGCAGGCTGTATTGATCTCATCATTGCTGATAGTCAGTGGAGGTGCAATCCTGAAAGCATCATCGCAGAAAAGAAAATAATCAAGAATGATGCCATAACGGGGAGCATTTTTTATGACATATCTGACATATTCAGGATCAGAGAGCCTTACTGCCAGGAGGAGTCCTTCACCCCTTATCTCTTTTATAAGCTGATGATTAAGTTTCCTTTTAAAAGTAGCCGATTTTGCGTCACATTTGTCAACCAGCTTTTCTTCCAATATAACATTGAGTGATGCAAGTCCCGCTGCACAGCATACCGGGTGTCCCCCGAATGTAGTAATATGTCCAAGCTGAGGTTCAGCAATAAGGGCCGCCATAATCTCTTTAGATGAGATAAAGGCTCCCAGGGGCATTCCTCCTCCGAGGGCTTTTGCCAGCACCAGAATATCGGGAACAACATTAAATCTGTGTATGGCAAACATGGATCCTGTTCTTCCAAAGCCGGTCTGAACTTCATCAAAAATCAGAAGAGCTCCATTTGCCGAACATCTTTGTCTTATATCTTCAAGATAGCCCTCTGCCGGGAAAATAACTCCGGCTTCACCCTGTACCGGTTCAATAATCACACAGGCAACAGACTTGTTAATTGCATCGAGTGCCGAAAAATCGTTAAAGTCTATCTGTAATGTGCCGGGCAGCAATGGGCGAAAGGCACTCCGGTATTTTTCACTTCCCTGTACACTGAGTGCACCGTGTGTGCTGCCATGATAAGCGTTCCTGAAATAGATGATTCTGCTTCTTCGTGTAAATCTCTTTGCGAGCTTCATGGCTCCTTCTACCGCTTCACTTCCCGAATTGACAAAATAGCAGGTATTGAGGGTTTCAGGCAGTATTGATACAATGAGACCGGCATATTTTACCTGTGGACTCTGGATAATCTCTCCATATACCATCAGATGCAGGTATGAATCTGTCTGCTCCGTGATAGCAGCTAAAACGCGGGGATGTCTGTGTCCTGTATTACTGACTGACACCCCGGAT
>CAZHRV010000265.1:0-7929 GCA_964535035.1 uncultured Rikenellaceae bacterium
GATATGTGGCCGGTAAGCAAGAGGTTTCTGAATGAGAGTAATTTCAAAAAAGCCTCTGCAGCATCAGAACCCTATCCGATGACAATTGCCGATAAGGCAATTCTTGAAGATAAATCCTTAAGTTACAGAGTACTTAACCTCACAGTTTCTCCCTTTAATGATGCTTCAACATCTGCCTGGCATAAGTCGATCGGAGGTTATCATGGCGCCAAACTTCAGATCTACAGTGAACTAATTGAACACAGCCTTGCCTCTGAAATCAATGATTTTATTGATACTTATCAGAGAAACAGTAATCCCGTTCTTTTGCCCGGAGAGCTGGCTGGCAGCCTGGCACGGGCAAATTCACTCAATATGCTCAACACAAAATATATAATAACTGATCCGCAGGGATTACCTCTGGAAAACAAAAGCGCTCTTGGAAATGCATGGTTTGTAAACTCATGCAGGATCGTGGAAAATGCAGATGAGGAGATAAGTCTTATTGACAGTTTTGATCCTTCCGATGAGGCATTGATTGATCAGAGTTTCAGACACTTTCTTTCAAAAGAAGATTACCCCGCCAATTTATCCGGGAGAATTGAACTTATATCATATAAGGCAAATGAGCTGATTTACCATGGTAATTCAGAAGCCGACGGTCTGGCAGTTTTTTCCGAGATTTATTATCCGGCAGGCTGGAAATCCTATATAGATGGCAGCGAGGTTCCCCATTTTAAAGCTGACTATGTTTTAAGAGCCATGGAGGTACCTGCCGGAGATCATGAGATAATCTTCAGGTTTGAACCTGAATCCTACCGTACCGGTACCCGGATATCATTTGCTAGCTCTTTATTACTGATACTGCTATGCACCGGATCATTATACATCATCTTCGGAAAGAAAGAAACAAAAACCGGATCTGATGGCAAAAGTGTATAGTTGTCTGGTTTGCGGAAGTGACGATGCGGCTTTCACTCTGAAATGCAAAGATCATCTTACCGGTGGCGGAAATTTCGATATATTTTCCTGTAAAAACTGCAGCTTTACTTTCACAACAGATCCTCCCGGAGAGACTGACATTGAGAAGTATTACGACGCAGGGGAATATATTTCCCACAGCGATACAAAAAAAGGGTTGACGAATAGTCTTTTCCATTTCACCCGCAGCCTGATGCTTTTCCGGAAAAGAAACATTATAAGGAAGTTGACAGGCTTAAAAACAGGTACTCTTCTTGATATAGGATGCGGTACAGGTTATTTCGCGGCATTCATGAAGAAGGGAGAATGGGAAGTTACAGGAGTGGAAAAAAACGAGGGAGCCCGTAGATTGGCAATCGAAAAATTTGGTCTTAATGTTGTAAATGAGAGTGAAATAGCCGGATTCCGGGAGGAAACGTTCGATTGCATAACATTGTGGCATGTGTTTGAACACTTTCATGATCCTGTTAAATACCTTCCGGATATTCAGCGGATTATTAAACCGCAAGGTGTTTGTGTTATTGCCATGCCTAACTGCAGCTCCTTTGATGCAAAACATTACAGGGAGTACTGGGCTGCATGGGATGTACCAAGACACCTGTGGCATTTCACACCCGGTGTTTTCAGAACCTTTGCAGAAAAAAACGGATTTAAAGTTGAAGGGATAAAGAGACTACCGGCGGATGTATTTTATATTTCAATCCTGAGTGAAAGATACCGGGGCACAAATTTACCAATCATTTCGGGTATGATCAAAGGATTCTGGTTTGCACTGCTTTCCCTGTTCAACAAAAGAGGAAGCAGTTCGCTGATATATATTCTGAAGGCTTAATAAAAAAATATTCCCTTTGTGCCGTTGTACCTTTGTGCCATTTAATATCTATCCAGCCAGCGGTATTTTCGTGCCGAGGCGCCGAACTTAAGGGCAACAGTAATTTCATGAGTTCCATAAGTTATCTGCTGTATTTCCTGAAGGGTGAAATCGAATGAGTATCCAAAGAAGATATTTTGATATTTGAGGCCTGCAGTCGCAATAATAGCTCCGCTTATCCTGTAGGCAAGACCTGCCCAGACTGACTGGTCATAGATATATGTCATACCTATATCAACCTGTGGTTTGAGTTGTTCCGACATCACAAAAAGAAACGAAGGCTCAAGTTCAGTATAAGTATTGAGAGCAAAGCTGTAAGAGCCAAAGAGGTAGTAGTGCCTGTCCATTTTAACATTCTTATAGGCATCGCTACCTATCTTTGCAGATGCTTCGAAAAGCTGGTCGGCTGAAAATCCCGCACTATACCTGGCGTTAAGAAGAAATATACCGAATGAGGCATCAGGAACAAATACTCCCCGGCGAAGGTTACTGTTCATCCATGGTTCATCTGAATCTTCAAAATCAATTTGCTTTTCATCGATTTTATAATGATAACCGGTGAAGGCCAGTCCCATGGATAACTGTGTGGTATTTTGCAGCCATATGTGATAAGAATATGAAAGCTGGAAACCTGTCCGGTGAATGAGCCCGTTCTTATCGCTGAAAATATAGCCGCCCAGACCCACTTTTCCATCGTATTTAGGACGGTAAACCTGTCTCCTTGGATTTGCCTGTTTAAGTATATAGCTGCGTTTAAGCAACCTGGTCTGGACACTGAAAGAGTAAGTTCGAGGTGCACCATAATAACCCACCCATTGTTCTCTGGCTGTAAGATTAACACTTGTGTAACCATCGCTGCCTGCCACGGCAGGATTAATAAGGAACTTGTTGTACAGGTACTGACTGTATACAGGTAACTGTTGTCCATAAGCCAGGCCGCCGGCAATAACAAATATAAATATGTATAAAAGTCGTTTCACAAGCTCCTCAAGTTATTACATTTCTATCGTACTATAGTTATATTACCTACAATTGGTTTTGAGCCGTTATTCAGATCAATAATATAATGATATGAGTCAACGGGCAGTAGTTTCCCGTTGCTTCTTCCATCCCATGGCTGCGGATATCCTTTTTCTGATCTCCAGATAATTATTCCCCATCTGTTGAAGATCTTAACTTCGGCCCGTGGATATATATCCATCATTCCAATGTTCCATACATCATTTATCAGGTCGCCGTTCGGCGAAATGGCGTTAGGAATGATCAGACATGATTCATTCAAAGGTTCGAGGTTAATAGTATCATTAAGAGCACATTCATTAAGATCAGATACAGTCACTATGTATAATCCGCTATAAATATCGGTGATATCCCTGTTTGTTGAATTATCGGACCATCTGTATTCGTAATCTGTTCCAACCACACCGCCTGTTACAGTCAGCCTTATTTCCCCGTCAGGTGTGTCAGGACACCATGGCTGTGTACTTTCAGATGAGATCTTCAAAGTATCCGGCTGTGTCAGAGTTATTATTGTATCACCATAACAGCTGTTTTCATCTGTTATGATCAGACCATAATCTCCTGCAGGCAATCCTGACCTCGATGCTGAAGTTAACCCGTCGGACCACAAATAGCTAACATTTCCGACATTATTAACCGGAACAATGTCGATAGTGCCTGTACTGTCGCCTGTACAGTTAATATTATACCCGCCTGCAATACTTGATGATAATGTTGCATCCATTGTAAGCCTGTCAGGCTGAGTCAGTTCAATAACTTCCACTGAAGTACATGAATTTGAATCAGTAAGCACCATGGTGTATTCTCCTGCTCTCAGCCCGGTTATATACCTGTCAGAAGAAGTATATCCGCCAGGACCGGTCCAATTGAAGACGTACGGAGGAGTTCCGCTTGTGGAATTTATATTAATTGTGCCGTTTGACAGTCCGTAACAACTGACATTATAACCTGTAAACTCTGAAATAATAACATCATACAGCAATGGCGGCGGCAGGTTAATTCTTGTGGAATCTGTTATCGAGCAGCCGTTGATATCGGTAACAGTCACACTGTAGTATCCTTCAGTAAGACCTGAAATATCTTCTGTTGATGCTCCATTTGACCAGCTATGGCTGTAAGGTCCTACTCCGCCTGTTACGATCAGGTTAACAGAACCATTATTGAATCCGGGAGGATTACATGTGATATTTGTCGGAACAAGTGTTAATGCAAGAGGCTGTGGTTGTGTAAGTGTGATATCTGCTGTGGACACACAATTATTAGAATCCGAAGCAACCAGGTGATAGGTACCTGCAGTGAGTCCGGTCTGGTCCTCCTGACCATCAACCAGTCCTGATCCGTCAGTTGTGCTCCATGAATATCTGTATGTCCCCACACTGCCTCCTGCCATTGTAATATCAATTGAACCTGTGCCTCCGTAACAATTTATATTATGTGATCCTTCGACCGATGTGGATGGCACTGCATTGATAGCCAGCGGGGCAGGTTCTGAAAGTGTGAATACCGGATTAGGTGTGAGTATACATCCGTTTACATCAGTGACTACACATGTATATGTTCCTGCATACAGTCCTGATATATCCCTGGTTGTAGCCGTGAAGCCGCCGGGACCGCTCCAGGAATAGAGATATGTTCCGGAACCGCCGGTGACGGTCAGATTGATATAGCCGTCGTTACCACCGTTACATGATACATTATAGGTGCTGTCATTGCTCCGGGAAACTTCACTGCCGGACAATACCATACCCTCTGGTTCTGTAAGGATGACGCTGTCAACCTTGACACATCCGAGCCAGTCGGTTGTGGTAAGATAATACTTGCCTGCAGTGATATTGTCAATATGATCAAGATTATCCGGACCAGTTATTGTTCCGCCATCCTTTGTCCATTTGTAGGTATAACCTCCGCTCCCACCATAGATATTATCAATACCTACAGATCCGTCGCTATAACCAAGGCATGAGATATTATTACCACCCGGGTATTCGTATTTGTCAAATTCAACAGTTATTTCGTCAGGAGGAATAATGTCTATACCCGGATAGTTGATATTTATACAGCCGTTGACATCCCTGATGTAAATCCTGTAATTTCCCGGCTTGAGGTTATAATAATAGTTCCATGATTCTTTTGTTAACAGGGTATCTGAATTAACAACCGTATCCTGTCCATTATAAATAATTGTATATACGAAAGGAGCAACCCCAGTGGATCCGCTTGTTTCCTTGACCCACAACTCTCCGTCACTCGATTCGGGACAGGTTGTACCATAGCCATTAGCCTTGTCCTTAACATATAAATAGGTATCAAGAACAGCACCTGAAATAAATATATAACTGCTCATTGCCGAACAACCCAGTTCATCCCTGACCGTTACCCTGTAGTTGCCAACATACTGAACAGGAAGAATATCGGTATTGGCGGTTGTTGTATAGGTTGTTTCGCCCAGCCATGGTCTTTCCCATTTTATATCATCAGGTTTTGATCCTCTTGACAATACGGCAGTAAGTGCGCCGTTAGATCCTCCTGTGCAGGTGAACGGCATTGAGATATACAGATCCTGCAATGGTACCGGATGTACTTTCACTTCTGGTATTCTGATGCTGTCGTATATACATACCAGGTCATTGTTCTTTGGTGTAATGGTATAGAATACCGATTGAATTGTATCTGATGTATTCTGGTACGGGAGTATTATCTGGTATCCCGGGTAAAGATCTGTCTGAGGTGATGTACTGCCTGTAAGGTCGCCCGGAGCTCCTGTCAGGCTGACAGTATAATCAAAGGCTATTGATCCTTTGGTCATAGTAGTCGGTGTGGTCAGAGTTATCCCCGTTGATTCATTATTGCATATAGATGGTAATGCATTAACAGGTATAACACGCGGGGTCGGGTTAACGGTAACAGCTGCAGGGACAGGGTTGCCAACGCAATAGGTAGGATCAGGTCCTACAGGTGTTACCAGGAAAATGATCTTAACAGGTTCATCGGTGATATTAGTAAATGATCCGCTGAGTACATCTCCGATATTGGATGCGCTTCCGCTCATCGGGACAGAAGATAAAATTCCATCAGGATTATCACGGGTCCAGAGGAAGATAGTACCGGGATCGTCATAATATGTCAGTCCCAGAACTATCGGATCGAAGTCTATATTGGAGCATTCATGATCCTGCATCTCAGGAGTAACTGTTGCACGAGGTATCTTCTTAACTGTCAGATGTGCGGAATCGGTCCTGGTGAAGTTTTTGTACCTGTCGCTTACTATACAGTAATAATAACCGGTATCGGCAAGCTCAGCGCCGATAATGGTGAGGGTAGATGTTCTTGCACCGCTGTAGTGAGCACCATTTGCTATTAAAATATCTACGGGTACAGCTACCTTATACCAGGCATATCTTAAGGCCTGTGTTCCGGTAGCAATAACCGTGAAAGTTGGATTTGTCTCTTCGCATACGGTAGTATCATGAGGATGATCAACGATGAGAGGCCGTGCACGGCCCAGGGCAAACTGTGTGCCTGCTGCAGAAATTCCGCCATTAAGGTTATTCCTGTAAATGACACTGTTAACCGTATCTGCATCCTGGTGCGTGCCGTCCACATCCCAGTCTCCTCCGGCGATACGTTTTATAACACGTGTATTATCATGTATAGAATCGGTAAATCCGGCAGCTCTTATATTCACGTTAAAATTCCCCGATGCAAACCCGTTTCTGGCTGTCAGGCTCCAGTAACCGTCGGTATATGCTCTTCCGATCTCTACCGGAGGATCGGCTATAGGGAAGCCTCCTCCTGAAGGTGGCAGTGTAAAGAATTCCGAAAGAATAGTTCCTGTTGAGGGAGTGCTGTTGGTTCTCAGGTTTGCAGGGTTATAGAATGAGGCCGTTCCCAGAGGGAAGAGGTAATTGCCGGCTTCGCCAACGCCTCTTTCAAATTTTCCAAGTATCCTGCTTTCGGTTGTGGAAGTATAATTTAGAGAAGCGGCTGCTGTATTGGACAGATACAATAAATAAGTTCCGGCATTAATATTCCCGGCCGACATTGAAAGAGTTCCCGACACCTCAACATCTTGTGATATTCCAACCCTGTTGTTTGGAGCTGTACCTGAATTACTGATTGACAGGTTAAAGAATTTTTCACCACCTGTCCTGACGATTGACTGATTCGATGATCCGTTGAAAATAACCAGGCTGGTCCCGGGTATAAAGATACCGCCGGTGTTTGTCCAGTTGCCCATGAGGGTGAAGGTACCGTTACCGCTGGTTGTTGCGATGCTGGTATAGTTGCCTGAAAGGTTTATTGTTCCGTTGTTGAGGATGTTGCTTCCTGAGTTGTTTATGACATCCCTTGAGTACAAATAAACGCCGGGTGTAAGAGAGATGGCAGCGCCGTCGTTGTTGATTACCTGGGCACGGACCGGAGCAGCAGGCAATAACAGTAATGCAATACACAGTCCAATAACGTACCTGATAATAATATTTATTTTCCTGTAATAATATCGCATTATATGTCTTACCTTATCCGTCAATTTTATCTGTGTCTGTTTGTACTTTTACTTTATTATTTAATTCTTATTTATATACGCTTAGCAATTCAATATCAAACACCACGGCCGAATATGGAGGTATTATACCCTGTACTCCTTTTTCGCCATAAGCCAGGGATGAGGGGATGAAGATCCGCCATACTGAGCCGGCAGGTATTATCTGCAGTGCTTCTCTCATGCCCGGGATCAGGTTTGCGGGTGTTGTTTTCAGAGGAGTGTTTCTTGTGTAGGTATCCTCAAATACTGTTCCCGTGGGGAGGTATCCCTTGATATGTATCTCCACGGAATCGGTAAGCTGAGGTCGTTGTCCGGTGGTAGGTTTGGAAATTATATAACATACTCCGTTAGGAAGTATGCCAACGCCGGGTTGTCCCTTAATCTTTTCGAACAGCTGTGTCTCGAGAAGCTGGTTTCGTTCCCTGTTCATTTTCACCAGGTACTCGTTCATCTTCTTTGGTATGCTGTCGGCGGTCACCAGCAACGGCTTATTTGCCAGCACATCGTCCATACCTTTTATGAAGAGGCTGGCATT
>CAZHRV010000266.1:0-27883 GCA_964535035.1 uncultured Rikenellaceae bacterium
TATGGTAGACCTTATGTGTCTTCTTATTGTCTTCTTTATGCTTACAACTGCTTTCAATAAGGCCAAGATCATGGAGATTGTACTCCCCGAGAAGCTTAAGGATCCTAATCAGGAGGCTCCGAAGATTTCAGCGAGCCGTACTCAGAATATCATCCTTGGTCCGGAAAATAAAATATTTTATTATCCGGGAACTGTAAAAGAGGAGAATTTTGATAACCTGCCACCGCTTAGAGAAACTGATTTCAGCGCTACAGGTGTCCGTCAGATACTCCTTGGGTGGAACAGGACATTGTTCAAAAAAATTGATGATTTCAACCAGCAGGTTATCAAAGGGGAAATTGTGATTTCCCAGGATTCTGTTCAGGGTGCAATCCGAAAGCTTAAAAATGACGATGATACCGGACCTATAGTGCTTATAAAAGCTTACAAGGAAGCAAATTACGGGAATTTCGTTGATATACTTGATGAGATGAATATCTGCGGAGTTGCTCATTATATGTTTGTTGATATTGCCTGGTATGAAGATGATATGGTGGAAGCTGCCGCCGGCATCAGTTCTACTGCAGAATCTTCATCCAATTAATCTGTAAATCTTAAAAAAATGGCAAAAGAAAAGATATATGCTCCTGCCTTCGATGATATAGTCTTCGAAACTAGGAATAAAGAATACGGAGCATACAGGTTGCGCCAGAAATATAGCCGGAATGTACTTATTGCAACTTTGTTTGGGGTTATAATTATAGCAACTGCTATTATCACTCCATATCTAAATGCAAAAGCTCTTGAAAGCAAAACGAAGAGGGCGGAAAGACAGGTGGAAATTAAAATGGAAAACCTGGATCAACCTACAGATGTGGTTGCTCCTCCCCCTCCTCCTCCGCCTCCTCCACAGGAAACAGTCCAGCAGGCAAAATATATACCACCAGTGGTAGTTGACTCTGTCAAACCCGAGGAAGCTGCGCAGCTCATGACCGCTGACGATGCCCAGATTGAGGTCCAGAACGAAGATGTTGTTGATTATGTTGAACCAATGAAGGAAGAAATACAGGAAGAAGAAGCTGAACCTGAGCCTTTCGTGGTAGTTGAAGAAATGCCTATGTTTCCGGGTGGTGAAGTTGCTCTTCTGCAGTATTTAGGAGATCATACCAACTACCCTGAAGTTGCCAAGGAAAATAACATCCAGGGCAGGGTCATTGTGAGATTCTGTGTAACCTCCAAAGGCGGTGTCAGCCAGGTCAGCGTGCTTAAAGGTGTTGATCCTGAACTTGATGAAGAAGCCATGAGGGTTGTCTCAACGCTTCCTGCATTTAAGCCGGGGAAACAGGGTGGTAAGCCGGTACCGGTATGGTATATGGTACCTATTACCTTTACGCTTAAATAAAATCGATTTTTGATTATATAATAAGGGGCCTGTTACAGAGCCCCTTTTTTTTATGCCCCCCTTTTACCCCCTTCAGGGGGTGGTCCCGCGTTAGCGGGGCCGGGGGTCATTTCCCCTTCAGGGGGTAGCCTCGCTTTAGCGGGGCCGGGGTCCTTAAGATGCCAATTCTTTCTCAAGTAGCTTTACAAACTTATCAATATCCTCCGCCGTAGTGTCCCAGCTTGTCATTAACCGGTATTCCGAGGTTTTCTCATCCCAGGGATAAAAAAAATACTCCTGCCTTACTTTCTCTGCCGTCTCAGCAGGAATAATTACAAAAACACCATTTGACTCAACTTTCTGGGTGATTTTTACCTGACTGATGCTCTCCAGCTTTTCTGCCAGGATCCGGGCCATTGAATTGGAATGTGATGCACATATTTTCCACAGGTCATCCCTGAACCAGGCTATAAATTGTGCTGAGATAAATCTCATCTTTGATGCCAGCTGCATACCCTGCTTCCTGATATATTTAAAATCGTGAGATAACCCCGGCGTAAGGAAACATACAGCTTCCCCAGACATCATTCCGTTTTTTGTTCCTCCAAATGACAATATATCAACTCCTGCATCTGTTGTAAAATCCTTAAATGGCCGATTCAGTGATACAGCAGCATTTGCTATCCTGGCACCATCCATATGGAGCAGCATACCTCTGGCATGAGCAAAATCAGCTATTTTTTTGATTTCCTGAATACTATATACAGTACCCAGTTCGGTCGATTGTGTTATGGATATAACTTTGGGCTGTGAATGATGCTCAAAGTCCAGTCCATGTATATGTTTCTCAACCATTTCAACAGAGATTTTTCCATCAGGCGTATCAACAGTCAATACTTTGCACCCGGTAAATTTTTCCGGAGCACCACACTCATCC
The DNA here is from genome assembly GCA_964535035.1 of uncultured Rikenellaceae bacterium. Lineage (GTDB taxonomy): Bacteria > Bacteroidota > Bacteroidia > Bacteroidales > VadinHA17 > LD21. The sequence continues at coordinate 2,298 of CAZHRV010000266.1, forward strand.
TGTTCAAGGTGAGCAGTAAATGCAGTTATTATTGAATTCCATGATCTCACTACTCCACTAATACTCAATACATTAGCTGCAGTACCCGTAAATACGAAGAATACCTCTGCATTTCTCCCAAGATGTTCTTTAAACAGCTGTTTTGCCTGTTCGGTATATATATCCGATCCATAACCAATCACATGACCGCTGTTTGCCTTTTCGATTTCCTTCAGAATATCGGGATGGACACCGGCATTATTATCACTGGCGAAACCTCTTTTCATTTTTCTTATTACTGGTAAAAATTAACCGGATAATTATTTGTTCACAATATCAGTCATATATTCCCGTGCAAGTCTTACCTGTTCATGTACAAGTTGTGTAACACCGCCAGGTATAATCCCACTGGCAGCAGAACCTGATGTTTCGATAAATTTTCTGCGGTTCATAGGTTCATAAATAATAGTTTTACTTCTTTTTATCGGATCTTTGATCCTTTTATAGCAAAGAAAGTTATATAAGCATAATACACAAACAAGCAGCAGATTGCGACAATAAGGCCAACACTCTTCTGAATGCCTCCCATCATTATCGGCAACAATGCTGCTCCGATTACAGAAGTCGAAATGACCCCGGAACCAACTTTGGTATGTGGACCCAGATCTTCCAGAGCCAGGTTGTAAATACAAGGCCACATTATCGAATGCATGAGTCCGGTTCCCAGGAACAATACCAGTGCTATCCAGCTCAATCCCATACTGCCCAGTACGAGTGACAGCAATAATATTACAGCTCCGGAAACTGCATTAAAACTGAGTATCTGTCGTGCCGAATACTTCCTCAGGATAAATATACCGGCAACACGTCCCACCATTAGTCCGGCCCAGTAATAAGCCAGCAACCGTGTCCGCATTTCCCCATCGAAATTGAATTGCAGTTTTCCTGAATAATCTGCAAAGAAGCTTGGTATTCCTATTTCGATGCCCATATAGAAGAAAATAGCCAGTGATCCAAGCCACATGTGCGGGTATTTATAAGCACTGGATTTGATTTTTTTGGCAACACCTTCTACTACTTCTTCCTCCTTAATTTCAGGCAGATGAAGGAAAAACATGACAATCACGATGATAAGAGTGACAATTCCTATTCCTGCAAACGGACCCTGTACAGCTTTAGGATCAGAAGTACTGCCGATGGTTGATGAAACTATCAGCGAGGAAACGAAAATAGGTGCGATCACTGTGGCCACAGAGTTAAGGGCATTTGTAAGAGTCAGCCTGCTGGCTGCTGTTTCAGGTGTGCCCAGTGCATTCACGTAAGGATTGGCAGCAACCTGGAGCATAACCACTCCGAAAGCAAAAACTGAAACAGCGCTCAGGAAACCGTAATAACCAATAGCCACACCGGGTATACACAGGAAGAAACCGATACTCACAAGCGCAACTCCAGCCACCACACCGTATTTGTAGCCTATCCGGTTTAACAGATAACCTACCGGTATTGACAGAATATAGGCTCCATAAAAGAATGTGTTTGGAAGTTGTTTCTCAACCTCGTTTAGCCTGAAAGCACCTTTCAGGTAATCGATAAGCGAGTTGTTCATGGTTGTGATAAAGCCTAACAGGAAAAACAGTGAGGCCATCACTATCAATGGAAACAGGTACTTTGCATTTTTACTTTGCATATTTGTCAGTTTCATGTTTAAGATGTGATTTATTATGTCGTTTTATAATTCCACTCTCCCGGCTCCCCGATTTCTTATAAACAGCTTGTGACAGGATCCTTTTCCGTAGAAATGTTCAAGTGTTTCGATATATCTGTCGAGAAGATTTTGTGGTACAAAGGCCTGAATCGTACCTGCAAATCCACCGCCATGTACGCGCCATGCTCCTTTTCCTTTAAGTACCAGATCACTCAGGGCCAGAGCAAGTGATACTCCCTGCTCCCTGACATTGCTCACAGGGAAAATATTCTGGTTATACATAAAGGAGCTATAGCCCGAATCGACTACCATCCTTAGAAAAGCGTTAAAATCATTTCTTTCAAGGGCTGCCACCTGGTCTACAACGCGCTGGTTATCACCCTGGAAATGAATGGCACGCAGGATTGCACGGTCTCCAACTTTTTCGCGGATCCCGGGGGCTATTTCAAGAATCTGTTTAAGTGTCACCTGCCGCAGGACTTTTACCCCCAGCTCGGCAGCAACAGCTTTCATATCGGCAGGAAGTGAAGCATATTCATCGTTCAGGTCGGCATGGCTGCCTCCCGTATCTGTGATAACCAGTGCAAATCCTGTTACAACAAAATCGAAATTCACTTTCTTTACGATGGGTTTTGAAGGATTCTCAAAATCAATGGTGATCAGACCTCCCATGGCACAGGCAGTCTGATCCATTAATCCGCAGGGTTTACCAAAATAATTATTCTCAGAATACTGTCCGATGATTGCATTTTTAATAGGATCTACCTTTCCATTATTGAATAGATGGCTCAGTATGGCACCGATAAGCACTTCAAATGAAGCTGAAGAACTTAATCCGGAACCCTTTGGAACACATCCGTCAACACATGCATCAAAACCGCCGATAGCAAAACCTTCTTCTTTAAAACGCGAACAGATGCCTCTTACCAGGGCTGCTGATGTTAAGTGTTCGCTTTTGTCTGGTTTCAAAGAAGACAAATCAACTTTAAATCCGGGATACCCTTCCGACAGAATGCGGATAACATTAGTATCGTTCCGGGCTGTAACAGACACTATATCCAGGTTGACTGCACCGGCAAGTACACGACCCCAATTGTGATCAGTATGATTGCCGCCGATTTCCGTACGGCCAGGAGAACTAAAAAATTCAACATCTGAAATACCGAATGCAGACTTAAACTGATTCAAAAGCTTACTATATCTTTCTGCATTGCGTTTTAACTCAGCCGGATCATTTCCGTACAATTCGCGGAAAGCTTTGTTATCACCATTATTGATCTTTATAATAAGATTTTCTTCTATTGGCATAGATATATGATTCGTAAGTTACAGGCTATTGTAAAAATAATAATTGTCAGGTAATAAAGTACAGAGGCCGTCTCAAAATAATGAAGTGGCCACTGATTTTTTTCGGTATTATTTATGTTTACTGCCCACTAAGGCATAAAATACAATATAAAGATAACAAATGATCGGGAGGATAAATGCATATCTTACTCCAAGTCCATCAGCTATAAGACCCATAAGAACAGGTATTACTGCTCCACCGACAATCAGCATATTTATCAGGCCGGAGGCCATGCTGAGTTCTCCCTTATCGAGTCCGTCAACACCCAGAGCAAATATATTCGGGAACATGATTGAGTTAAAGAAACCTATTGATAAGCCTAACCAGAGGATTATAGGTCCGTTAGCCATCATAACAACAAGCAACAGGACAGCTGCAATTAAGCCAAAGACTGCCAGAGACCTGCTTGCATTGCCTCGGCCGAGCTGCATAGCAAGATAGTTTACCAGTGCTATTCCGGCAAATATCAATCCGTCGGTTATTTCATATCTGACAAACCATCCTACGAACAGGGCCAGTGCCAGTACCAGTATTGCATAAAGATATTTCTTTGATTTTTCTACGTTGGAAAGCATAAATGAACCATAAAACCTTCCTACCATCGCACCGCCCCAGTACAGAGCTATCATTGCAGCAGCATCCGATTGTGCTATGCTCAATGCTTCCTGGAAATATCTCTGGAGCATCGCTGCAGATCCCACCTCGGCACCCACATAAAAGAAAATACCAACTGCCCCAAGTATAACGTGAGGGTATTTCCACACACTTTTCCTTTCCACACCCCTGGTAGGAATCTCAGGCAGCTTAAGAATATATACTGCTACAGCAATTATAATGACTATCACTGCTATGATCAGGAATGGTGTAGGAACAGACCTGGCAGCATCAGCAGCGCTTAATGCAGCATCAGCTGCTGTTTTAAACACAAATACACTGGCTATGATGGGTGCTATATACGTAGCAATTGAATTCAATGCCTGAGTAAGGTTTAACCTGCCGGATGCAGTCTCAGATGGTCCAAGTGCTGTCACATAAGGATTTGCTGCAACCTGGAGAAATACCACACCACCTGCCATAATAAATATGGCAAACAGAAAGAATGGGAAGGATAGAGCCTTGGCGGCAGGGAAGAATAGAAAGCTTCCTGCTGCTACAAGCAGAAGGCCAAGAATTACTCCTCCTTTATAACCGATCCTTTTAATGATACCGCCGGCTGCAAAGGAGAGAACAAAATAGGTAAAGAAAAAAGCACCGTTAACCAGCTGAGCTTCAGCATTTGACAGGTCAAAAACTGCCTTGAACTTGTCAGCCAGAGTGATGTTAAAAGTTGTTACGAATCCAAACAGGAAGAAAATCATCCCCATAAAGGCCATGCCAACTGCTTGAGTATTTTTCTGTTCTGTCATTGTGAAAGTTTTTGGTTAGACAAACTATCTGATTTTTCTGGTGAAGTTAAAATTACATTTTAAGATCGATTTTTAAACAGTTCAAGGGCAATAATTAATAATATTTTAAACATTTATCTTCATTCTGTGAATAACTATATTTGCAGAAAGAAAAGAGTGAAAACAAGATACTTCATATTTATTTCTTTTAAAGGAACTTCCTATCACGGCTGGCAGGTACAACCAGGTTCTGTGACGGTTCAAGAAATCCTGGATGAAGCTCTCTCAACGATCCTTAATGAGAAAGTGTCAACTACCGGTGCCGGGAGAACTGATACCGGAGTTCATGCATCGGTTTTCTGTGCCCATTTTCAAAGCGATCTGCCTGATCTTTCAGATCGTAAAAACCTGATATTCAGACTAAACCGTTTTCTACCAAAGGATATCTCAGTATCAGCTATAGTAAAGGTCCAAGAGGATGCCCATGCCAGATTCAGTGCTGTTTCAAGGACGTACAGGTATTATATCTCCAGGGATAAAGATCCCTTCAGGGAAGACTCATCATGGCATATACATGGTCATATCGACATAAATATTATGAATAAGGCATGTAAATTACTTTTAATACATACCGATTTTACAAGCTTCAGCCGGCTCCATTCAGGGACAAAAACAAACTTGTGTAAGATATTCCATGCAGCATGGGAAAAAGAGAGTGACATGTTGATTTTTACTATAAGGGCTGACAGGTTTCTGAGAAATATGGTGAGGGCAATTGCAGGTACCATGGTTGATATTGGCAGTGGTAAAACAAGCCTCGAAGAATTTGAAGAAATAATAAAGGCCAGAGACCGCAGCAAAGCAGGGAAATCGGCACCGGCGAAAGGATTATTCCTTGAAGATATTGAATATCCCCGGGAAATTTTTACTTAAGAAAATCACAAGTATTACAGCTTATCATCATTCCATATCTCCCATGATCTTTCAGCCTGGGAACAAAGCATCTTCATTCCTGTAATGATTTTACAACCCCGCCCCTGCCCCATCTTTAAAAATGAGGTTATTTCGGGATTATAAACAAGGTCGAAAAGAATATGGTTCTCATTCAGAAGACTGTAGTTAATATCCGGTAAGGAGGTTATGTCAGGATACATTCCGAGAGGTGTGGTATTGACAATAATATCAGACTCCCCTATTATTTCCGGACTGATCTGTTTATATGTAATGCAACCGGGTTTGTCCGTCCTTGAAACAAGTATAATTTTCAATCCCATGTCGGCAAGAGCATATCGTACTGCCCGTGAACTGCCTCCGGTACCGAGGATCAGAGCGGTTTTGACTCTGCCTTTTACAAATGAGATCAATGAATCTCTGATACCGGTTAAATCGCTGTTATAACCGTAAATGTTTATCCTGCCGGCCGTTCTTTTTATTTTCAGGACATTTACTGCTCCGATCTCTTCTATTTCGGGTCCGGTTTCATTAATGTATTTCAGTATTTCCGTTTTATATGGAATTGTAACGTTCAATCCACAAAGTTCATTATCTTCTGATATAAGATGTGGAAACATATCAAGTGTCTGCAGAGGATAATTATCATATGAACAATCCTTAATATTTTCCCTGTTGAATTTCTCTGAAAAATATTTTCGCGAGAAAGAATGACCCAGGGGATATCCTATAAGGCCGAATTTTCTCATTTCAGATATTATTAAGGCTGATTTACGGCTGACATGTTGCTTACTTCAGAGTATCCGGAAGGAACTGAAAGAATGTATCTCCCCTGAGACCGAGACGCAGTGATTCAAGGGGAATGATCTCTGTGGGAGCAATATTGCCCAGGTTAACATTAGCTCCAAAGTGTTTGATGAACCAAACCTGCTGTGATTTCATAGGGGCCTCCCATATTACATTCTCAAGCCTGACATGTTCTGATATTGCATTTATTATGCTGTTATTAATCGATCCATCTTCATTATATATGCCTGTTGTTCCTGATTCGCGGGCTTCAGCAATTACCTTAACCGATCCTGCATCCAGTTCAGCGCGCATCATCGCAACCCATTGATCAGGAGTATAGACCACTTCTTTCTTTTTAGAGCCTACTTCTGATATCACTATTCCTCTCCTGGAAAGCTGCCTGATATAATCAAGTTTTGCTGAATGGTTAATGTCAAATGAGCCGTCAGAAACCTCCACAAGCTCAATTTCGCACTCATCGAGGAATTTAATATAATCTGTGAACATATCTCTGACAATAAAAGCTTCAAAGAGGGTACCTCCGAAATAGGGAATAACACCTGCTTCCTTATAAAATTTTATCTTCTTCCTGAATCCGGGAGTTATCAGGGATGTTCCAAATCCCAGTTTCACATAATCGGTATATTCAGAACCGATGGATATAAAGTCTTCAGCTTCCCTGATACTGAGACCTTTATCCATGACCATTGTTAGTCCGTATTCCCTGGGTTTGGGAGGACGATCGGGTAAATAAGGCAGAACTGTTTTCATATATTAGAATTTTGTTAGCAGTATCTTACTGAACCTGCATATATTGTTTATTTTAATGATATAGCAAGAACACGGAGGTGTCATAATATTTTTAATTATACCCGGAGATATTCAAATAAGGTTATTCTTTTTCATAAGCCTTATCATTCCGGATGTAAGCAAGCATGAAGGGAAAAAATCAATAAATTCCCTGTAAAGATCCTTATCAGTATCAATTGCCATTACCATGTGGGCCAGAGCCTTTTCTGGAGAGTCTGTCCGAAGGTATAATGAAGCCAGGAGGTAATTGATGCCGGGAACATCTCCTATAACTTTATAGGCATGCTCAAAATATGGTATTACCCTGGAGGCGAGGTTCTCCCTGATGATAATCATTCCCAGATCAGACCATACCTCTCCATAATAAGCATCCATTTTCAGGGCTTCCCTGAAACACCTGAGCGCTGCTTTTTTTTCTCCCATGGCATAATGTGCTTTGCCAAGAAGGTACCAGAATTCAGGATTTTCATCATCAAGCCTGACAGCTTTTCTGAAAAATATAAGACTGTCATCTGTGTTTCCGGCGTTGAGCTCTATAACTCCAAGTCCAAACCATGGATCAGCAAATTCCGGAGCCAGCTCAATGGCATCATGGTAATATTTCTTTGCCAGTGTAATTTCATTAATTTTCTCATAACACTCTGCCAGGTATGTCATTGCCTCAACGCTGTCATTTTCAAATTCAAGATATTCAAGATAGACAGGTATCGCTTCGAAATAACGTTCAAGATTGTAAAGAATATTGGCTTTATTGAAGAGAGCAAAAGAGTTCTGATCATTAATGGCCAGGGCATAATCATAGGCTTCAACTGCCTTTACCGGCATTTCGATTTTATTATAGATTATACCAAGATTATACCAGGCACTGTCGGAAAATGGCTCATCTTCAAGGTATTTCAGGTAATACTCAATGCTGCTTTTAAAATTTCCTGTTTTTTCATATGCAAATCCAAGATCGTACAGATGAGCTTTGAAATGTGGTTCTTTTTCAATCAGTATACGCAGATATGGGATCAAATGCTCATAATAGTTGAGATTCTGCAATACCGATACTATTGAGAACAGGATATTTTCAATTTCATCCGAATCGAGTTCCAGGGCATGGTCGAACATCTTTCTGGCACCCTGGATGTCGCCAAGTATACCCATGGCTGTTCCCTTGGCAATATATATCTCATGGTTTCCGGGTTCAATATTTTCAAGCTTCCTGAGAATCTTAAGAGTTTCAACAGCTCTCCCCTTGTCGAGCAGCACTTTTGCTTTTCTCAGCTGTATTGAGACAGAATTCGGATGTTGTTTTGTTGCCAGTAAAGCTGCCTCAAAAGCTTTATTAGAATTGTTGCTCTCTATATAATAATCTATAATTGACTCAAATTCAATTACATCAAAGAAATAATTTTCATTATTATTCCTCATTCTTTCAAACTTCAGAACAGCCTGTTTTATCTCATCCTCATAGTATAGTCCATACTTTTCCTCTTCCATCTCATCAACAATATTTTACAAAAATAATACTATTTTTAACAAGGAGTGACCTGCTCATAATCAATTATTAACAATTCTTCATTTTTTCAAACATTTAATTCTCAGTATAATACAACATTATAAAAGGTTTTTTACATTTTTTTATACCTGTAACGCAACCTCCTGAGTTAAATTCTCATCTTTCAGTTATAATACTGGAATTAATACCCTATACCCAATTTACCCTAGAATTAACCTAAATTCTACCTCAGAAGAACCGGGAACCTTCCCGGTTTTTCATTTTATAGTTCTGATACTATTTATTAATATCTTTACGTTTTATTGAACCTATTATAGATCAATATGAAGCCTTCAGATAACCTCTAAAATAAAGCATTAATTCATGAAAAGAATATTCATAAGAATAATGCCGTTTGTGGTTTCAGGAATGATTCTCATCTTAACCTGCATAACGGCATGCAAAAAAGAAAGCAATCCAATAGTCTACCCATATGGTACCTTTCCTGATTCTGTATATAACCTGAATGGTATTAATTCTGTTTATGATGATTATAATACTGATTGCTACCAGTTATATGGCGAAATATACATTTTGTTCTCGAGCAACAGGGGCAGCTCAGGAGGTCAGTTTGACTTTGAGCAGGGAATGATATCATTCGTTTTTGACCAGACTACAGGAGAGTTCCGTTATGTAAGCAACTTAACCAATGAACCTTTCCTTACCAGCCTGATAAGTAAAGCCAACACTTCAGGCAATGACTTCGGACCATACAGTATGTTCAGCACGGAGGACGGATACGAATATCTTATAACAACTTCAGAAAATACTGAGGGGGATCTTGATTTCTTTTATTTTAAAAACAGGCCCGTTTACGGTACTTCGGTACCTGATATTTTTGGCCCCTATTCCGCCAATTTGCTTAATACATCAGCTAACGATGCATATATCTGTTTTGACTCGAATCATGACTCTGCATATTTTTGTTCTGATATTGCCGGCAATTATGATATTTATTGTAAGACTATCCCTCCGGATACCGATATCGAAACATGGCTTGATGGTGATTACTCTGCCTCTGAAAAAGTTGACAGCATTAACAGTACAGACCATGAGAAATGTCCACTTGTATTTAAGGATCTGATGTTTTTTGCTTCTGATCGTCCGGGAGGAATGGGTGGATATGATCTCTACTATTCAATATTCAGGAACGGGAAATGGAATTCACCCATAAATATGGGTCCTGGTATTAACAGCTCCTCTGATGAATTCCGTCCCAGGATATGGTTTCATTACGACTTTACAAATTATTTTATGGTCTTTTCATCGAACAGGCCTGGCGGGAATGGAGGTTTTGACCTCTATTTTAAAGGGATTGACCTTCCTGATTAGAGAGAGTTTTTTGCAGCTATAAGGGTATTTCTCAGGAGTGATACACGCGTCATCGGGCCAACACCACCGGGCACAGGTGTAATATAGGAGCATTTTGGTGCCACATTATCAAAATCAACATCACCGGCAAGTCTCCATCCTGTTCTGGTACCGTGAGCTTCTACACGGGTTGTTCCGACATCAATAACAACCGCTCCTTCTTTTACCATCTCAGATTTAACAAAAGCTGGCGAACCCATTGCAGCAATTATTATATCTGCTTCTTTTACAATATCTTCCAGGTTTTTTGTCCTGCTGTGAACCACTGTCACAGTTGCATCCATTCCTTTCTGGGAAAGCAGAATGCTTACCGGTCTGCCGACAATATTGCTTCTCCCTATTACCACACACTTTCTGCCAGAAGTTTCGATATTGTACCTTTTTATAAGTTCAACTATACCAAAAGGAGTTGCCGGCACGAATCCCGGAAGTCCGATTACCATTTTACCGATATTGACAGGATGAAAACCGTCGGCATCCTTTGAAGGATCAATAGAATCAATGACATTGTTTTCATTTAAATGATCGGGCAAAGGCAGCTGAACAATAAAGCCGTCGATATCATCATCGTTGTTCAGTTCCTTTATCTTGTCAAGCAGCAGAGTTTCCTGAATATTTTCTTCAAACTTAATAAGTGTGGATCTGAATCCCACCTCCTCGCAATCTTTCATTTTGTTAGCCACATAAGTCTGGCTCGAAGGGTTAGTTCCGACGAGGATCGTTGCCAGGTGAGGAGGTTTCTTTCCCTCACTTTTAAGTTTTCCTACTTCATCAGCAATCTCTTGTCTGATTTCTGATGCTATTCTTTTGCCGTCTATTAATATATACATTTCTGCGGATTATCTTCGTCCCATCAGTTTGGCGGCATTACCGCCGCTTTTTGTCATCATCTTCATCATTTTCCGTGTTTCATCAAATTGCTTCACGAGTTTATTCACATCCTGGACAGATGTACCGCTGCCCATGGCAATTCTTTTTCGTCTGCTTCCGTTGAGAATGACCGGATTTGTCCTTTCCTCCGGTGTCATACTTCGAATTATAGCCTCAATGCCCTTGAAAGCATTGTCGTCAATATCAAGATCTTTAATCGCTTTACCTGCACCCGGGATCATTGCCATCAGGTCTTTCACATTACCCATTTTCTTTATCTGCTGTATCTGTGTAATAAAATCATTTAAATCGAACTGGTCTTTTGCAATTTTTTTCTGAAGCTTCCTTGCCTCCTCTACATTGAACTGTTCCTGGGCCTTTTCAACAAGGGAAACAATATCTCCCATTCCCAGTATTCTGTCGGCCATACGCACGGGATAGAAGATATCGATTGCATCCATCTTTTCTCCTGTGCTCACAAACTTAACCGGTTTATCGACAACTGAGCGTATTGAAAGGGCTGCTCCGCCCCGTGTATCACCGTCAAGTTTTGTAAGGACAACCCCGTCAAAATCGAGTCTGTCATTGAATTCCTTTGCAGTATTGACAGCATCCTGGCCTGTCATTGAATCAACCACAAAAAGTATTTCGTGCGGATTAACAGCTGTTTTTATTGAGGATATCTCCTTCATCATCTCCTCATCAACAGCCAGACGGCCGGCAGTATCGATGATAACCACATCGTACCCCTTTATTTTTGCCTCTCTGACAGAATTTCTGGCTATCTGTACCGGGTTCATATTTCCGTCTTCGGTATATACAGGAACCTCCACCTGAGACCCGATTATCTTGAGCTGCTCAATAGCTGCAGGGCGATAAACATCACCGGCCACGAGAACGGGTGTTTTTCCTTTTTTGCCTGCGACCCATTTTGCCAGTTTTCCACTGAATGTTGTTTTCCCTGATCCCTGGAGACCGGCGATAAGTATGATGGCAGGATTGTATTTTATGTTAATCTCTGTCTTGTCGCCTCCCATCAGCTCAGCCAACTCATCATGAACGATCTTAATCATCATCTGGGACGGGTTTACTGACTTCAGTACCTCCTGACCCAATGCTTTAGTCTTAACCGTATCGGTGAACTGCTTAGCTGTCTTGAAGCTGACATCAGCATCAAGCAGGGCTCTGCGAACCTCTTTAAGTGTCTCGGCAATATTTATCTCCGAAATTCTTCCCTGTCCCTTAAGTATCTTAAAGGATCTTTCCAGTCGTTCACTTAAATTCTCAAACATTTTTTCTAAAACTAACTATATTACATTCTCTCAGGCATTTCAATCCCCAGCAACCACATTCCCGAGTTTAGTACCTTTGCTGTTACTTCCGACAATGCAATGCGCAGGTTTCTTACTGATTTATCAGGTTCTCCAAGAATTGAAAAATCGTGATAAAACTGGTTATATTCCTTTGAGAGTTCGTAACAATAATTTGCTATAATTGCCGGGCTGTATGCTGCTGCCGCCTCAGATACTATTGCTGTATAGTTACTCAGAATCTTTATAAGAGCTAGTTCTTTGTCTCCAATTTTTAATAACCCGGGAAATTCAGGATCATATTTAATCCCCATTTGATCTGCTTTTCTGAAGACTGATCTTATCCTTGCAAATGTATACTGGATAAAAGGTCCCGTATTCCCGTTAAAATCAATCGATTCTGAAGGATCGAAAGTCATGTTTTTTCTGGGGTCCACTTTCAGGATGTAATATTTGAGTGCACCCAGGCCTATCTTACGGAAAATCTCATCCTTTTCCTCTTCAGAATAATCTGTAAGCTTCCCAAGTTCGAGAGAGACTTCCCTGGCTGTTTCTTTCATTTCACTGATAAGATCATCAGCATCCACTACTGTTCCCTCGCGTGATTTCATTTTGCCCTCGGGGAGTTCGACCATCCCGTATGAAAAATGAATTAATCCATCGGCCCATTTAAATCCAAACCTCATAAGAACTGCCCGAAGCACCTGGAAATGATAGTTCTGTTCATTTCCGACAACATAAATGCATTTGTTGAAACCAAAGTCTTCCTGTCTCATGACTGCTGTACCAATGTCCTGAGTTATATAGACTGCAGTTCCGTCAGAGCGGAGCAGGAGTTTCTGGTCGAGGCCTTCAACATTTAAGTCTATCCATATCGAATTGTCCTCTTTTCTGGTAAGGATATCTTGTTTGAGAGCTTCAAATACTATATCACGTCCGGGCTGCCAGGTTTCTGACTCGTAATAAATCTTATCAAAATCGACTCCCAATGCCCTGTAAGTTTCATCAAATCCTTCATACACCCAGAAATTCATCATCTTCCACAGCTTCATTGTTTCACTATCCCCCTCTTCCCATTTAAGGAGCATTGCCCTCGCTTCCTTCATTGCAGGAGCAGAATTCCTTGCCTCATTCTCTCCTGATCCCTTCTTTATCAGGTCGTCCACCTGTTTTTTATACTCTTTTTCAAACAGCACATAGTACTTTCCGACAAGGTGATCACCCTTCATTCCTGATGATTCCGGTGTTTCACCATTTCCATATTTCTTCCAGGCCAGCATCGACTTGCATATATGTATCCCTCTGTCATTGACAATATTTGTTTTTATCGCCCTGTGTCCGCATGCTGAGAGGATGCGGTAAAGAGAGAAACCAAGCAGATTATTGCGAATGTGACCCAGGTGAAGTGGTTTATTGGTATTTGGCGAAGAATATTCTATAAGAATTGTCTCCGGTCTGGTGACCCTACATTCAGAAAAGAGATCTTTTTCAGAGACCGTTTTGCGGAAATAGTCAATCCACCATTGATCGGAGACCTCGAGATTAAGAAATCCTTTGATCACGTTGTATCCTTTTACAGCAGGAAAAGTCTCCACAAGATACTTTCCGATCGTTTCACCGGTCTTTTCTGGCGTATCCTTTGAATAACGCAGCAAAGGAAATACAACGAGTGTGATATCGCCTTTAAAATCTTTTTTCGTCTCCTGTATCTGTATCAACTCATCACACAGATTACTATTATAAAGATTCCTGACAGTTTCTTTTATCTTTTCGACAAGAATTCTCTCCATATTTTCTATCAAAATTTCAGGCTGCTAAGATAGCATTTTAATAAATTGGCATAAAACAAATCACATCTAAAGCAGGAACACCGGAACCTGAAAAAATCATTTGTTTATGTAAATAGTCGAAATTATTTGACTATTGGGCAATAATTTTTGATGAAGAGTTGATTATGAGTGCGGATATTAGTAAAAGATATGCTATTTTTATATCAAAATTCATAACTATCTAATTGTTAATATATTATTAAAGTGGAACAAAAGAATATATACATTGAACCTTCAGGTAAGACACCACAGATTGACCTTAATCATATTACCGGAGAATTGATCCTGTCAGGAAGATCAATTCCTGAAAATGCTGCCGGGCTATATGAAAATATATTGCTGTGGGTTACACAATATGCAGTTGATCCACGACATACAACCAATCTGAGACTTAATCTGGAATACTTTAATACAGCCTCATCCATCTGGCTGGCTAAGATAGTAAAGGCCCTTTGCTCAATTAAGAAACCGGAAGCTACGCTTATGATCCATCTTTATTTCCATATCGAGGAATTCGACAGTATGGATATTGAGAATCTCAAGGATGCTTTAAGTCCTTTCATTGATATGATCGGGACTCCTGATGTAAGTCTGGGTATTAAAATAAACGGCACAGATGATAGCGGCGGAATACTCAAGGAGTCAATGGTTCTGATTTAAACAGTTGTTTAACTTATCCTAATTTCACATTTTCTCATTTTTTTGGCCTAACTTTATTAGGCCATTTTAACTTGTTATCATGTACAAAGTAATAATTGTATTATTATCAATTTTCAGTGTTATGGATATCTATTCCCAGGGCAAATCAACTGACAGACAACCGGTTGCGGCAGGCAGTTTTTATGAGGCCAACAGGGATATTCTTCAAAAGGATATAGCAGGTCATTTTGCAAATTGCATGAAATCACCGGAAAACAGGAAGGTAAGAGCGATTATCAGCCCTCATGCAGGGTATGTATTCTCAGGTACAATAGCAGCCTCGGCTATCTCAGCAACACCTAAAAATACTGATATAAAAAATATCTTCCTTATCGGTTCCAGCCATATAATGGCATTCGACGGGGCATCGGTATATAATACCGGCGACTTTATTACACCCCTTGGCAAGGCAGAGGTAAACAGGGATATTGCCAACAAGCTCAAAAATGAAAACAGGGTCTTTAATTTTCCTGTCACTGCCCATCTTCAGGAGCACAGTCTTGAAGTACAAGTTCCCCTGATACAGTATTATTATAATAAAACACCAAAAATAGTACCCATAGTTATCGGCACAAACAATACAAACACAATCAAATTGATAGCTGAAGCCCTCAAGCCATGGTTCACTCCCGATAATCTCTTCCTGATAAGCAGTGACTTCTCCCATTATCCCTCGTATAAAGATGCCATTGATGTTGATAATAGAACTGCTGAGGGCATTGTATCAGGTGATCCGAAGGTATTCCTAAACGTTCTCAAAGAGAATTCAGCAAAGAATATTAAAGGACTGGCAACAAGCATGTGCGGATGGGCCTCAGGACTTATGCTTATGTACCTTGCTGAAAGTGATAGTAATCTTGAATTTCAAAGAATAGACTACTGTAATTCAGGAGATACTCCTTATGGAGATAAAGACAGGGTTGTCGGGTACCATGCCATAGCTCTGATTGAAAAAGAACAAAGAACAAAAATGAATGAAGCATCTTCAACGGTGCTTTCATTCAGCAGATCGGAAATAGATCAGCTTTTTGCCATTGCCAGAAACAGCATAAAAACGATGTTATATGAGAAGAAACGGATCACTATCGATGAAAAAAAGATACCCGAATCACTCAAAAAACAGCTGGGCGCATTTGTAACTTTGAAGATTGACGGTAAGCTGAGGGGTTGTATAGGAAGATTTTTATCATCCGATCCTCTTTACGAGGTTGTAAAGGAATCAGCCTTATCTTCTGCCTTTGAGGATACTCGATTCCTTCCTCTTACCAAAGAGGAATATGATAAAACTGATATGGAGATAACCATCCTGGGACCGATGAAGAGAATCAATAATATCAATGAGATAGTCCTGGGTAAACATGGGATCTATATAAAGAAGGATTTTCGGTCAGGGACAATGCTGCCACAGGTCGCAACGGAAAATGGCTGGACAGTTGAACAATTCCTTGGTTATACATCTAGAGATAAAGCAGGACTTGGGTGGGATGGCTGGAGAAATGCCGAGATCTACATCTATGAGGGTCTGGTGCTTAAAGAAAACAAAAAGTAATTATGTATCATGTCATCGGAACAGGTATCGCTGTTTCTGTTCTATATTTAATAAGTTTTATTTTTTACCGCATCGGTCTTTTTTCCCTGGCCCGTCACAGGAAAATATGGAATTCCATCCTGGCCATCACATTTCTTATTACAGCACTCGCGGGACTGTTTCTTGCCCTGCAAATCAATTATAAATGGGATTTACCCATAGTTAAATCTGTCCTTAAATGGCATGTTGAGACGGGGGCCGGATTTGCAATAACAGGAATATTCCACCTTATATGGCATATTAGCTATTTCACAAGGTTATTTAAAAGATCTGAAGAGTCCAGGAAGTTTGACAGCCTGCAAAAGATGAACTCTTCAGATATCGCTATTAACCTTTTTGTCATAGGGTTTACAAGTATGTCTATTCAGATCCTGCTCATTAGGGAAATAATGAATATTTCAGGAGGTTATGAACTAACAGCAGGAACATTTCTTGCCTCGTGGCTTATTACGTCTGCGATTGGAGCTGCAGCTGCCGGCAGTTCATCATTGAATGATATCCGCAAAATAAATCTGGTATTTTCAATCAGCCCCATAATATCAATAATATTGTTTTTTCTCCTGTCAAGGCTCTATCTTCAGTCAGGAGAGACCCCGTCATTCCTGGTAAGCATGATCTTTACTTTCCTGGTACTGATCCCATTCTGCCTGGTATCAGGATTCACCTTTGTGAAATTGTTAGCTGCCGCAAAGTCGGCAAATGATTTTATTCCCGGAAAATCTTTTTCAATTGAAACAACCGGTAGTATCGCAGCCGGATTGATAATATCGGTCCTTACAGCAGGTTTGTTAAACACATACAAGCTTCTCCTCACTATCATCCTGATGTCGATAGCATACACTATTCTGACATTCTATATTAAAGACAGAATTAAGAAAATCATTTTAAAGTTATCGGTTGCACTGCTTGCAGCTTTTATTATTATAGCTGATCCGGATGTTTTTTTCAGGCAACTCCTGCTGCCCGGTATTACAGTAACAGAAACCAGGGAAACTCCATACGGGAACATTACATATGGAGAGTATGGAGGTGAAAGGAGTATTTATTATAACCAGCGGCTGCTTACATATATCGACGATGTTGCTGAAAGAGAGGAGAATATACATTATGCACTGCTTCAAAAGAAAAATCCGGAAAAAGTACTCCTGATCTCCGGTTCCCTGAAATCATACCTGCCTGAGGTACTGAAGTATCCGGTGAAAAAGGTTATATTTATTGAAAGGGACCCTGAACTTATTAAAGCTGAAACAGAAAAGGCTGACCCCGGCAATGCAGAACTCATAATAGAAAACAAGGATGCTTTCAGGTATTTTAAAGGAAAAGGAGACAAACTCGATGCTGTCCTGCTTCTGGTGCCCCCTCCTTCCACTCTTTCACTGAACAGGTATTATACAAGTGAATTCTTTGATGATGTAAAGGAGAGACTGGTTCCTGGTGGTATTTTCATGTGTTCGCCGGGAATCTGGGATAACTACCCCAACAAAGAATCAATAATCTTGTATTCATCAATTTATAACAGTCTTAACGGAGTGTTCACTTACGTTACGCCGGTTGTAGGTAACAAGCTTTATTACATTGCATCTGACAGTGAATTATCCGCTTCGATATGCAGGCTGACAGAATTAAGAAGTATTGAAAATATATATGTTGGTTCCGATTTCCTCTCTGATGACCTGATTAAGAATAAAACTGCAGAGGTTATTTCTCTTCTTGATAAAGGGATAAGAGAAAACAGTGCAGTATTTCCGATAGCCAGCTTTCACTTCCAGTCGTATTTTTTAAGTAAGAACCTTAATGAGAAGGTACCCGCAATCATAATAATGATTCTGGCATTCGTATTACCGGTCCTGTCCATACGGAGAAGTAATCTCATGATGTATTTTAGTGCCGCAGGTCTCGCCGGATTTGAAATAATAGTATTACTGTCATTACAGCTTACTGCAGGGAATATGTATCAGATAACAGGAATGATACTTGCCCTCTTTATGGCCGGACTGGCGGCCGGATCAGGTATAAATCTCAAATTCCTGAATCCTGTACCTCTTAAGATCAAGGCTTTGATCCTTGTTGCCTGGTATGCCGGAATAGCTCTGATTATTAACTATCTGTTATCCTTCAGCAGCATCCTGGCAGCAATATTTGTTATTTTATTTTCCGTTCTGATTCCCTCATTCCTGACAGGACATATTTTCAGGGAACTGACTTTCACAGATAATGATGGCTCGGCATCTGCCAGAACCTACAGTGCTGATCTTGCAGGCTCAGCATTCGGATTCATAATTATTTCAGGTGTGGCTGTACCTGTTCTTGGTATAAAAATCTCAATAATTTTATTATCAGGTCTGATTTTTGCGGGGATTCTTCTTGGAACAAACAGGAACAAATAGTAGTTTTATTTTTTGTACCGGCTCTTAATATGACAGATAAAAATTTTGATATCAGCAAACGTAACTTTGTAAAGAAGTGCCTTGCACTATCAGCTGGTGTTGTCACGATGCCCTGCCACAGAGTTATGAACTCTATTATCATGGAGGAACAGGTACTTTACTGGAAAGTGGCCATGTTCCAGGAAGAGACACCAAGAGGGATAATGTGCCGGATCTGTCCAAATGAATGTGTACTTAAAGAGGGTGAGATAAGTGACTGCAGAAACAGGATAGTACACAAATCGAAGCTTTATACCATGGCATATGGCAATCCATGTTCCGTTAATGTCGACCCTGTCGAAAAGAAACCACTTTATCATTTTTTCCCGGGGTCGAGAGCATATTCCATAGCCACAGCAGGATGCAACATGGTCTGCCTTAATTGCCAGAACTGGGCTATTTCACAAACAAGTCCCGACAAAACAAGAAACTTTAACCTGCCACCGGAAAAAGTGGTGGAAGAGAGCATAAATAACAATTGCCGCTCTATTGCATATACCTATTCAGAACCTGTGACTTTTTACGAATATGCATACGAAACAGCTGTTATTGCAAAAAAATCGGGGATAAAAAATATCTTTAAATCAAATGGATACATAAATCCTGAACCGTTAAAAAAGCTTTGCACCGTTATTGATGCTGCCAACATCGACCTGAAATCATTCAATGATAATACATATCTCAGGCTCGCCGGAGGTAAGCTTCAACCTGTGCTGGATGCATTGAAGATATACAAGGAGATGGGAGTCTGGCTTGAAATAACCAACCTTATTGTACCCACATGGACTGATAATACTGATGAAATAGGCTTAATGTGCAAATGGCTCAGTGAAAACGGATTTAAAGATACCCCCCTGCATTTCAGCAGGTTTTATCCCACTTACAAGCTTGAGCAATTGCCTCCAACATCTGTTGAACTGTTAAGAACAGCATCAAAAATTGCTGAAGGTGAAGGATTAAAATATGTCTATATCGGTAATGTTCCCGGTAATGAAATGGCTGATACAAGATGTCCCAACTGCGGTACGACTGTTATTGCCAGACAGGGTTACAGAATAACAACAAACAATATTAAAGACGGCAGATGCATCAAATGCAATACAATAATTGAGGGTGTCTGGAGCTGATCAGTGCTGAATATGAAAGAATCTGAAGCAAGGGCACGCATAGAGAAGCTCCGCAGGGAGATAGAAGGACATAACCAAAGATACTATGTTCTTAACAAACCTGTTATCTCCGATTTTGAATATGATCTGCTGCTGAATGAGCTTGATACACTGGAAAAAAAATTCCCCGGACATATCACTGAAGAATCGCCTACTCAAAGGGTCGGCAGTGATATACGAAATGAGTTCAGGCAATACGATCACCAATATCCCATGCTTTCGCTCAGCAATACATATAATGAAGATGAGTTAAGCGACTTTAATCAAAAAGCAGAAAAAGCTGCCGGCGGATCCGTGGAATATGTTTGCGAGCTGAAATTTGATGGTGCTTCAATCAGCCTGAACTACAGGAACGGAACCCTGGTGAGGGCACTTACCCGGGGAGACGGTACTAAAGGAGATGATGTTACACCCAATGTCAGAACGATCCGCAGCATTCCATTAAGAGTTACAGGTAAAAATATCCCTGAGGAGTTCATCATGAGGGGCGAGATACTTATGCCCAGGACTGTTTTCGAAAAGCTGAACAATGAGAGAATAAACGAAGAGCTGCCTCCGTTCGCCAATCCTCGTAATGCAGCCTCCGGAACGTTGAAGATGTTAGACCCACGAATTGTGGCTTCAAGGCGACTTGACTGCCTGTTTTATTTTCTTTTGTCAGAGGATCTGCCTCATGAAACCCATTATGATAATCTGACAGAAGCTATGAAATGGGGTTTCAGGGTTTCTGACAGTATCAGGCTTTGCAGAGGACTGGAAGAGGTGACCGGATTCATAAATTATTGGGAATCTGGCAGGAAAAACCTGCCATTCGATATAGATGGAGTTGTTGTAAAGGTCAATTCCCTTGATCTCCAGGAAAAACTTGGTAATACGGCAAAATCTCCCCGCTGGGCAATCGCATACAAATACAGGGCTGAACAGGTATTAACAAAGCTATTGTCGGTATCATACCAGGTCGGCCGAACAGGCACAATCACTCCTGTTGCAAACCTTGTACCGGTCTTCCTGGCTGGTTCAACTGTCAGACGTGCATCATTGCACAATGCTGATCAGATAGCGCTTCTTGACCTGCACCTTAATGATATGGTTTATGTGGAAAAGGGCGGGGAAATAATTCCAAAGATCGTGGGAGTAGATTATTCTTCAAGAAACGATACCAGTCAGGAGATAAAATTTATTGCAAACTGTCCGGAATGCAGTACTCAGCTTGTCAGAAATGAAGGAGAAGCGAATCATTTCTGCCCAAACTATCTTCACTGCCCTCCTCAGATAAAAGGAAGAATTGAACATTTTATAAGCAGAAAGGCCATGAACATTGATGGTCTTGGAGAAGAGACTGTTGACCTTCTTTTTAATAATAAACTGATAAATAATTATGCAGATCTCTATGATCTTGTTGTTGAACAATTAATCCCGCTGAAACGTATGGGTGAGAAATCAGCAATGAACATCATTAAGAGCATAAAAGACTCAATATATGTTCCTTACAGCCGTGTCCTCTACGCTCTCGGCATAAGGCATGTCGGGGAGACTGTTGCTAAAACCATCACAGAAACTTTCAGGTCGATTGATGAACTGATTAAAGCTGCGAATGATGAACTGACCAGTATTCCTGAGATAGGCCCAAAAATATCATCAAGCATAATCTCATTTTTTGCTGATAAGGATAATATTCTAATTATAGACCGTTTAAAATCATATGGACTAATACTCTCTGGTGAGGACAAGAAAATTACCATTAGTGACCGGCTGAAGGGAAAGTCAATACTTATTTCAGGTGTTTTCAAAGAGCATTCCCGTGAAGAGTACAAAAAGATAATCGAAAAAAACGGGGGAAGGAATTCTACCTCATTATCAGGTAATACATCGTTTATACTGGCAGGAGAAGATATGGGATCCTCCAAAAAGGAAAAGGCATCAGAACTGGGCATTCCCCTGGTCAGTGAAAGTGAATTCCTGAAATTAATCGGAGAAGATAAATAATTTTGTACTGTTTACATTAGCAAAAAACTATTAGGTTTGTATTATGGAACTCTTCAGGGAAATCAGGCTGAAAATCGGAAATTTCATCCTTTTAAAAAAGACAGGAAAGGTCAAAAGAAAAGTATTCTACTCAAATATCAGCCGGATAAAGAATATAGGAATAATATGGGATGCTTCAAAACCTGAAGATTTCGTGAATCTTTCAGAATTTCACCAGAATATGAATGAAAGGAACATTAGTGTGACCATTCTTGGCTACTACCCGGGCAAGGAACTCCCGGATAAATATACAGCTTTAAGATACCTGTCATGCATTCGCAGAAAAGAGATCAGTTTTTTCTATATCCCGATGTCGGCAGAAGCTGACTCCTTTACCAATACGATGTTTGATATACTGATCGATGTCAATTTCGAAAAGAAATTTCCTTTATCATACATATCAGCCCTGTCCAAATCCAGTTTTAAGGTTGGACTTTTCGACCCGGGAACAAACAGTAATACCTTCGACCTGATGATTGAATTAAAGAAACCGGTCTCTGTCAAGGATTACCTTACCCATGTGGTTCATTATCTTGAAATGATAAATTCAGGATCATCTGTTGAAATTGACAAAACCCAGATATGAAAAAATTCAGAGGCACAGGTGTAGCCATAGTAACACCTTTCAAAAATGACTCAAGTATTGATTTCGCCGCCATGGGCCGCATTATCAACCATGTTATCGAAGGAGGAGTCAATTATATTGTCGCAATGGGTACTACCGGTGAGGCTTCTACCCTCAGCAGAGATGAAAGACAGGCTCTGATATCTTATGTTGTTGAAGCAATTGACAACCGTACACCGGTTGTTGCAGGAATAGGCGGAAACAATACCCAGGAAATTATTAACACTATAAGGGGACTGAATCTGGAGGGTGTTAATGGAATATTATCTGTTTCCCCATATTATAACAAACCGAACCAGAGGGGGATCTTTCAGCATTTTAAAGCTATTGCAACCTGCAGTCCTCTGCCTGTGATCATTTACAATGTTCCGGGAAGGACATGCAGCCATATCAGTTCCGATACATGTCTTGAGCTTGCTCATGAATGTGAAAACATTGTTGCTGTAAAGGAGGCCTCGGGCGATCTGCCTCACATAATGAGGATAATAAAAGGGAAACCTGAAAATTTCCTTGTAATCTCAGGTGATGACATGCTTAACCTGCCTATAATAGCAGCCGGAGGGGCCGGAGTTATTTCAGTACTGGCAAATGCCTTCCCTTCACAATGCAGCGAACTTGTAAATCACCTGCTGAAGAACAACTTCAAAGCTGCCCGTGAAATACAGTTTCGTTTCCTGGAGATAATCGAACTATTATTTGCTGACGGTAATCCTGCCGGGATAAAGGCATTTCTGAGTGTCATGAACCTGTGCAACAACAATTTAAGGTTACCACTTGTCCCGGTAAACCGTACAGTTTATACAAGAATACAAAAAGCTGTTGAAGAGGCCGGATAAATCCGGTTACTTTGCATCAGGTCTGGCCGACTGTGCACCTGGCGCTCCTGCAGCCTGTTGTGCACCATGGCAATGTTTATACTTCTTCCCGCTTCCACAGGGACACGGATCGTTTCTTCCCACTTTCTTATCTACCCGCACGGGTTCAGTTTTCTTGTCCCTCTCCTCAGGACTGCCCCCTCCTGTTCCATACTGTGAGAAATCGCTTTTGGATGTTTTCAGGTTCTCCATCTGCCTGCGCCGTTGTGCCTCTTTTACCTGCTCCGGATCCTGTGTAGGTATATATCCTTTCATCAGTGTGCTGACAACATCCTTATTCACCTTATCCAACATGGTTTTAAACAATTCAAAAGACTCAAACTTATAAATAAGAAGCGGGTCTTTTTGTTCATAAGTAGCATTCTGAACCGACTGTTTTAATTCATCCATTTCGCGAAGATGCTCCTTCCATGCCTCATCTATTGTTGCAAGAACAACAGTCTTTTCATAAGCTTTTGCCAGCTCTTTGCCTTCCGATTCAGCCGTTGCCTTAAGGTTTGTCACGACCTGAAAAACCCTCACACCATCTGATATGGGAACAACAACGTTTTCATATACATGTGACATTCGCTCATAAACATCTTTCAGCACCGGATATGCCTGCTGTGATATTGATTCAATTTTTCTTTTGTAGGTATCCAGGACTTTTGAATATACTTTTTCGGTTACTTCCTGTGCACTTATTTTCAAAAAGTCGGATGAAGGTACTGGCGAGTCTATTGAAAATGAGCGTATAAGATCAAATTCAAATCCCTCGAAATCTCCTTCCGAATGATATGTATCAACAACACTTTCAGTAACATCATACATTGAGTTTGCCACATCAACACTTAATCTTTCACCAAGCAGGGCATGCCGGCGCTTCTTATATATGACCTCCCTCTGTGAATTCATTACGTCATCGTATTCAAGAAGTCTTTTACGGATGCCGAAGTTATTCTCTTCTACTTTCTTCTGTGCCCTTTCAATGGATTTTGTGATCATTGAATGCTGTATCATCTCACCATCCTTGAGACCAAGACTATCCATTATTCCGGCTATTCTTTCCGATCCGAAGAGCCGCATCAATTCATCCTCGAGAGAGACGAAAAACTGTGAAGAGCCCGGGTCACCCTGTCTTCCTGATCTGCCTCGCAACTGTCTGTCGACTCTGCGCGACTCGTGTCGTTCAGTACCGATAATGGCAAGTCCGCCGGCTTTCTTAACCTCATCGGTGAGCTTTATATCAGTACCTCGTCCGGCCATATTTGTAGCTATGGTGATTGTACCCGACTTACCTGCTTCGGCAACAATTTCTGCTTCCCGCTGATGCAGTTTTGCATTAAGAACATTATGCTTTAATCCTTTCATCTTAAGCATTCTGCTCAGCAGTTCAGATATCTCCACGGATGTTGTCCCAACCAGCACCGGTCTTCCCTGACGATTCATCTCTGATATTTCGTCTATGACAGCATTATATTTCTCCCGCTTTGTTTTGTATATTATATCTTCCCTGTCATCCCGGATAACCGATTTATTGGTTGGTATGACAACCACATCGAGTTTATAGATATTCCATAATTCTCCAGCCTCTGTTTCTGCTGTACCCGTCATCCCCGCAAGCTTATGGTACATCCTGAAGTAGTTCTGAAGTGTTATTGTTGCATAGGTTTGTGTTGCGGCTTCAACCTTCACATTCTCTTTGGCTTCAATAGCCTGATGAAGTCCGTCGGAGTACCTTCTTCCCTCCAGTATCCTTCCTGTCTGCTCATCGACTATCTTCACCTTGTTGTCCATTACAACATATTCCACATCGAGGTCGAAAAGGGTCCATGCTTTAAGCAATTGAGTCATTGTATGAACTCTTTCCGATTTTACTGAATAATCCTGCAGAAGCTCATCCTTTTCTTTCAGTTTCTCACGGTCGCTTTTCCCTGATTTTTCAAGCTCAGCTATTGATGATCCCACATCGGGCAATATGAAGAAGCTTGCATCCTCAACCGAGGTTGAGATAAGATCCAGTCCTTTCTCAGTCAGCTCTATTGAATTTGCCTTTTCATCGATGATAAAATAAAGATCATCAGTTACTTTCGGCATATCCTTGCTGTTATTTTGCATATAGAAGTTTTCTGTCTTCTGCATCAGTGACTTATTTCCCTCTTCACTCAGGAACTTGATGAGGGCTTTATTTTTTGGAAGGCCTTTAAATGCCCTAAGGAGAAGCTTGCCGCCCTCTTCCGTTTTTTCTTCGGTAATCAATCGTTTTGCATCTGCAAGCACCTGTGTAACAAGCTTTTTTTGAGCAGATACCAG
>CAZHRV010000267.1:0-1543 GCA_964535035.1 uncultured Rikenellaceae bacterium
TTCAGTAGCTGCATCAATTATACTATCGACAAGGTATGCAAAAAAACTATTCTCGAGATCTGGAACGACAATGCCCAATGTAAAGGTCTTCTGAAGTGATAATTGTGTGGCAATGAGGTTTGGGGAATATCCCATTTCTTCGACAGCCTCTTTAACCTTTTCCTTCATCTCGGCAGAGATGTCGGGATGATCTCTCAATGCTTTTGAAACAGTAATACGTGATACGTTTAACTTGTTAGCAATGTCCTGTTGAGTTATATGATTTGTTTTCATTTTAAACGTTGCCAATCACTTTCGCGATAAAATATTGCAAAAATATAATTTTCCTTTAACTTTTAGGCATACATCTTTATGATAAACTATGGTTTTTACTCCCGGTCCATCCCGGGAAGTATGACCGATATATGTTTGATCCGTAAAATGGTTCCATTTACCTGCTGTAATATCTTATTGAAGGTCACCTATTGAAAGAATATCATACGAAAGAAACACATACAGTTTGCTAAAATCAATTCTGCTAAAAGATCTTCTTATACCTATTTCTTTACGATTTCGTTTACTGCATTTGAAAGGAATACGTATGCAGCACAAATATCTATTACATATTCATTCTCGCCCCAGAAGAATGGCCAGTCTTCCTTGTTTTCCAGGAAATCGGGTTGAAACAGCAACAAACCAGGAACAACGCCTCCGGCAATAAAGCTGAAGTCAGCCCTGTTATTACCATAAGCTATTTCTTTAGAGACGGTACCGACGGCCGAAACAAAGGAAATATTTGAATAGGGATGACAACCGAAAATATAGTTCAGCCCCTTATAAACATATTCCGGGCCAACGATATCAGGATAATATTTGTTTGCGTAATAATTGGTAATTGCAAAGCTTATCACGCCGTTATTTCCGCCCCATCCTCTTGATGTAATCGGAACTCCATAAGGATTCTCCTTTCCATAACCGTCAATAGTTTCCTTATATTTAACAACATAATCTTTTAGCTTGGTTTTGAAGTTATTGTCCATATAAGGTATGGCCTGTAATGCGCCAGTAATGCCGCCTCCCCTGCCGGCTAACGATCTGTCGAGTGAAGGCCATAATAATTCCGTAAACCGCTTATAATACTTATCCTCTTTAGTTGTAATATATAATTGTAATGCTGCATTCATCTCACTGCCGGCACCAAACATTTGTCTGGCAGGTTGATTGGAACTTTGATCCTGATTGGTATTTTCATCCCATAGCCTCTTTGCACAGGTTAAACATCTATCTGCCAGAGTCTTATTATAGTTGTTCAGTGCGCGACTTGCGGCTGCCAATGCTCCGGCAGCAGAAAAATCCATGAATGACGATCTGCCAGTGAACACCCATCTGTCATCCAATGTGCCGCTGGACTTTCCGTCTGATTCATACGGCTTAAGATCGGGATTATAGGGAAGATTGTCAGTTTCATTTATTGCATCGCCCAGATGATGATATTGATAAAGTTTGGGTACAATAATTCCCCTTACCGGATAACCAATATTTTCTACCTGTGCAACCAAGTTTA
>CAZHRV010000268.1:0-36510 GCA_964535035.1 uncultured Rikenellaceae bacterium
AAGCTAATAACGATTCAAACCATTTCCAGTCGGCAGAGCTATGTTCTTCATATTTACTGATTAGCTTATAGGCAAGATTTCTTAATCTTTCTGCCATTGAATCATCATTCGGATTACTTCTGAGGTAATAACTGATACCTATCATGGTATTGGCAATACCTCTTATAGATTGAAGTTTTTCAAAATTTGGAGATGCATCAATGAAGACTAATTTGCCGGTTTGGTAATATGCATCATTAGGTGCATTGCCAAGCAGGTATCCGAGTGACCATACCGCTCTTCCGAAGGAATCTTCTGAACCTACCTTATCCAGAAAGTTCCGGTTAAAACTGAGAAAATTCCTGAATGTCCCGTTTTTGTTTTGCATATAATGGATATAGCTCAGATATATGGGAGATAAATTCAAGGCTTTAGAATCCTTTTTTTGTCTGTATGCCATTAGTACCATAAGCAACGCTCTTGCATTATCATCCAGACAGTAGCCTTCCTTTAAATTCGGAATGCCAAATTTTGCATGTTGAATGATTCCCGTGTCATCTGTCAACCGAATAATATGGGCAAGTGAAAACGGAGGCAGAACAAGCGGATCAATGATAGTTTCTTTTTCTGTAAATACAATAGGTTTACTGGTAAGAATCTTTTTAGCAACATCAATATATTTTTCCCCGGTTTTGGGCCATGTTATTTTTCTGCCATAATTATATGCCTTTTTTCGGAGCATTTTCAACACATCCGGTTTATCAAGCAATTCCATTAAGATAGTCGAAAGTCTATCTGAATCATTAAAGTCAAAAAGCCTTCCCCTTCCCTCTGCCAATAATTCTGTCGCATGCCAGTAAGGTGTTGAAACAACAGCTGAACCAACTCCTATTGCATAGGTAAGTGTACCGCTGGTAATCTGGGCTTCATTCAGATATGGGGTAACATAAATATCTGATGCGGATAAGTATCTAAATAATTCTTTTTGATTAATATACTCATTCAGGAAAAAAACATGTTCTCTCAGCTTAAGGCTTTTTACTAAATGTTGAAGAAATATACGGTATTCTTCGCCAGAATACCGAAGAACATTCGGATGAGTTTTGCCCAATACCAAATATAAGACTTCAGGATACTTTTCAATGATTTTTGGCAATGCCTTTATCACCGTCTCAATCCCTTTATTGCGGCTGATAAAACCAAAGGTTGTTATGACCTTTTTATTTTCGAGGTAAAACTCCTTTTTGGATTGGTGCTGGCTAAAATGAATATCAGGGACACCGTGTTCAATATATACAATTTTCTTTTTATCAACATTATAAATGGTTGTAAGAAACTCAATGGCTTTATGGCTCATTACTACTATCTTGTTGGCCATTTTGCATATCTCCGTCAACACAGCTTTTTCATTGTAAGAGGGAGTTTTGATAATTGTGTGAAGGGTGACGATCAGGGGAATCTCAAGACGGTGAAGCAAAGGAAGAATATATATGCCATTTTGTCCTCCAAATATACCAAATTCATGTTCCAGTATACATAGGTCAGCGCCGCTGAGATTAATGAATTTTGCTGCTGATAAGTAATCTCTTTGATGCTCCTGTCTGATTGTCAGTTTTACTTCTTCAGGATAATCATAGGTTTGTTCATGATCGTTCATGGCTATAACGAATCCTTCACTTAAATCTTTAACTGTTTTATTGCCTGCCTGCCGGCCGGCAAGGTTCATTACCATTGAGTTGAAAAGATTCATGGTAAAGGTGCCGATACCGCATTCCCGGGGTGGATAAGTTCCAATATATGCGAATTTCATAATGGATAGATTTTGACTTGGAGTAACCAGGATATGTTTACATTGATTTAAAGATAATCAAAATCTTTCTAATATTGCCTTCTGACTGGAAGATAACGTTATAACTTGTATCACACCTCCGGAATCAAACACTCATTGAACACATGAACGCATGAACTCAAGAGTTCACGAATGAACGATCGAAGGTTATTCCGTATAAATTGTTATGGTTATTTATGTCTGGTGTCTTGAAATTGACTTCCGTAATGGCAGACCTTATTTTTTGAAATAAAAATCTCCGGTAAGCATATTCCACTCTTGCGGCCTTTGCGTACTATTTGTACGCCTCATGACTTCCTTCCTTGTATTTATAAATACACTGGAAATAGATTGCGGTATAACCATTTGTCTTACAAGTTCCTCGGTATATGTGCCATTGGAACCTGTACCGTCAGCAGCAGTTGAATTTTCGGAAGTGGCAAATGAAACAATAGTCCCGCTTACTGCATTCAGGGCTCTGAAACCCTGTTCACCTCCCCTTGACCAGCTTCTGAAAGGATTGTTTCTGCAGGCATCAAGAATAATGATATTAATATTTTCGGGAACCTGCTCAAATTGTCTGACCACAGTGTTTACCTGGAGTGCTTCCCATTGACAATCTGATTGTTCCTCTAACATGGCATCTGTAGGTATCAGATAGTTCTCGCCGTTGATCTGGATCCCGTGTCCTGCATAATAAAACAACGCCACATTATAATCGGCAAGTTTTTTACTGAAATCCCTGAGAGCCAGCTCCATTTCGCTTTTTGTTGCATTTAGACACTTGACAACTTCGAATCCCAGGGTTTTGAGCGTGCCTTCTATCAGATTTGCATCATTAACAGGATTCTTTAAGACATTTGAACTTCCGTAATCAGCATTGCCAATTACAAGTGCCAGTCTTTTTTCAATAATTGATATTGTTTCATACCTGATTTGTCTTACATCAGACCATTCACTGCTTGCAATATTTGTTGCATTTATCCTGACACTGTTATCTCCCTGTTTAAGGAGTATCTGTTTGGATATCCTGTAGTTACATTCACCGGGAAGAGGTTCATGGAAGACCATTTCGCTTACCTGCTGAATGCCATTTACAAAGATCTGCATTGTTTTGAGGTCTGTGGATGATTTTATACATGCCTCAATTTCAACGATTTCCGAATTTACAATGGAGTTGGGAACTGTCGGAATTGTCCAGCTGATGACAGGCGGATTTGCCGGCGGATTGGTAAGGTAACGATCTTCTGACCTCGTAGCCCCGGTACTATTCGTTGCCAAAATGTATATTATATTTTCCCCTGGCTGAAGATCAATTGTTTTTTCAAGAGCATATTCTCCCTGTGAGCCGGAGGGAATGATCCGGCTGATTTCCTCCGATGCCACTCCGTTAACATATATCAGGAATGACACAAGTGCATCAGCAGACTTTACTGATGCTCTTATCTTTGCTGAATTCAGATTAATATCGGTGTATTGTCGTGAAGGACTTATCCATGTTAAAAGAGGAGCGGTAGCAGCCTCGAAGTTTACAGTACGTATTTCCGATGTTGATTTCCCTGCAATATTTCCTGCTTCAATATATATCCTGTTTTCTCCATTATCAAGATTTATTGTCTCTTCAACACGATATACACCCTGCTGGTTGTCTATCATATTAATGGCAGGAGTACCTGATAATGCTTTGCCATTATGGTAAACTTGCAGATCATTTATTTCGGTCGTGGAGGTAATATTTGCAGTGATAGTTATTGTTGATGTGGAAACGCTGGAAACACTAATGTCGGGATTTCCCCATGCTATAGCAGGCATGGATGAAACGACATATCTGACATAACGCATTTCTGAAGTGGCATTTCCTGCGATATTTCCGGCAGAAACATAGATAGTATTGTCGCCCGGCTGCAGGGTCAGGGTACTGCCCAAAACAAAATCCTCATTTTCCTTTTTTACATTGTCCGTCAGGATTGTTTTATCCAGCACCTGACCGTTCAGGTAAACCTTAATATTGTTCAGTTCCTGAGCCGACCTGATATTCATCCTAATATCCATTGAAGCCTGGTTCACTTCAGTCTGGTCAGATAATGGATACTTCCATGCAAGAGATGGCAAAACCGGGGCAGTATAGGTTATTGTTCGTTTTTCAGAACTTATTGTACCTTCATCCGTTATTGCTGACAATTCAACGATGTTTATTCCCGGTTTAAGGGTTAATAGATCCTCATATATATATTCACTTTTGTCTTTCTGAGTTGTTTTTGATCTGTCTCCGGAAATATATACTGTTCCGTTAAGTAACAATTGTGTATTTTTTATTTCCGATTCCGTTTTAATGTTTGCTGAAACCGGAAATTGAGGAGTGTTTACATTTGAGCTTACGTCAATCGGTAACACCCATTTTATCTCTGATATAAAACCAGGTATATAGCTGACGTTCACTATACTTGAATAGCCTAAACCTTTGGCATTGCCGGCATCCAGGTATATTTTGTTTTCTCCAGGCTCAAGCTGTATGGCTTTTTCAAACGTATAGGTGTCGTTATCGAGCCTGGTAATTTCCCCCTTTGCATCAGACAGGATAAAATCATTCAGATTTATCCTGACATTCTGCAAATCAAATTTTGATTTTATGCTGGCTTTGATATCCAGCATCCCGGATTTTGAACTGGAGTATCCGGAAGATGGCGAGACCCATACTATAAAAGGTTCAAGCTGCCATATAGTATTATGCTTTTCCGATATCGAGGTTCCAATAGCATTTCTTGCTTCAATATAAATGGTATTTGATCCTACCAGCAGCGGAACAAGAGTTTCTATTATATATGTAATGCTGTCTTTCTGTACAGTTTTTATAAGAGGCTCACCTTCTATTACTTTGCTGTTATGCAATACCCTGATTGTTTGTAATCCGATTTGAGAAACAATTTCCGCTTTTACCGGAAGATTACCTGAAAAATTAAGAGTATCCGTACCGGAAGGACTAAAAAGGGTTATAACCGGAACGGAACCTATAAGGCATTTTATTACCCGGGGTGCAGAATGAGTGACTCCTTTGGCACTTCCTGCTGTTATAAAAACATTATTCTTGCCGCCAGAAAGCTGTATGGTTCTTTCAAGTAAATAAGTTTCATCATTGATCCGTGTTATTTCTCCGTTTTTATTAGCCAGTATATTGCCATTGATATTAATCATCGCACTCTGAAGTTCAAATGATGATTTTATCTCTGCTTTAATATTGATGAATCCGGAATTAATGTCAGAGTTAACTGATGAAGGTAAAATCCATTTTATTATTGGTACGAATCGGTAATTTATATTCCGTTTCTCTGAACTTCCCGTACCTTCTGTATTTCTTGCTTCCAGATAAATATTATTTAATCCATTCTGGAGTTTTAATCTTTTTTCATATGTATACGTAATACTATCAACATGTTCCGGCATTGCTGCAGTTCCATCAAAAATTACACTTCCATTTTGATATAACCTGCAAGTTTGTAACTCAGAATAAGATTTTATCTCAGCTTTGACCAGAATATTGCCTGAAACATCAACAGTGTCAATGTCGGAGGGACTGATAATGTTAATGACTGGTTTGGATCCAACAGGATAGTTGATTACCCGGCGTGCTGAACGAACAACCTCTTTAACATTTGCTGCCAAAATATATATGCTGTTTTTTCCGGGTTCAAGCAGGATACTTTTTTCGAGTGAATAGTTAATGCTATCTGTTCTGATTAACAGGTCTTGATTATCAGAATGAATCTGGTTGTCATTTATATAAATTCTGACAGTCTGCAAATCATAGGGTGAGATTATCCTTGCTTTTAATGTAAAAACCTGACTATTGCTTTCAGAATTGACTTTTAAAGGATTTTCCCATGCAATGACGGGTGCTGAACCAGTTTGCTGACCTGACAACAACGGTGCAAGAAGAACCAGCAGGATAAGGTTAAGATACTTTATAAAATAAGTGAATTCAGGTTTTAAGTTCATATTATTGTTGTTATATAAAGCATGTTTATTTCTATCCGGGTTTAATCCGAAGTATAATTAACCAATTAATCGATTAATAATTAATTCTGTCATTAAAATCAAAATTACAACTGATTTTGTTTATTTTCAAGAGAATATCATCATTTTATTTGGTTGAATCCTCTTTCCCGGCTATTATTTTCACTGAGTTACAATTACTTCGTCCCGCTCAAACACGGCGTAGCCTTGGCAAAGGTGTGCAGCGGGACTCGCAATGATACTCTACATAATAAACTGCTCAATCCATGAACGCACGAACTCCCTAATAGAATATTCTTGTCCTTATCGTATGTGGTATATTCTTCAGCTCCTGTATGACTGATGAATCGAGCTCGCTGTCGGTTTCGATAATAACATATCCTATGTCAGGATCAGTTTGCAGATATTCAGCAGAAATATTGATACCCCGGGAGGAGAAACAATCATTCACTTCACGAAGTACACCGGGAACATTCCTATGAATATGCAGAAACCTCTTTTTTGAGACGTTAGGCTGCAACGAGATCTCAACAAAGTTAACTGCCCCGATAGTGGAACCGGTATCATTGTATTTCACAAGTTTTTCAGCCACCTCAATCCCAATATTGGCCTGTGCTTCCATGGTATTGCCTCCGATATGGGGTGTAAGTATCACATTGTCAAATTCCTGAAGTTCATTTAAGAATGGTTCACCATTCGAAGCCGGTTCTCCGGGAAATACATCGGCGGCTGCGCCCGCCAGATGTTTAGACCTTAATCCGTCAGCAACTGCCTTGTAATCAACAACATCCCCGCGGGATGTGTTTATCAGGCAGGAATCCTTTTTCATAATGGCAACCTGGTTCACTGATATCATATTCCTTGTCAGTTCTGTGGAGGGGACATGAAGTGTTACCGTATCGGATATTTTTAAAAGTTCCTCAAGAGAGTTAACAGGCCTGGCATTGCCAAGACTTAGTTTCTTTACTATGTCGTAATAGTAAACATTCATGCCCAGGCTTTCGGCAAGGATTGAAACCTGTGAACCAATATGTCCGTATCCTACTATTCCCATGTTTTTACCTCTTACCTCAACTGCATTCCTGGCAGATTTATGCCATATTTTGCTATGAGCAAGAGCATTTTTTTCGGGGATACCTCTCATCAGCATAATACATTCGGCGACAACCATCTCTGCAACCGAACGGGTATTTGAAAAGGGAGCATTAAATACCGGTATGCCCAGCATCTTGGCATCCTGAATATCCACCTGGTTAGTGCCTATGCTGAAACAACCTATGGCAATTAACTTTGGAGCTTTGGCAAACAGATCCTTACGAAGTTCCGTACGGCTTCGGATCCCTATTATATGAACCTGCTTCAGTTTTTCTTCCAGCTCGTGACTGTATAAAGACTCTCTATAGCATTCAATGTTACTATAGTTGTTCTCCTCGAAATACCGGACAGCATTCTCATGAATTCCTTCCAGTAACAGAACTTTGATCTCGCTTTTATTTAAAGAGTATTTTTCCATCTGAATATTTCTGCTATTTTTCATGGCGTAAATTTAACACGAGAAAGGAAAGTAAAAACTTAAAAGCTGAAAAAAATCTCAAAACCTTTAAATCGATTCAACAGACAATTAATGACTGTTAATCTGATTTACAAAGGAAAGATACTTGCTGACAGGTATATCTCCACAACACGGTTTTTAAATATCATCAGGAAAGAGATAAAGTAATAACATTGATAACATTCCATTTTGAAACACGAAGACCGGGC
Organism: uncultured Rikenellaceae bacterium; assembly: GCA_964535035.1. Taxonomy (GTDB): domain Bacteria; phylum Bacteroidota; class Bacteroidia; order Bacteroidales; family VadinHA17; genus LD21. The sequence continues at coordinate 7,580 of CAZHRV010000268.1, forward strand.
AGAACGGTGCGGCAATACGGCGTTATAGCGGTACGAAGTACTATGGGGAGCTTAATTAATGATTACTGATTCTCGGATCCTTTCAGGTACTTATCAAGGAATTCCAGAACCCGGGAATTAGCTTTTATTTGGTTTTCCTTCTTTATAAAACCATGTCCCTCATCAGGGAAAATCATATATTCAACCGGTACTCCTTTTGCTTTTACTTCAGCAACAATTTCATCCGACTCTATCTTTAGTACACGCGGATCATTTGCTCCCTGCAAAACCATTACAGGATTATTTATGTTACCGGCATGGAATAAAGGTGAGATATTATACAACCTTACAGAATCGGCTGAAAAAGGATCACCCATTTCCTTATACAGTGCGTCCCGGAAAGAAGCCCAGTATGGAGGAACCGATTTAAGCGTTCTCAACCAGTTGGTGACTCCATAGAAATTTACACCAGCCTTAAATTCATCAGGGTGGAAGGTCATCGCAGCCATTGTCATAAAGCCGCCATAACTTCCGCCAATGATCCCTATTTTTGTACTGTCGATATATTCAAGACTCTGAAGCCATTTTTTACCATATATGCAATCTTTCAGGTCTTTGTCACCATGATTCTGATCATCCATTTTGTAAAAGGTCTTGCCATATCCGCTGCTGCCCCTGTTATTAACAGCCAATACTGCATATCCATGATTAACAAGATATTGAGTCATAGGATTGTATCCTACATTCGATTGTCCTCCCGGGCCGCCATGGACAGATACCAGGGCGGGCACCCTGTTCTTTTTTGATGCTGTCAATGGCTTATAGTATATTGCCGGTATCTCCAGTCCGTCGAAAGACTTAAAACGTACAACCTCAGCATTAACAAGATTATCAGGATCTATTTCAGGATTCATTGTTGATGTAAGCTTATTGAGTTCGGCTGCTCCGAATTCACAGACATAGATATCGCCCGAGGTCTTTGAACTTCCGAGTTTGAGCATTAACAGCTTTTCACTATCCGAAATATTTACATTCACTATGTTTGTCCCTGGTATTTCAGGATAAGCTACATCTTCCCCGGTAGCCACGTCAATGATCTTTATAATGTACCTGGCATCTTCATTAATAACAATTATCCTGTATTTATCATTTTCACTGAGATATTGTCCGGTGACGTCCCAATCGTCCTCGAACATAACCTCGCGATTCCCGGTTGGGATCTCGTAGCTGACAAGGTAACTGTACTCTCTTCCGGCATCGGTTGTGTAGAAGAAGTACCTTTTATCATTACTGAATCCTGATCCATTATACAAACCTGGTTTCTCCGGCTCAGATACCTCGGTTATTTTTCCGGTCACATTATCGAAAAGGAAAAGCTGTGATTCACTGGTAGTTATGGATTTCAGCAGTGCCACGATGCTCCTGTCTCTCGTACTGCCTGCATAATCAAAACCTTCAGTGTTCTTAAAGATCATCTCTTCTTTCCATTCCCCCACATTCATTTTATAAAGGTCAAAAAACCGGGGATCACGCTTGTTAGACTGAAAATACATGGTTTTCTTGTCTTTACTCCAGCCGTTAAAAGATGCTTTTACGGCATCTCCCGGTGTGAGGTCAGTTGCAGAACCGTCTTCATTCAAAAGGTACAGATGATCGTTTTCATTTCCCCCTTTATCGGCTGAATAGAGGATCTGCCCTGTACCTGGCACATAATCGACGGCAAAAAATGACTCTGTTTCCGAGTTGGTAATCTGCCTCTTTGTACCATCGGCAATGTTTATTTCGAATAAATTATAAATGCCCGTCTCGTTACTGCTGACAAGAAGCTTTGTCTCATCAGACGAAAATGATCCTCCCGACAATGAGATATTCTCATAGAATTGTTCAATAGAATATTGAGGGATCTCCTTCTTTCCGGTACACGAAACGAGAAGAACACATGCAATAAAGAAGAGATTTTTTTTCATGATTGTATAATTATAAAATAACTTCAAATAATCACTGTTTATCAAAGATATAAAAAATATTATTAAGAGAGACCAGATTGCGCGCCACAAAGACCTCTTCTGATTCACCTTTCCTTCAGTCGTTCACCTCTTACACCAAATTAAAGTTTTATTTGCTGCCGGCAGGAATAATTTACTCTCTTACAATTTCAACCCTTCTGTTTCTTGCTTTTCCCTCATCTGTTACATTTGATGTAACAGGACACATGGAACTTACTCCATAAGCTTTTAACTGTCCGGAGGCAACCACTGATTTATTAACCAGATAGTCTTCACCCCCAAAAGGCCATTCTCCCAAGTCTTCTTTTTCAGAACTTGTAAAAAGGATATTATAATTGGCATTTTCAAGGGCTAGTATATAGTTCTTATATATTTTAAATATTCCTTCCCCGGGAGGTATTAAATATTGAATTCTGATTATTTTACCTTCCAGATCTTCAAATTTTGAAAGATAAGCACTGCGTCCTTTAAATTCTTCATTTTTCACCTCCTGTTTTCTAAGAGATTAAGTTTATTTATTACCGACCTGAAAATGTTTTTTACACGATCGTATGACAGCCTGCTGCCAAATACATTTTCATGCGTATATAATTTATTTATAAAGGTCGGATGGAACCACACATGGTTGAAAATAAATTATTTTCATTGGTGTTTGTGATTCGGATCAATAATGTGGATTTCATGACTTAAAAGGAGGGGTGGAGGAGTTCCGGGATTTTTTTCGTATATTGGCAGTGAAATTCAGCTTCACGATATTTCGCATTCTACTGCTAATCTGGCATCCGGTTAGTTATTTATTTTGCACCATCAGTTCAGGAAGTTGATAATATTTTTAAACCAGTAATAAAGTTATAATACGTCTATGGGCCGATCGCAGGAAACATACAATAAAAAAGAAGTAAGAAACAAAAAAGAGAAGAAGAGAAAAAAGAAGGAAGAAAAGCGTGCAAAGAAGAAAGTCGAAGGTAAAAAGAGCAGCTACGACGATATGATCGCCTATGTAGATGAATTCGGAATAATCACCGCTACTCCTCCCGATCCTGATAAGAAAACAGTTGTCAAGGCGGAAGATATTGAACTTAAAATAACTAAAAACAATCCTGAAAATGGCCCTGATTTCATACGGAAGGGAGTTATCTCTTTCTTCAATGAATCAAAGGGTTATGGTTTTATCCGCGACCTGGAATCAGGGCAGAGTGTTTTTGTTCATGTGAAAGACCTGCTGGAGCCTGTAAAAGAAAACAATATCGTTATTTTTGAGATCGGTAAAGGGCCTAAAGGGCCTACAGCTATGAAGGTTAAATTGTTTAAGCAATAACCCGGTTAAAATCCTTCCTGCTTAGGGGGCGTCAAGACTATTTTTAAAACGACCTATGATAATTCAGCAATCCGGTTTCTTAAGGCCTCCATTTTATTAATCCTCACCATCGAAAATGTTTTATATTCCCTGTCGATGAATTCGAAGAGGATCAGCGACTTCTCTGAGAATTCCAGGCAGCCCGGTTTGTCGTTACAGGCATATCTTAACTCAGCCTCCGCATTAAAGAGTTCAGCAAGCACCTCCAGGTGCCCATTGGTGTAATTATGTTCTTTCAGCAGTTTATCTGTAAGCTCTCCTGCCGGTATACTCTGGAAAAATGCGGAATCCTCCTTCAAAAAAGTATTATAGGCTTTTGCAAGTTGTTCCGAGGCTTCATCGAGATCTCCTTTTTTTAAAAGTCCGAGAAATTCACCGATGAACTTCATTATCGTTTCAATCATACGGAGGATGTAGTCTTTCTGGTACATGGGTAAGGGTGTAATATCGACAAAGATATGAAAATGGTGTGACGATAAGACGGTATACGGTTCGAGGGTCGGTTAAATCTGTCCACGGGGAAAAAACGGTAAGCAAGATCTATTAAAAGGAGAATTTGTTTTTTGTTTTTCAGTACTCATCATGGATTAAGTTACAGGTTATAGCAGATAAGGTTAATTCCAGAGTGATCAATAAATAATCAGTACAGGTCATCTATCAGATCACCGATTCTTACACAATAAAGGTCGTAACCGCCCTTTCCTCCGGGTCTGTTTGATGAAAAGATCATAAAATCATCCGTCATCGGGGGAAAAGTAAAAGATACAGGCCGGTATTCATTATATTCGGAGTTTATCTTATTGCCAAAATTCACAGGCGCTGACCATCGGCCGTCAACATTAAGCGAGTAATAAAGATCATAGCCGCCGAAACCTCCCTCTCTGTCGGAAGTAAAGACAAGAAGGTTATTGTTGATTGAAGGACATTTATCGTTCCGGCTGCCGGATAAAACCGTTTCTTTTGTTATTATAACAGAACCCCCGTTAATCAAATCATCATACAGGCCCGTACCGTTGTTTATTGTAGTCGAGTAGATGTCAAACTGATTATCTTCCCTGTCGCTGCAGAAAAATATTCTGGTTCCATCACTGTTTATTGCCGGATAGGCATCATCGGATTCCGAATTCAGGATATTTGCATCAAAAGGCCCGTAAAGCTGTTCACCTGCATCATAATACCCTGAATTATAGACAAATCTGATATCCAGGTCGCCTCCTTCATCATTGGCATAGAAGAAATAATTCCATGCGTCCGGACCCCGGTATGTATATGGCCCATATTCATTGTAGTCTGTATTGATCAAAGGGAACAGGTTGTCTTCGTAAATGTGATAAATATCACTTTGTACCGGGTATGAGATGTTCAAAATATCCTCCTTATCAGGATGATAGGTTATCTCGATGAATTCATATATTATGTTAAAATTGGTACCGTAGGTTGATTTGTTTGACGAGAAATAAATGACGTTACCCTGATAATAATATGGCAGAGCGGAGTTATAATCGTCACAATCAGTATTCAACCCGTAGAGATTGACCGGAGAATCAGTAATGAGAGTGTCAAATTCAAATTCATAATTATCATCAATATCAAACAGCCAGCATCCGGGCAATAACAGGAGAGTTGTCGGAATCAGAAATCTCAGTGCTTTCATTTAAAGAGTTGTAAAATCTGTATATTATATTAAGCTTCGGATTAATAAGATCCATTTGAACCGTTGAGTGAATGCCTTATCAAAATTAAGAAATTATTGAACCATTTACGGAATACCGGGTTATGAAAAATAAGATATCAGTAATACTACTGTAATACTGATAAAAATATTGTATGCTATTCACAAAAAGAGAATTTATATTTACCACTTTATTGAGAACCAATCATGGACCTTAATCTGCGAGGACTTATTTACAGAATTTTGATTGATCCTCTGTTATCCGGTGTGCGTGCAGGCATCATCGGGAACATAGACAAAGGCAACAGGGTTATTGATATAGCCTGCGGGACCGGGTCACTTGCACTTTCTCTTGCAGGGTTGGCGGATCATGTGACAGGAATAGACCTCGACGAGAAGCTTATTTCCTATGCTTCCGGGAGAGCAAATAACAAAGGTTTAAGAAACAGGGTGCAGTTTGAGTTGCGCAATGCTGCCAGTCTTTCATGTTATCGCGACGGGGAATTTGATGTTGCAGTGACCTCAATGTCAGTACATCAGTTTGAACCTGACCTGGCTGTCAAGGTGCTCAGGGAGATGAAGCGGATAGCATCAACAGTGATAATTGCAGATTATAACTGCCCCATGCCGGCAGGATTCTCGCGCTCACTGGCGTACACTATCGAAAGAATGGCCAGGGGTGACCATTACAGGAATTTCAGAGGATATATGAAGAATGGCGGATTGGGCTATTTTACCGGTCTGGCAGGTTTGACAATGAAATCAACAACGGTGAAGGGTAATGGAGTTTTTGTAGTAGCGGTTTGTGAGTAATGTACTCCTAAAAATAAATTGATTTTAATCAAATAATTCCATGTGGCTTGCCACGGGGATAATCAGTTTTAAAGATTTTCTTTATTTTTGAATTATGGTAAAATATCTGAATCTTATTCTGTTTGCAGGCATGATAGTCATGAACTATCTTGCCAATGCCCTCCCTTTGAACAATAAGACCACAGGGCAATTATCTGATGAGCTGCCAAACCTTTTCGTTCCGGCAGGGATTACCTTCTCTATCTGGGGAGTAATTTATCTGCTGCTCGCCGGATACTGTGTGGTACAATTTACAGGAAAAAACCAGGTGGTTATCGGGAACATAGGATGGCTCTTTGCTTTGTCATGTTTACTGAATGCGCTGTGGATAGTAACATGGCATTATCAGAGACTGCCTCTGAGTCTGCTGGTGATGGCAGGACTGCTTGTCACACTGATATATATTAATATGCAGATCCGTGATCTTCCTTTCGGGATCATCAAAGCCTCTTTCGGTATATACCTTGGCTGGATATGTATTGCCACCATTGCCAATGTGACAGCTCTGCTGGTTCATCTTAACTGGAACGGATTCGGCCTTTCTGAAGCGGCATGGACCATAATAATGATTTCGATCGGGACACTGATAGTATCAATAACTCTATACCGGCTTCAGAATCCATTCATTGGATTATCGGTAATATGGGCATTTCTTGGCATATTCCTGAAACGGCAGGAAGATTACCGGTCGATTGCTGTTACTACAATTATAGCGCTTGTTGTTGTTGCGGCGATAACTCTGCTTGGATTTTTCAGGAAGAAGATCGGGATCCCGGTATAAAAGAGGAAACCTTATACAGACCGATAGATTTTTGGGTAATAAACCATTCACCGGGTCCCTCAAAAAGGGGTATCCGGTTGAGTGATAAAAATAAATTTGACTTGTATTGTAAATATCTCGTACATTTACTAAAGTCATTGCCTCCGTAAAGTTTGTCAATATATATTATTGTCAGACAATAGCATATTATCTATTTATAGTTAGGCCCATTAAATTCTTTAAAATGCTTTTGTAACTGACGAGGCGGTGCTTTAAATGAATGGAAGGAAATAAGGTCTTATAGGCGATCGGTTTTTTTGTTCTATATTATTTATTGATTTGAAAACTTTGTACAACTCTTATAGTTGAAAAATAGTTTGTCAGATATAAGTAATAAGCATAATTTCATCCAATAGTTTTTGATTTTAAAATGCAGTTCTATTAACTTTAAAACAAGTTAGTTGCAAGCTCTAAAAAAGAAACAGACATTCTGCAATACTGAATTCCAAATAAAAGAATTAATTTTATAAAGCACTATTTCCAAGACCGTAAAATTATAGTATATGACTGCAGTTATTGGAATTTTAAACAAGTCAGGGGTAGCATTGGCAGCTGATAGTGCTGTAACAGTTAGCAACCTTGATAAAATATAGAAAAATCTATAATACTGCCTATAAAATTTTTACATTATCAAAATTCCATCCAGTTGGAATAATGATTTATAATGCTGCAAATTATATGGGTATCCCTTGGGAAATCTTAATCAAAGAATATAGAAAAAAATTAAAAGACAATCATTTCCCGAAATTAATTGATTATCAAACAGATTTTATAAAATATCTTCATCGCAATATATCTTTAATTAATCCCAATCGTCAAAAGAATATGTTGTTATTTCTTATTGACTTTATTTTTAAAGACCTATTAAAAGGAACTGTTGACGAAAATCTTTCTGAAATAGAGAAAGTCAGGACAATAAAAAACAAAAGGATCATTATACGGGAAAAGTTATATCAAAAATTAGACCTTCTTTCAGAACAATTGCAAAAAGAAAAAGTACTTAAAGATTATGAAAACTTTACTTACCAAAACTTTATAAGGGGAATTAAAACTGAAGTAAATGATTTGTACCAAAAGTACTATTCTCACCTGGCTATCTCTGTAGATTATAAAAAGAAACTACTTAATATAATATTTTTCTTTGTTATAACTGAAAGATTTATTGGGAGTTACACTGGTATAGTATTTACGGGATATGGAGAAAACGATTTATATCCAAGTTGTTATCCAATGAAAGTTGGAGAAGTATTCAATAATCGAATAAGATATGCTCCAATACAAAAAGATATAGTCGAAATCGGAGATTCCGTATCTGCTTCAATTAAACCTTTTGCCCAGCGAGATGTTATAGATACGATATTATCAGGTATTGATTCTGATTTGGAAAGTGTGATTTTTGATTCTTTCCATAAGTTTTTATATAATTTTGTAAACAAGTTAAGTTCCGACTTAAAAACAAAAAATGAAAAAATATCAAATGATATTCTTAATATTGTGAATATCAAAGAACTGCTGGATGATTATACTGAGAATATATTGGGGATTCAAAGAAAACGACACATTAATCCACTAATGGAAGCTGTTGCATCATTTTCAAAGGAAGATTTGGCAGAGTTATCTGAATCATTAATATATTTGACCTATCTGAAAAGAAGAATGTCCTTTAAAGAAGAATCGGTTGGTGGCCCTATTGATGTTGCCATGATTACTAAAGGAGACGGATTTGTCTGGATTAAAAGAAAACATTATTTTGATTTAAATCTTAACCCTAATTTTACAGAATAATATTTAAAACTATAAACTATGTACTGCGAAAACATGACCATTGAGGAACAAAAACTTGAAAAAGTTAAAAAAGTACTTTCTAGTGTACTTAAAATTGAACTAGATTCTCCAAAGGAGTTTGATGAACAAAAGACAAATGGTCAGCTAGCAGAAGAATTAGTTAATAACATGATGAAACATGTAAAGAGTTTAAAATAAACTATTTTTGAATCTATCTATTATTTTTTATCTTGTCTTTTCAAATTCTGATTGTCTTTTGAAATAATAAATAAAGTTTGCAACTAACACGGACAATAAAGGTAAGTTGTTTGTTATGCTTTTTGCATGACTATGAGCCACTTACCAAGATAAGTATATAATTCAGCACCCGGACTCGCACTCGCACAACTGCACGTAATATAAACTCTGTACCTTGACAATTTTCTGCCTCCGAGACAATTTGTACTGCGACACTGCGCCAGTTCCGTTTTCCAAATTCATTTACCGGGAGAAATACTCTGCCACTTATAAAACTTATACCGCGACCGCGCCTGCATGCAATAAAGATTGTGCCATGATGGCAAAAAGCACGCCATACCTGTCTTGCCACCGGGACAACTCCCCGGCTAAAGTACCAGGACTCTGCCCAGTGCTTGCGTCGGGTAACACAACCTCCCTTTATTGCCGGGCCATTAGCGTGCATATAACCAGTCGACTTGATCGAGGTTTTCTAATAAATTAAGCGTCAGTATATAAAACAATCCACTATAAACTGGAATAATAAAATCTACAAATTACTTGACTTGTATCGTTATTGTTAGTAAATTTGATATAGTCTTTGTTCTCTCTACTGATTATAAGTACCATATATAATCCACAACTAGCTTTAAATATTATTTCTATGAAACTTGTAAGGGTTATTTTCATTGTTTGTATCCTCTTCACAGGTTGTAATAAAGAAGATGTACCTGTTGTAACAACAGCGGATGTTACAACCATCACACAGACATCTGCAATCTGCAGAGGTGATGTAATTTCCGAGGGAGACTCTAAAATAATTGCTAAAGGTAGTTGCTGGAGTATCTCTGACAATCCGACTGTAAAAGATAGTACTTCGGTTGACAGTTTTGGTCTGGGAAGCTTTACAAGTAACCTGACAAAGCTGAATCCTGGCACGGCATATTTTGTCAGAGCATACGCAACAAATTGTTATGGCACAGGCTACGGCAACACAGTATCATTTACTACAGAACCGCCGACCATACCGGGAGTTACTTTGTGGAATATTGATCCAGTAACCTTAACTTCTGCAACTATTAATGGCGGAAAGATAATTTCCGATGGGGGATTACAGATCATTGACCGTGGATTTTGTTGGAATACAATTGGGTATCCGACTTTATCCGATAATGTTATTTCATTTGTAGCAGGGACGGATACTTTTTCGACCACTATAACAGGACTGGAACCCAATACATGTTATTATGTACGTGCTTACGCCACTAACCTTGTAGGAACGGGATATTCTTACGATATGATATTTCCAACACTCTTTCCAGAAACTCCTGTTTATCCTGCTGACAGCATTTTTGGAAGTTGGAAATTAATATACAGTGTTGGGGGAATTGGTGGTGGTATAAATCCCCTCTACGATTACATATTTATAGACGAGTATAAAAAAGATAGTGTATTTATTGAAAACCACAATGGTGTTAAATACCGTGAGTGTAAATTCTCCATGAAAACGAATGTATTGAAATTTTCAGATAGTGAGTATTTCAGTAGAATTGAGATTAGAGGGGACAATTTGCACATTTATGTAATTGATACTCTTGACTACGTTACTCCCGATGATTTTATTGGGTCACATTACTATAAACGTTTAAAATAAATAACCTGAAAACAAATACTCTAATCTAAATAATGGCTTCATTAATAAATATATGCAAAATATATTATTTAAAGATAAAAATCTGGAATACTATAAAAACAAGCAAACTAATTCGGACTCTTTTTAAACTACTAAAAGATGATAAAGCTACTGGGTTTTATTTTTATTATTTTTTCAATGAATGGTCTTGGTCAGCAAAAAATCTCATTGAAAAATTTGGATGCCCAAGGTGTAATCGATTATTTGGTCTTCGACAACTCGGAATCTTATATTCCACTGGGAAAAGCAAAACAATTGTTACAAGACTCTTTAAAACTTCAGAAAAAGGATGAAATAATTCTTGTTGAAGAAATTGTAGATGAATTAGGTTTTACTCATCAAAGTTATGAACAACATTATAATGGGATTAAGATTGAAGATGGTCGGTATGGGGTGTGTGCAAAAAATGGGAAGATAGAATATATTGGTGGTGAGTTTAAAAAAGTTGGTGATATTAGTACAATTCCCCTAATTTCTGAAAAAGAAGCTCTTGGGAAAGCATTAGATTACATTAAAGCTGCAAAATACAGCTCACAAGTTCCTTTATTGGAATCTGACATAAAAACAGGTAAAAAGGATTCAACCGGAACATTTTACTCTAAAGGGGCGATGATAATTTGTAAAGATGTAATAGTAACTGATTCAATGTATAGGTTAGCTTATAAGTTCAAGATTGCTGCATTTGAACCATATTCTCATAGATTATATTATATCGATGCTATAACTGGAGACCTTTTAGATGTTAGGGATTTGCTATTCTTTTCAAATACGCCTGCAACCGCAGCACTCCTTTACAGTACCTCGCAAGTAAATATAATGACTGAGGGAATAGGGTATAACACTTATAGATTGCACGAATCGAGACCAATTAACAATGTTATTATCAATACGTATAATGCAAACCATTCTGGATGGTTAGGACCACCACCAACTAATCCTACTGATATTACTAATACCGGAACTTATTGGTCTGCAGACGGAGCCACGGATGTTCATTGGAGAACCGAAAAAGTTATTGATTATTGGCAGTCCGTCCGACAAAGGAATAGTTTAGATAATGCAGGTATGGCAATTAATTCATTTGTCCATTATGGAGATGGTCCTTTGGCTGATAACGCTGGTTGGGATAATGGATATGATATAATTGTTTATGGCGATGGTTTTCAGAGATTTAAACATACAGGTTCTTTAGATTTTATAGCCCATGAAACAGCACATGGAATAATGAAATATACTGCAGTATTTCAATCAAACAGAGAAAATCCTTCTCTTAACGAAGGATTTAGCGATATCTGGGCAGCTGTCATTGAACATTGGGTCGCACCAATTGATCCAAATAAAAATAATTGGAAAATTAGTGAACAAACTATAAACAATGGGAGAGATTGTCTTCGTTCTTTAAGAAGTCCCAAAACAGAAGGATATAACTCAATAACTGGGCGCCCCTATCAAGGAGGTTATCCTAACACATACAACGGAACATATTGGGTGGACGTATCAGGATGCACTGAGCCAAGTACGAGTTATGATAAATGCTATTGTCACAATAATTCAACTGTTTTAAGCCATTGGTTTTATCTGCTATCTGAGGGTGGGGTGGCTACTAATGATAAAAATAATCATTATGAGGTTTGGGGCTTAGGAATAGATAAAGCTGCTGATATTGTTTGGTATGCTCAACGTTATAATCTTCCTAATTACCAGACGGCCCAATATACTACAGTTATGCAACAAATAATTGGGGCAGCAGAGACTATTTATGGGCAAAACTCATTGGAAGTAATGCAGGTAAGAAATGCCTGGTATGCAGTTGGATTTGGAGATACACAGCCAATACAAATGAGGATTACAGGTAACACTTTTGTCTGCCGCGGAGGCACAACATATACAATTGAAAACTATATTCAAGGTTGCTCGGTTTCATGGAGCAAAAGTCCAAATATAACTTTAACGCCAACCGGTAATCAAAACTCCATTGTTGCTTCTCATAATTCTTCCGGTACTGGTTGGGTGCAGGCTACTGTCACCTCTCCTGCTCCTCATTTAAATAGTGTAACTCTTGAAAAATTTTATGTAACACTAGAAACGGATCCATATCTGTATTATATTCTTCCTGAGTATGGTAATTATTATGGGTATGAAGGGAATTCATATTCATTTCATGTATGGCCGGAAACTTATCCGAATTATACATTCAGCATATATCCTCCGTATGCATATATAAATTGGGTGCAAGGTGCTGTTGTGAATATTTACTTTCCTTATCCGGATATACCATTTACAATATCGGCATATACTACTGATGAATCTTGTAAAAGTAATACAGTATCCATGCCATTTTATGTTTATGGAATGTATTATTCTCTCAGCCCCAATCCTGCTTCCAATGAAATCACTATTATTGTAACAGTAGATCCATTAAATAATTCTATTAACATTTCAAAAGCTGATCAGTTTTACGATGTAAGTATTTTAGATATAAATGGAATTCTTAAGATCAGAAAAACGTGTTCCGGTGAAAGATTCTCTATTCCAATTCATAATCTTAAAGATGGAGAATATTTGGTAAGAATCAATGATGGGAAAACCGCAGCAACAAAACGATTGATAATCAAGCATTGATTTCTAAGATAATAAAAAAGACTAAATAGAAAGGGGAAATTTCGCCTCAAAATATCTCTCAGAGATTCTTAACACTCTATTAGGATATATATTATTTTTATTTCCCTATTAACATAAAAAGCTGATAATCAAAATCCAACGAAACGCTAACACGGACAATATGGGTAAGTTGTTTGTCACGGTTTTTGCCCGTCCGACCGACGTCCGCCCGGACGAAGTACATTCGGACGGGTCAGCCGGGCGGGCTTTTGCTCCTGCACTCATGATAAATTTGTAATGGTCGTAGCACCCGGACACACGCAGCTACTCTCCAACAGTTCATGTACCGGGAAAAATAACTGGCTTCGGCCATAATTGTAGAATGACCCTTAAGCTATTTTTATCTTTCTGTGTTTTTTAGCTAGACTACCCACAGCCAATTGCATTTTCACCAAACTATAAAACGGCAAACATTCAATAGGATTCATTAGTTGAAAATCCCTTGAATCTTGACATTATTGATGTACGCCATATTCAAGGACTAATGGGAATAAAATCCATCTGTAACAAGTTATGACTCATCCAGGGCACTAATAATATGCCCTTGAAATGGTATAATCCAGTTATTCTGTAATTTGGTGATGCATATAAGAAGTGCTTCTTTAGTCAACGATATTATGTAAAATGAAGCGTTGCAGTGCTGTAAATTCATCAGGAAAAATTAACACCTGATTTCATGCAAATCTCTTTCTATTCAACAATACCTAAAATAACCTCAATATTTATATACATACGAACTGCTTTCTCCATCACTATTTAGTTACAATATCTATTAGCCATGTAGTACAAAGCAAAGATTCTTTTTGTAGTTTTGTAAAAAGTATGCTTATTTTTCAAGAACAACAATCGTAAACACTGTAAAGATCTACTATGAACATTAAACACAAAACATTGTTACTGGCGGGGGGCTTTGTAATTTTGATAGGATTAGGATTGCAAGGACGTTCCGCTATATCAAGGGGCAAAATTGAAAGTACCGCCAAAAGCGATACTACACGAAGCATCGCACCGTACTTCACTCCGGCCACAACATCAAAAAAGACACCGGATTCTGAAGGATTCATTCAACGTTGGTTACTCTTAGAACCAATTAACAAACCAAACCGTAGCAATACTGTTTTTACAGATAGCTACATAAGAACAGCATTTACAACCGAGTATTTTCCAAACCAGTTTACTGGTCTTCCCAAAGATGGAGAAAAGGTAAAAGTTGGAGAGCAGGAACTAACGTGGCATGCATTGGAGAGCACAAATTTCAATGTCAAACTATTTCGTTTCGCCTACGGGTTGGAAAAACAGATATACGGAGTTCTGTTTTGGGCAGTAACCTTAGTCAACAGTCCGCAAGAAATGAAAAATGTTAGAATGGCAGTAGGGTCAAATTCAGCATCAATGTGGTGGCTAAATGGAGAGGAGGCAGTGATACTTTCCGGAGATAGACGCATGGTAATGGATGATTGTGTCTCGACTCGTCTAACACTTAACAAAGGAAAGAATATAATCCGGGGAGCAGTAATCAATGGTCCTGGAATGAGTGATTTCTGTGTTCGCTTCCTGGATGAAAAAGGAGAGCCGATAAAAGATCTCACTATTAGTTGTAAATAAAATTAGTTAGTCATCCTATTAAGATCTCAATTGTATAAGAATTGGAGTTATTATGAAAATAAAAATTAAAATAATGGGCGCAATAGCCCTGTTATCAGTGTGGTTAACCGGAACAGTGACAGCACAAGTCGGGAAACCATTTATACATGATCCATCAACAATCATGGAATGTGAGGGAAAGTATTATACATTTGGCACAGGTGGAGGCGGATTAATATCCGAAGATGGTTGGACATGGAACAGTGGCGCAGTAAGACCTGGTGGAGGAGCCGCCCCGGATGCATTAAAAATTGGTGATCGCTACCTTATAACCTATGGCACAACTGGTGGCGGCCTGGGAGGCAGACATAATGGAAGAATACTTACAATGTGGAATAAGACTCTTAACCCAAATTCTCCCGATTTTAAATATTCAGAAGCTGTCGAAGTTGCTTCATCCGATGGTGAGGAAGATTGTGATGCAATCGATCCCGGACTTCTTCTGGATCCAACCGATGGACGATTATGGTTATCATACGGCACCTTTTTTGGATTCATTCGCCTTGTAGAACTTGATCCCAAAACAGGAAAACGTGTAGAAGGTAATGAGGCAATAGATATAGCCATTGATTGTGAAGCCACAGCGTTGATGTATCGTGATGGATGGTATTATCTTCTTGGTACACATGGAACCTGCTGCGATGGCGCAAACTCAACATATAATATAGTTGTCGGTCGTTCCGGAAAAGTAACAGGTCCTTACCTTGATAATATGGGAAGAGACATGTTAAAAGGTGGAGGTAAGATGGTAGTTGCAGCTGGCGGGAGAGTTACCGGGCCAGGACACTTTGGACTTTTAGACCTTGGTGATGGAGTTCAAAAAATGTCCTGCCATTATGAAGCAGATTTAGATCAAGGCGGACGTAGCGTATTAGGCATCCGTCCGTTACTATGGAAAAATGAATGGCCGGTTGCAGGAGATAATTTCAAAGAAGGAACATATGAAATTGAATCCGAGAGAAGAGGATATGCCTTAGAATTAGTAGTTGATTTTGTACGAATGGCAGGTGGAATGCGAGGATTCGGACGTAATACAGACGAACCTGTAAAACCCGTTCCATCCCAGGAATTAGCAAATGTAATTGACACCTGGCCAACCGAAAACATTGGTGTAAGAATAGGAGATTATATGTTCCGCCCACATCAGAAATGGACAATTACAGCAGTTCCTGATGCAGGAGGATATCCCGGAGGACCATATTATAAAATAGTAATAGCAGGAACAGATAGGGCATTAGCAGCAACAGAAGAAGCTGAATTAATAACGGTTCCAACATTTACCGGCGCGCCGGAACAATTATGGCGAATCGATCAATTGACTGATGGAACATATAGAATAATGCCTAAGGTAGTTCCAAATTCAAAAGAGAAATTAGCGCTAGTATCTTCCGGAGATAGCACACCGACACTTGCAAAGTTTGATATGAATAGTGACAACTCCAAATGGAATTTTAAGGCTCACTAAATATATATTCTTTATTCTTTATGAAAGACGCACGTTTAATTAACTGCGTCTTTCTTTTTCCTTGTAAAAATTCACTTCAACTTACCATAAGTAAATATTCTGACCGGGCCATATTAAATCGATTTACAGCAATTAAAAACAAGAATCTGCGGTAGATCGCAGGTTGTTGTTCTTAAGTACATAAAAAGACGATAACTACACTTCGCCCGATGAAAAATTCAGGCTTCTTAGCTTCTTTGACTTTTCCCATGAGAAAGTATATGACCTGAACAAAGATGGTATTTATGAAATTATAAGTTGTAATCCAGTCTGCAAAGGAGGACATAGCTATTGGGTTTAAAATGCGTTCAATTTCAGAGACGGGAAACTTAAAAACATCTCAAAGCAGATAAATTACCCTTTGTGGACAAAGCACATTTATACTTCCGGGGATGTAATAGCTACTACTTTTCCCTGAAGGATAGAGCCAGAGAATACAAATCCTTACCGGATGAAATACTTATCAGGTAAGTACAACTACAGATGACAGTCGCTTGCCAAAATAGCTGATGAATTACTACTGTGAAATTGAAGAACAATTTGTTTACTTTAGAACATAATTTAACGACGGTGCTGCCAATGCCGCTACTTTGGTAAGCAGTTGGACGTTAGCGGACATAAAAAGAAAAAATCGTACTTATGAAAAATATTGAAAAAAGAATTAGCGGATTGATAATTGGAAGTATTGTAAATCGTCAGCCAAATGTTTACCAGTAAATATATAATTTTAAGGTGTGGTTTTCAAAACAATGTTTAACATTTTAACCACACAAAACATGGAAGCGAAGAGCAAAAAACAGAGTACCACCTAGGTAGTAAAAGAGTTTAAAAGGCGCACTCGCCGAAAATTTACAGCAGAAGAGAAAATTAAGATAGTATTGGAAGGTCTGCGAGGAGAAGATACCATAGCAGCGATCTGCCGTAAATATGCTATTCATTCTAACAATTACTTCAAATGGAGCAAGGAGTTTATAGAGGCCGGCAAACGCAGGTTAAGCGGAGATACACTTCGTGAAGCAACGCGGGATGAAGTCGCAGAGCTTCGCAGGATGAATGACATCCTCAAACGGGAACTTGGAGAGATGTACGTAGATAACAAGGAGCTAAAAAAAACCTTGAATGGCTTAGAGTCAGAAGAATCATAAAACTCAAGAAGTACATGCGATTTACACAGCAGGAAAAATACGAGATTATCAAACTGGTAGATGGTTCGGACTTAAGCGCTAACCGGACTCTAAAAGAGCTGGGAATACACAAACGGACCTTTTATAACTGGTACAGCCGGTATCTTGAGGGCGGCTATGACGGACTGGCACCAAAAGCCAAAGGCCGTCATCAGACATGGAACAAGATACCTCCTGAACAACAGACACAGGTAGTTGAAGAAGCATTGGAGCATGAAGAGCTTTCATCCAGGGAACTTGCCTTTCATATCATTGACAATCACAAATGGTATATATCCGAAAGCAGTGTCTACCGTATCTTGAAAAGAGCTGGTCTGATTACATCTCCGGCGCACATTGTCATGAGTGCAGCAGATGAGTTCGTTAATAAAACAAAGCGTATCAATGAGATGTGGCAGAGTGATTTTACCTACTTTAAAATAATTGGATGGGGCTGGTATTATTTATCTACGATACTTGATGACTTTTCCAGGTTCATTATTGCGTGGGATCTACGGGAGCAAATGACTTCAAAAGACGTTATGCCATCCGTGGATAAAGCTTTGCAATTTACAGGTCTTACTAAAGAGAATGCACCAAAGATACTTACAGATAATGCCAAATGTTATCTCTCTGCGGAAATCTTGGCCTTCTTCGTAGGGAAAGGAATCAAACCCATTAACGGGAAACCGTTCCATCCGCAAACTCAAGGTAAAATCGAACGTTATCACAGGACCATGAAAAATGTTATCAAACTCGATAATTATTACTCTCCCGAGGATCTTATTAAAGCTATCGCAGAGTTCGTTCGATACTATAACGATGAAAGATATCATGAGTCTCTCCGAAATCTGACACCAGCAGATATTTACTTCGGACGCGACAAAAAAATACTTAAAGAAAGGAGCAAAATCAAAGAGAAAACATTACAGGATAGACGAAAAAATTATATCATCCGAAAACTGGAATTGGATTATGAGAATATTTGAAATATCTTTATATAGTCACACCTTAAATTATGACTTTTAACGGTGCACTTTGGTTTGAAGACATACGCTTACTAAATTATACCACCGGGCCGTTATGTGCTACCAACCTAAACAAATAAACACTACCTGATATGGAAGAAACTCTTATAATTGCGATTTTACTATTTGACAATTTTACAGCACTTGATGTTGTTGGACCATACGAAGTTCTATCAAAAATACCAAATTCAAAGATTTTTATGGTTGCAGTAAAACCTGGACTATATAAAGATATTAAAGGTCTGCAAATATCTGCTGATTATTCTCTTCAGGATATAAAAAAACCTGATATCCTTGTTATCCCGGGAGGATTTGGTATTGATTCAATCTTAAACAATCAAGAAATTTTAACCTGGATTCAAAATGCCCATAAAAAAAGTAAATGGACCGTTTCTGTTTGTTCAGGAGCATTGCTATTAGGTTCAGCAGGATTACTGAAGGATTGTAAAGCCACAACTCACTGGAACAGAAAAAAACAATTGGCTAAATATGGTGGAATCCTTCAAAATGACAGATATGTGAAAGATGGTAAAATAGTGACATCAGCTGGAGTTTCAGCTGGAATAGATATGTCATTATATTTATTAAGCTTGATTGTAAATGAAAACTTTGCTAAAGCTGTTCAACTTGGAATGGAATACGATCCAAAACCACCATTTGATTCAGGCTCACCTGAAAAAGCACCTAAAGAGATACTTGACAAAATAAAACAATCAAATCCTGCAATTAATAAATAGAAATTATTGACAGCACATAACACAGTCAATAAAATTAATAGATTTCCCGCTACACGGGAAGTTGTCACGCCTGCCCTGACATCCCGCAAAGCGGGATCGTCATGGATTTTTACTTTCCTGGCTCCTCGCTAAAACAGCCTCACCGGGCTGTTTATTAATGCCCGGCCCTATTGCCGGGCCGTTAGGTGTCAGGCAGAGTGCGGTGGTGGACATTTAAAACTTTTCTTATAAAATTTCGTTACCTTTGAGAAAATTCGTTATTATGACAGTCTCCGATCTTAAACTAAGGATTTTCCGACAGATAGATTCCCTGGAAAAGAATAGGCTTGAGGAATTCTACGGATTATTATTGAACTATATCAACGGACAGAAAGACATTTCTGATTGGAAAACACTTACAGCCAGCCAGAAACAAGGAATCCTTGATGCAATTGATGAGGTTGACTCTGGTAAAGGAATTGCAAATAAAGCTGTCTTAGATAAGTCCCGCAAGAAATACTCAAATGCATAAACCAATCATCTGGTCCCCATTATCTGAGAATGATTTTTCTAATATCTTAAAATACCTCAATAAGAATTGGGGAGAAAAAGTTGCATCTGACTTTATTGAACTCACAGAAAATATTTTAAATCAGATTTCGATTAATCCAAGGCAGTTTCCAATTATTTATAAAAGAAAAAAAGTAAGAAAATGTGTTCTTACTAAACACAATATTCTTTTCTATAGAGACGGAAAATCGAATATTGAAATACTGAGGATCTATGACACTAGACAAGATCCTAACACTCTGACATTTAAATAAGCCCGACCACCTAACACGATCAATAAGATTAATAAGCTTCCCGCTTCGCGTGAAGAGTGGCTCCCCGCTAATTGCGGGGCTGAAACAGCTCCCGCTGACGCGGAACAGGCTCACCGGGCTGTTTATTAATGCCCGGCCCTATTGCCGGGACGTTATGCGTCATGTGGTGCTCTGAACAAAATTTGGAATGGGGATAGAGTTAAAAATCTACCTCATGACATCCAGCAAATTTGAAGGAGAAAATTAAGAATGCTTAACAACTCCCAAAATCTGCTGGACTTAAGAATTCCACCTTCCAACAAATTGGAGAATCTCTCAGGTAAGATGAGTGATTTCTACAGCATCAGGATCAATGATAAATGGAGGATTGTATTTAAATGGGAAGATGGAAATGCGAGTGAAGTAACAGTTATGGACTATTATAAATAGAAAACATGGAAAAGCTTTTAAATATCCACCCGGGAGAAATTCTGCTGGAAGAATTTCTTAAACCCTTAAACATCTCAGCTTATAGGCTTTCAAAAGACATTGGGATCCCTCAGACCAGAACTTCAGAAATAATCAAAGGACACAGGAGTATTACAGCAGACACCGCCCTAAGACTTAGTTACTATTTTGGTAACTCTGCGAAATTCTGGCTCGGATTGCAGAATGACTTTGATCTAGAAGAAGAAAAGAAAATCAAAGCCAGTGACCTCAAAAGAATTAAAAGAATCAAAGAGACTGCTGCATAGACAATTAAAAAATAACACGAACGCATAACACGGACAATGTAAGTCGTAAAAAAGTATTTGCCCGGACTGCAAACAAAGAAGCCTGCCAGGAAAAAGAAGACAAAATAACTGTAACGGCAATCTGCACGCTTTTCTGGTTCAGTCGTCGGGCATCAACTCTCGGCCAACATTGGTATCAGTATGACAACAAAACATGATCCTTACGAGAATGCAGTTGCTGAAAGAGTTAACGGGACTCTGAAAAACGAATTTGACCTTGGAGATCGTCTTCCGGATCAGAGGCATGCACAGAGGGTAACTAATAAGTCAATCTGGATTTACAACAACCTCAGACCCCATGAAAGTTGTTACTATTTAACTCCCATTCAGGCTCATAATCAGGAAAGTATTGAAATAAAAAAATGGCTTGTGAGATACAGAATAAAACTAATCAAAATATTTTAACTTTGAATCAATTATGTCACACCTAAAAGTAACAACCTATACCAGGACGAGACAAATAATATTAATCAGTAAAAATATCTAACAACAGGAATTATGAAATCACTTTTGACATGGCTCATTTGTATAATAAACGTTTGTGCAAGTGGACAAAATAACAATCAGAACCAGCTTGCAACATTATTGAACAAAGACAGTATTAATTCTACCCTGGATGGAAATCTTCAAGTCTTTTATTATTATAAATCAAACTACAAAAAACCCCAACCTTTGATTGTACAACTTCATTCTTGGAGTTATCCTGCCGATTCTTTAAAAACAATTGGATTAGATAGTATTGCAAAAAATAAAAATTACAATTATATATTTCCCAATTTTCGTGGCGTTAACAATCATTCCAAAGCTTGCTGCAGTGATTTTGTAATTGCTGATATAGACGAAGCAATTGACTGGGCATTAAAAAATATGAATGTGGACAGAAATCGAATTCATGTAATTGGATATAGTGGAGGAGGATATGCTACATTGGCCATGTATATGAAGTCCCGACATAATATTAGTGCCTTTTCTGCTTGGGCATCCATATCAGATTTGGTGGCGTGGTATGAAGAATCTATTGAAAGGAAAAATAAATACGCCACTGAGATAATTAGCTGTATAGGAGCTAATAATATTTTTGATACATTAAAAGCCAAAGAACGTTCGCCATTATTTTGGACTACCCCCGTTAAAAAACGAAAAAAATGTGTTTTGCAGATTTTCGCTGGTATTCATGATGGCTATAATGGACCTGTACCTATTTCACAATCAGTAAACTTTTATAACAAGCTTTTGTCTGACTTCAGAGAAACAGATACTTCTAAATATGTAAACAATGAAGATTTGAAATTCATGGTTAATACACAGTCTTTTCCTTCTTCAAATAATAATAATAAAATAGGCGATAGAGCTATTCATTATCAAAAAGCATCAAAAAAGGTTATGCTTACCATTTTTGAAGGAGGACATGAAATGTTAAGTAAACAAGCATTAGAGTATATTGAACAAAATAGAAGATAAATGGGAAGTCATCCACTTGCACGAATCAATCCAAGAGTCACAATTCATTGAGACAAAAATTGAATAACTGTATACTATTTGTAAATTAATTATATCATTGGAAATTTTCTCTTTGAAATAAAATAGGGCAGCAGCTAACACGTACAATAAAGGTAAGTTGCTTGTCACGTTTTTTGCCCGCCCGAACGACTGACTCGTCCGAATGGATTTCGTCCGGGCGGACGTCGTTCTGTCGGGCGGGCTGGCTAATCCCGAGTACTCGGGACTGCCCGGTGCTGTCGTCGGATAACGCTTACTAATTATACCGCCGGGCCGTCAGACTGTCTAATAACCAACCGAGATTATCAATTAAATCCGCAAGCGAACGATCAAATGAAGATCAAAAAGCCAATGAAAAATTGTAACATTTGTTACTTATATTTGACCATTAGTCAAGAATAATATAAATCTCAACATGACAGCAATTAGTCAAAATGAAATAAAGCAAATTGTGATAAAGCATGGTGCTGATTTATTTGGAATTGCTTCGATTGATAGGTTTGATGGTGCACCTAAAGGATTTCATCCCGTTGATATTATAAAAAACTAAATCGGTAATTGTCTTTGCCAGGCGGATTCCGTCAGAAACATTATATGCTGAAAGCTGTGTTCCTTATACTCATATTAATACTCTAGCAATACAGACGGTTGATTTAATGACTTTCCATATATCGGCAGAGCTTGATTCTATTGGGATTAAAAATGTAATAATTCCAACAGATGATCCCTATGAATATTGGGATGAAGAAAATAAAACAGGTCGTGCAATTCTTTCACTTAGACATACTGGATATTTAGCTGGATTAGGTATTATTGGAAGAAATAATCTATTGGTCAATGAAAAATTTGGCAATATGATCCAAATTGGAGCATTGTTGACAGATATAGTTATAGAACCAACACCTTTGGCTAATTACAAAACCTGTCCAAATAATTGTAGGATTTGTATTGATACTTGTCCTGCAAAAGCATTAGATGGCATTACGGTAAATCAAAAGTTATGTCGTCCATTATCAAATTATCGAAACGAAAAGGGATACATTTTGAAAAAGTGTTACAATTGCCGAAAAAACTGTCCAATAACTTTGGGATTATAGAATAAAAAACAAAGAATAAACATGTGCTAACACGGACAATAAAATTAATAGGTTTCCCGTTGCGCTCCGCCGGGACACGCGCGCCAGTGCCCGCAATAAAATAATTTACACCTAACTTTTATTCACAAATTTCTTTTCAAAATTGAAATTTTCTCATCGCAAATTTTTGCATCTCTTAAATATTTATATCTTATTCCGCAAAAATTGATTAAAAACTAATCAAATAATTGTTAAGAAGATTATTCTAAAATTTTTAATTATGGAAAAACTAATTTCTTGTTGTGGATTAAACTGCGCTGCTTGTGATGCAAGAATTGCGACAATAAAAAATGATGATGAACTAAGAAAAACTACCGCTGAAAAATGGAGGGTAGGTTATAATGCTCCCGATCTCTCGCCTGCAATGATAAACTGTACAGGGTGCAGAGAAGAAGGTGTGAAGTTTAGCCATTGTGATATTTGCGAAATAAGAAATTGCGTAAAAGCCAGGGGATTCAATACATGTGGAGATTGTCAGGAGATGGAAACATGTAGTATTGTATCCGGAGTTCATAAATATGTTCCGGAGGCAAAAACAAATTTGCGGGATTTAAATTAGTCCAGGATCTTATTCAATACGAGATCCGGACTGTATCACGACAAAGTCGGCTTCGCGCGACACGGTCGGCAACTGCCCATACTACCGGGCTGTTTTAAGCCATAAGCTACTCACAAAGACAATTATCGAAATTAATAATCAACATTATTAAAAGAATACCTACCTTTGTTCAATCTAACAACTTTGGATGCTTAAATTAAAGAAGGACTTGGTGAAGTAAATAATCTTTGGTGCATTCTGCCCGGGATTATCTCATAATAAAACTCAGGCATATTCATGTCTGAGTATTTTCTATATAATAATAACAGTTGATGCTTTGGCAGGTATATGATAGTCTTTTGCCATGTTCTTCAAAATAATAAATTTAAACATCATGAGTAACGAAAATAAATCAATTCACGAATTCGATTTCAATTTAATCTGCGAATATTTTTCAAGTATAGAACGACAAGGGCCAGGTAGCCCCGAGGTAACCATTAAAGCATTGAGTTTTATAGATAATCTTACCGATGAATCCCACATTACTGACATTGGTTGTGGAACCGGAGGTCAAACTATGGTTCTGGCACAGCATGCGCCGGGACATATAACAGGTATCGACTTATTTCCTATTTTTATAGACCTATTCAACTCTAATGCCGTTAAACTGAATCTTCAAGATAGAATTAAAGGTGTCGTTGGTTCAATGGATAACCTCCATTTTCATAATGAAGAATTAGACCTGATCTGGTCGGAAGGAGCTATTTATAATATCGGTTTTGAACGAGGATTGAACGATTGGTGGAAATTCCTGAAAACGGGAGGCTATGTTGCCGTTTCAGAAGTGTCGTGGTTTACCGGGAAACGTCCTGCTGAAATCGATGAGTTCTGGCTGGATGCTTATCCTGAGATAGACACTATTCCAAATAAGATCGCCCAAATACAAAAAAACGGATATATTCCTGTTGCAAGCTTTATTCTGCCTGAAAACTGCTGGACAGAACATTTCTATGCTCCACAAGTTATGGCACAGGAAGCTTTCCTTAAGAGATATCCGGAAAATAAAACTGCTGAAGAGTTCGTGGCAAACCAACGACACGAAACTAAATTATATTACAAGTATAAAGAGTTTTACGGCTATGTGTTCTATATCGGGAAGAAGGTATAAATAATTATTAAAAAAGGATTGTTCCTGTCTATTCAGGACAATTCTTTCAATTATCAAATCTTTCTCGATATCTATAAAGACTTCCCATATTTTTCATCTGGGGCCAGAATCCATATCAATTCTGATTTATCGACTAAAAGATTAATTCCCTTTGCTGGATTATTATGGGGATCAATATATCAGAAATCATTTTTGCAAATTGCACTCGGATTAAAATATACCACCAAACTTGGATTTAATGCTTCATTGAGTCTAAATAGCATGATCAATTTAAAAACAAATTTACCATAAGCATAGAGTACTACAAACTATTTAGAAACTTTATAAGAAGTATATTGAGTTCCAGAAAGAGTGATAAATTTACATAACTAAAAAATTAAAATCATACTATTATGAAATTAAAAGAAGATAAAGCGATACGTTCCTTCAAATCAGGATTAAACTGTGCACAGGCTGTATTGACAGCATATTCAGATGACTTAAGTTTTGATAATAGCTTAGCCTTAAATATATCATGTGGATTTGGAGGAGGAATGGGGAGACTTCAGGAAACGTGTGGAGCAGTTACTGGATCTTTTATGGTACTTGGCATTTATAATGGTAAAAAGTATACTAATAACGCAGATAAAAAAGAAGTAACGTATTCAATGATACAAAATTTTAGTGAAAAATTTAAATCAATCCATGGTGCGATAGATTGCAAATCATTGATAAAATGTGATTTAAAAACAGAACAAGGTCAACTTTTTGCAGAAGAAAATAATTTATTTGAGAATCTTTGCGAAAAATGTATATCAGATTCAATTAGAATCATTGAAGAATTAATAGAAAAATAGAGACTACGTTAAAGCAAATCTGGATTGCAGAAATTCAATGGAAGATACAGTAACATTCAAAGATAAATTACCTGATATTAAAGATTATTGGGATTTGTTTCAAACGACTGGATGGAATCAAAAATATAATTTTTCAATTAAGGATTTAGCCAATGCAATACAAAGCAGTTGGTATTCAACCTCAATATATGATTCAGATATCTTAATTGGATTCGGTCGAATAATAGCTGATGGGGTACACCATGCTTTAATTGTAGATTTAATAATTCATCCCGATTATCAAGGTCAAGGATTGGGTAGTAAGCTTCTTGAGAGATTAGTAACGAAATGTAAGGACAATAAAATAAGAGATATCCAATTATTTGCAGCTAAAGACAAATTTGCATTTTATGAAAAATTCGGATTTGAAAAGAGACCAATTAATGCTCCAGGTATGCAATTAAGACATAAATGATACCTGATAGAAAATCAAATAAATACCTGAGCCTAACACGGACGTCGTTCAATCGGGCGGGCTGGCAAAAGAGGATACACACAAGACGCGTATTGATGCCTTGATTGGTAAATCCATCTTGGAATATAAGGCTCGAGTAAGCGATATTCAAGTGCTTCAATCGGCGTTTATTGTGCTCGTAGGACAAAAAATAAAGTAACGGTTTACCAATTGCCGATGAAGCAGAATGCCTGTTAGACCTGCACGAAGCACGACTGGAATCACAAGCTCTTGAACTACTGCTTATTGAAACCCTTTCGGGTTGCTGCCGAAAAAGGCCAGGCGATTGCGAGGCAGTTACTTGATGCCGGATGGCAACCACGACGATTGAGAAAGCACTATAATCCGGGCACCTATAGAATCCCTGACAATGAACTACCGGCAATTCGCCTTTTCCCTCCTGAAATTGATCCCGGGGACGAAAATGCTTGGTTTATTGAATTGCTTGATGAAGAGAGTGGGTCCGGGGAGGGGCCGGCACATCGGGATTACCTCCTCTCCCGAGTCCTCGGGATCGTCGGTGATCCCTCGCGGGGCAGTAACAAAGGCATCAGATCAGTCCACGCTTCGCGTGGTTTTTGTTTTATTCAAAGCCCTCACTCAGGCAAGCCTGGCTCGGCCTTTTCATAAAACAAAAATCCCGTCCACCGGCCGGTGGACGGGACTGATCTGATGCCTTTGGCGGAGAAAGAGGGATTCGAACCCCCGGTGCCGTGGATACAGCACAACGGTTTTCAAGACCGCCGCATTCAACCGCTCTGCCATTTCTCCATTTCTCCGCCGCAAATATAATGTTTTTTTGTTTTTTAATTTTTTTTATCCCTGGTTATCCCATAAAATATTATATATCAGCAGGTTGTAATATTTATTAACACTATGTGAACAAAATTCTGAGGTTTTACGTACTCATCCTGCGAAATGATGCGGATACGCGATTTAAGCAGTAATTGCTGGTTTCATCAAAAAAAACAGGTATTTTAGCCTAAAATCCGCACTATTTGTGGAAAAACGGAAAAATAAATTTGCATATGAATATAAATAGAATAAATTTGTATTCAATAAGACAAAATGGTCTAACCTTTAATACTAATTATTATGACAAAAAAAGATTTAGTAGCTTCTATTGCAAAAGATGCCGAACTTACAGTTAAGGATGCAGGCAAAGCTCTGAATGCATTCGTATCATCAGTAGGCAAAGCTATGAAAAAAGGCCAGAGGCTTCAGCTTCCTGGTCTCGGTACCTTTAAAGTAACCAAAAGAAGTGCAAGAGTAGTACGCAACCCTCGTACCGGTGCAAAACTTAACGTTCCTGCCAAGAAGGTCGTTAAATTCAAAGCTGCTCCTGCTCTCGACAAAGGTCTTTAATCTTTGAAAAAGAGATTGCTGAGGGGTGTTAGTTCACCCCTTTTTTATTTATAATTATTTTATTTAAAACAACTTCCCCCGCATCTGTCAGTTGCAGGAAAAGAAAATAGCATTAGAAATCCAACTAAAATCCGGCTGATAAAATTTATGATAGTTTTTTTATTATTTTTGAATTTGTTAACCTGGCCTAAATCTTAACAGATGAATTGTATTATTGTTGACGACGATAAGATGAGCTGTAAAATACTTGAGGGCTATGTGAAAAAATCAACCTCACTTAACCTGATAGGTGTTTTCAGTGATTCAGTCGCAGCAAGAAATATACTTACCGAACGCCAGGATATAGACCTCATTCTACTCGACATCCAGATGCCAGAGTTAGATGGATTCGACTTTATTGGCAGCCTTGACAACCCTCCGAATATAATTATAGTATCATCAGCTGAAGAATATGCGGTAAAGGCTTTCGACTTCAATGTAGTCGATTATATGCTTAAACCAGTTACCTATGGACGCTTTTGCAAAGCCATCGATAAAACCATCAGGTACTATTCACATAAGGAGACAGCAAATACCGGTGATGAAGAGATATTCATCAAGAAAAGTTCATCACTTGTAAAGCTTAAGCTGAAAGATATAATATATATCGAAGCTCTTGAAAACTATGTCACTTTGACTACCGGTGACGACAGGTTCACTATCCACTTTACAATGAAAGCCATAGAGAACCAGCTGCCGTCAGGGATATTTATCAGAGTGCACAGATCCTATATCATAAATAAGAGCATGATCCAGGCCATAAAGGAGAACTCCCTTGATCTGATGGTCGGAGATACAATAAAGAGTATCCCCGTTGGAAAATCATTCAGAGATACACTTCTAAATGATATTAATGTGATGGCCAGATAATTCCTTTATTTTCACATGCTTACAGACCGTCAGCTTTTTCTTCTTCACCTTGGACAGACCTCCACTGAACCACTTATGCTTGAGATAACGAGAGCGGAAGGTGTATTCATGTATGGTCCCTCAGGCGAGAAATATCTTGACCTTATATCAGGAGTGTCGGTCAGCAATACGGGGCACAGGCATCCCCGCGTTATAGCTGCTGTAAAGGAACAGGCAGATTCATACCTGCATCTGATGGTATATGGCGAGGTAATCCAGAGTCCCCAGGTAAAATATGCCGTTCTCATTGTATC